>NZ_JBOFBI010000298.1:0-23033 GCF_051645465.1 Tabrizicola sp. | reverse complement strand
GGTTCGACAACCGCTATGTCTTCTGCGAACGCCCCTCGGTCATCACCGGCGGTGAACTGTCGCTGGACATGCTCGACCTGAACTACAACCCGGTCGCCCGCACCTACCAGGCCCCCCTGCAGCTCAAGGCCACTGGCGGCATCTTCATCATCGACGACCTTGGCCGTCAGCAGGAACCCCCGCAGAAGATCGTCAACCGCTGGATCGTGCCGCTGGAAGAAAGCCGCGATATCCTGGCGCTCCAATCGGGCGAAAAGTTCACCGTGCCGTTCGACACGCTGGTGATCTTCTCGACCAACTTCCACCCCAACCAGATCTTCGACGGCGCGGCCCTGCGTCGTATCTTCTTCAAGATCAAGATCGACGGCCCAAGCCAGGAGAACTTCCTGAAGATCTTCGCCATGGTCGCCCGCAAGAAGAAGATGCCTTTGGACGAAACTGCGCTCATGCATCTGATGAAGGTCAAGTTCCCGACCATCGCCAACAACTATGCGAACTACCAGCCGGTCTTCCTGATCGACCAGATGATCGCTGTTTGCGAATTCGAGAACATCCCCTACCAGATGACCCCGGAACTGATCGACCGCGCCTGGGGCAACATGTTCGTCCGCCAGGAAGACATCGCGCACTAAGCCGACCCCTCCTCGTTCGACTTCGTCTCCTCCTCGGTACGCCCCGCGAGGAGTGACGAAGTCATCGACGAGCAGCCGTCGTTGCCAAGAAAGCGTCACGCGAAAACCGTGACCCCCTTTTCCGTGACCACCGCATCCAGCCGCTGGTCGGTCGCTTCAGTCGGCACCTGAGCCACCTCCTGCGCCGCAAAGGCAAATCCCACCGCCAGTACCTTCCCCCTGGCCCGCAAACCTTCCAGCGTCCGGTCGTAGAACCCGCCCCCATAGCCCAGCCGATACCCCCGCGCGTCAAACGCAAGCAGCGGCACGATCAGCACCGAAGGCTCCACCCAGGCCCCTTCCTCGGGGACCAGCGCCTTGAACGCCCCCTCCACCATCTTTGCGCCCGGCGACCACTCACGGAACCGCAAGGGCAGCCCCTTCCCCACGATCACCGGCACCCCCACGGGCCCCTGATGCGCCGCCATCGCGGGCAACGGGTCGATCTCGCTCCGCATCGGCATATAGCCCGACAGCACCTTGCCGGCCTGCCCCGCCAGGTAGTCCGCCAGAATCTCGGCCGCCTGCCCCTGCCCCGCCGCAAAGGCCCGCGCCCGCCTCTCGAACGCCTCGGCCCGCGCCAAGGCCTTGATATCGCTCATAGCAGCATCACTGTCGCAAGGCCGAGGAAGGCAAAGAACCCGATCACATCCGTCATCGTGATGACGAACGTGCCCGAGGATAATGCCGGGTCGAACCCCAGACGGTTGAGCAGAAGCGGCACCAGAACCCCCGCCAGCGCGGCAACGATCAGCGTAATGATCAGGGCCAGGCCAATCACCGCTCCCACCATTGGCGCCCCGAACAAGATCCAGGCCGCCGTCGCCATGACGCCCGCGAAGCAAAGCCCGTTGATCACCCCGACCGCCAGTTCCCGCCGCACCACGCGGAAGGCATTCGCCCCGGTCAGGTCGCGCGTCGCGAGCGCCCGTACCGCCACCGTCAGCGACTGCGTCGCCGCATTCCCCCCCATCGCCGCCACAACCGGCATCAGCGCCGCCAGCACCACGATCTTCGCAATCACCGCCTCGAACTGCGAAATCACCAGCGCGCCGATATTCGCCGTCACCAGCGAAATCGCCAGCCAAGGCAGCCGCGCCTTGACCGTGTCCCAGACCCCGTCCGAGATCGAGCTTTCCTCGCCCACACCGGCCAGACGCAGCATGTCTTCCTCATGCTCTTCGTCCAGCACATTCATCGCGTCATCGATGGTGATCACCCCCACCAGCCGCCCCGCGCTATCCACGACCGGGCAGGAAATCAGGTGATACTGGTTGAAGATATAAGCGACATCCGCCTCTGGTTCCGTCGCCTCGATGGTGCGGAAACTGTCCTCGGTAATCGCGCGTAACGCCATCTCGCGGCCCGAAGACAGGATGCGCCCCAGCGTCACATAGCCCACCGGCTTCATACGCGGATCGACCAGAATCACATGGTAGAACTGATCCGGCAAATGCTCGGCTTGCCGAAGGAAATCAATGGCTTCCCCCACCGTCCAATGCTCTGGCGCCACCACCGTCT
Organism: Tabrizicola sp.; assembly: GCF_051645465.1. Lineage (GTDB taxonomy): Bacteria > Pseudomonadota > Alphaproteobacteria > Rhodobacterales > Rhodobacteraceae > Tabrizicola. The sequence continues at coordinate 20,841 of NZ_JBOFBI010000298.1, read as the reverse complement.
CGCGCTGCATCAACCGCCCGGCAGAGTACTCCGGGAAGGCCATCGCCTGTTCCACGGCCACCCTGTCCGCGCTTTCCAGCGCGTCAAGGATCACGCCCTGCTGCGGCGGCTCCAGGTCCTCCAGAATGTCAACGACGTCGTCGGACTCAAGGTCGCGCACCGCCTCGACCAGCACCTCACGCGGCAGGCTCTCGATCACCTCTTCCCGGATCGCGTCCGAGATTTCCGACAGGATTTCCCCGTCGATCTCATGCGACCACAGCGCCAGCAGCGCCCGCCGGTCCGGCCCGCCGATCTGTTCCAGAAGGTCGGCGATGTCAGCGGCGTGGAGCGGGTCGAGCAGGGTATCAAGTGCGCCGCTATCCTCGGCCTCGACGGCCTCCAGCACCGCGTCAATACGCTCCTGGTCCAGGGTCTCGTCTTCCGGGTTTGCCAGATGGTCCGTCATGCCGCCCCCCGAGGCCGATCACCCCATTGCCGCGACCCTAGCCGAAGCTGTTTCAACGAAACAGAAGGCCATGGGCAATTCAACCTCGGCCATAAAGGCTCTAGGCTGGCTCGGCAAGAACAAGGACCGTACGATGGCCGATCTTCTCCTCGGGCAGGTAATCCGCTTTCAGGGCGACCCATTCGCGACCCCCGACGCGGCCCAGCACCTTGCGCATGGCGCGGTGCTGGTGGATCAGGGCCGCATTGCCGCCGTGGGCGAAGCAGCCGATCTTCGCGCACGCTATCCCCAGGCACACCTGCACGACCACGGACAAAAGCTCATCTCGGCCGGCTTCATCGACGCCCATGTCCACTACCCCCAGACCGCCATCATCGCGAGCTGGGGCAAGCGGCTGATCGACTGGCTGAACACCTACACGTTCCCCGAAGAAATGCGCTTCGCCGACCGCGCCTATGCCGACAAGATCGCCGGGCGCTACCTTGACCTGGTGCTCGCGCGCGGAACGACGACCGTCTGCTCCTACGCGACGATCCATCCCGAAAGCGTGGATGCGATCTTTTCGGCAGCGCAGTCGCGCGGCATGCGGGTCTTCGCCGGGAAGACCTGCATGGACCGGAACGCGCCCGAAGGCCTGCGCGACACCGCGCAATCGGCCTATGACGATTCGAGGCGCCTCCTGCAGAAGTGGCATGGAATGGACCGGCTCTCCTACGTCATCACCCCGCGCTTCTCGCCCACCTCGACGCCCGAGCAGCTTGCGGCCCTGGGCGCGCTCTGGCGGGAATACCCCGACTGCCTGATGCAGACCCATCTTTCCGAACAGACCGACGAAATCGCCTGGGTGCGCGAGCTTTTCCCCCAATCCCGCGACTACCTCGACACCTACGAAGCACAGGGGCTCCTCCGCGAAGGCGCGGTTTACGGCCACGCCATCCACCTGACCGACCGTGAGCGCGCCCGCCTGATCGAGGCCGACGCCAGCCTGGTCCACTGCCCGACATCGAACACGTTCATCGGCTCGGGTCTCTTCGACATGGGGCTCGCCCGGTCGCTGCGCGTCGGGCTTGCAACCGATACGGGCGGCGGCTCGTCGTTCTCGATGCTCCGCACCATGGCCGCCGCCTATGAGGTCGCCCAGCTCCGCGGCCAGTCGCTCCACCCCTCCCAGCTCTGGTGGCTTGCGACCCAAGGCTCCGCGCGGGCTTTGCGGTCCGAGGACCGGATCGGCAATATCGCCGTGGGCATGGAAGCCGATCTTGTGGTCATCGACCTCGCCTCCACCCCCGCCATCGCGCAGGCCTCGGCGCAGGCGGGCGATCTCTGGCAGGCGCTTTTCCCGACAATCATGATGGGCGACGACCGGGCCGTGGCCGAGGTCTGGGTGGGGGGCCGAAAGGTCAGCCTTAAAGGCTGACCACCCCCGAATTTTCGCCGAAAATTCGTGCCCCGATCAACCCGAATTGGTTAAGACGACATGAAGGAGACGGCAACACATTGATTCCATTTGCCGCCAATAGCTGACCCACGGTGGGTCACCTACTCCGCCAGTTCCCACCCGTCCGGATAGAAATCATGCTTCAGCGCGATCGTGGTGGCGATCCGCTCATACTTCCAGATCTCCTCCGGAGTGACTGGAATCGGCCCGATCCACGCGATGAGCGTCTCACCATCCTTGGCCCGCCGCGTCCCGAACCCCTCCAGCCGCAGCGCCCGTTCCAACGCGGGCCATGAGGCATCAAGCTCCTCGATGAAGAAGGCATACTCCACCACCGCCGTCTTCGGCAGGCTGATCCCTTTCGACTGGCGGAAGGTATCAAAGGTCTCGCGCCGCTGGGCTTCGTAGTTGTGGTCCATAAAGGCCTCCTTCACGGCCTTTTACCGCGGCAAACCGGCCCCCGCTAGCTCTCAGGGCAATAGCCCCGGTCGAAGGCCGTGCGGTAAGTCCAGCTTCTGGCGTCCAGCGACTCCCAGCGCATTGGCAGAAGGTCCCTCGTCTCACCGTTCACGGTGACCTTCCCTTTCAGGAAATCAAGCTCGCATTCATATGGCACCAGGTCTGCGGGATGCATGTTGCTGATGTGTCGCTCACGCACGCCGACGACCGTGTACTGAGAGTCGATGTATTGAATCTGCAGCACCGACAGCCAATCAGCTTCGCCATCGCTCCCTTCGTTAGTCAACTGCAGGACACTGCCGTTGCTGGTGTCGACGACTTCCAGCTCCTGTCGTTGCGCGAACCAATTGAAGGAAATCGCCGGGTTGTCGAAATCTAGCTTCGGCGCCGACGGATCATCATGTCCGATCCAGATGCGCAGTCGGCTTGTCTCTTGCTCCTGCCTCGCGCTTAGCTCGGCGCGGAAAAAGACGCTCTGTCCCGACGCCCCGCCCCAGGTTCCGCTGGCTTCCGACAGGATTGTCTCGGCGCTGGCGGGCAGGGCCAGGATAGACGACAGGATCAGGGCGGCAAGGCGGCGCATCGTGGTCTCCGGTTCACGTGGTTGGCGAAACCATGCCGCCGAACCCACGCGAAAGGAAGGGCGGGAAAAGCAGATGCTACCCAGCAAGCCTTTGTGCCAGCCGGCGATGGCGCTCCAGCACTTTCGGCAAGTCCAGCGTCAGCATCTCGCCCCCGCGAACCACCTCGCGCCCCTCGACGATCAGGTTGCGCACCCGCGTCGGGCCGCACAGAACCAGGGCCGCGACCGGGTCCCAGTTTCCGGCCGCCTCGACCCCCGACATGTCCCAGATTGCCAGATCGGCCCGCTTGCCCGGCTCAAGCGAACCCAGGTCATCCCGTCCCAGAACCTGCGCCCCGCCCAGTGTCGCGATCTCCAGCGCCTCGCGCGCCGACATCGCATCTGCCCCCCGCGCCACCCGCTGCAAAAGCATCGCCATCCGCGCCTCGGCAATCAGATTGCCCGCGTCGCTGGAGGCCGAACCATCCACCCCAAGGCCTACCCTGACCCTCGCATCCCGCATCGCACGTACCGGAGCAATCCCTGACCCGAGTCTACAATTCGAACATGGACAATGCGAAACACCAGTCCGGGATCGACCAAAAAGTTCAATTTCCGAACTATTCAGCTTCACGCAATGCGCATGCCAGACATCGACGCCAGTCCAGCCCAACTCCTCGGCATATTGACCAGGTCGGCAGCCGAACTGGGCCAGAGAATGAGCGATATCCTCGTCATTTTCGGCCAAATGGGTGTGCAGCATCACCCGCTTGTCCCGCGCCAGCAGGGCCGTGTCGCGCATCAGCTCGCGGCTGACCGAAAACGGCGAACAGGGCGCGAGCCCGACGCGCATCATCGCCCCAGGCCTAGGGTCCTGGAACTGGTCCACTACGCGGATCATGTCATCAAGGATCATCCCCTCGCGCTCGACCAGCGTATCGGGGGGCAGACCGCCCGCGCTTTCGCCAATGGACATGGCACCACGTGTCGGATGAAACCTGAGGCCCGTCTCGGCAGCCGCGGCAATCGTGTCGTCCAGCCGCGAGCCGTTCGGGAAAAGGTACAGATGGTCCGACGTCAGCGTGCAGCCTGACAGCGCCAGTTCTGCCAGGCCAACCTGGGTCGAGACAAACATCTCCTCTGGCCCGAAGCGCGTCCAGATCGGGTAAAGCGTCCTCAGCCAACCGAAGAGCAACGCATCCTGGCCACCCGGCACTGCACGGGTCAGCGTCTGGAACATGTGGTGATGGGTGTTGACGAGGCCGGGCGTAACAACACAACCCCGCGCCTCGATCACCTCGGCCCCCGCCACAGCAAGGCCCGGACCTATGGCCTGGATCACCCCATCGCGCACATGAATATCCGCGCCCGCCAGTTCGGCGCGGGTGGCGTTCATCGTCACGACGACATCGGCGTTCCGGATCAGCAACTCTGGCATGGGTGCACCCTGCTGCACACCCTTCGGTTTCAGCAGAAACCAGCGCCGACCGTCAGAAGGGAGAAGGGCACGGGCGACGAGCCAACTCTAGCCGACCGCGTGAGGTCACCGCAACACGGCAATATACAAACGAAATTGCCGAACCGGCGAACGACCTTCCAAATGGACCGCAGATCGGGCGCCTCAGCCGTTGAGCAGCGCCATGGCCTCGGCATGGACCTCGCGGCTCGCGGCTGCAAGGACCTGGCCGCCCTCATAAACCGGGCGGCCCTGCCAGTCGGTGACAATCCCCCCGGCGGCTTCAATCACCGCGATCGGGGCCTGCACATCATAGGCCTGCAGGCCTGCCTCGATCACCAGATCGATCTGTCCGGCGGCGATCAAGGCATAGGCGTAGCAATCGGTGCCATAGCGGACGAGCTTTGCGCGCGACGCGACCCGCCGAAAGGCCGCACCTTCCTCGGCCGTGCCGACCTCGGGAAAGGTGGAAAAGAGGATGGATTGCGACAGGGCGCGCGGCCCGCGCACGGCAAGCGGGGCCTCGCCCATCGGGCCCCGCACAAGCGCCCGCCCAAGACCGCCTTCAAAGCGCTCGCCGATATAGGGCTGGTCGATGATGCCAAAAAGCGGGCCGACAGCGCCGCGGACCGAAATCAGAACACCCCAGGTCGGCGTACCGGAAAGATAGCCGCGGGTTCCGTCGATCGGATCAAGCACCCAGGTCAGACCGCTGCTGCCCTCCAAAGCGCCGAATTCCTCACCCAGGATGCCGTCATCGGGGCGACGGCGGGCAAGCACTTGGCGCATTCGTTCTTCAGACAGCCGGTCGGCTGCGGTCACTGGGTCGAACCGTGATGCTTCCTTGGTCTCGGCTACCAAGTCGCGTGCCCGGAAATAGGTCAGGGTCGCGGTCCGCGCTACATCGGCCAGTTCATGCGCTGTTGCAACAAGTTCGGTCGCCAAGGCTTTTGAAACCCGCATGATGCCTCTCCCCAACTAGGGCGGCCCAGACGGGAACACGCCCCCACGGGCGCTAAACGCTCGCGGGGGCGCGGTCAAGGCGGTGTTCAGGCCGCTTCGGAAAGGACGCGCGCCAGATCGAACAGGCGGCGACGCTGGGCTTCCGGGATCGCATAGTACGACCGCACAAGCTCAAGCGCTTCCTTGTCGGACATCATGTCGGCGGCATAGGCCGTACCGACCTGACCTTCAGCAAGGCCTTCAAAAAAGAACGAGATCGAAACTCCCAGCGCGTCCGCGACGTCCCAAAGGCGCGAGGCGCTGACCCGGTTCATACCGGTCTCATATTTCTGAATCTGCTGGAACTTGATGCCAACCTTGTCGGCAAGCTGCTGCTGGGTCATACCAACCATCCACCTGCGATGGCGGATGCGCTTGCCTACATGTGCGTCTACGGGATGCTTCATTATTGACTCCGAACTAGTGTTCATTCCCCTCGAGTATTTATAAGCAATTTTCGTGCCAAAACTGCGCGCCAGCGAAGTTTGCGAACAAAAGACCTCTGCACTGCGAAAACCTGTCCATTTGTACATGTCCAATTATACACCCGTACAACACACGGTGGGGTTGTTAGCGGTTGCATCATGGGCGAGTCCGACCGCCACACTACTCGCCTTTAACGATAGTTGCAATTTGCAATGCATTATGGGCAGATCGGGCGCCATCTTCGCATTATGCAAATCTCCGATCCTATGCATTGCAAGAAACTGTACAGGGGTGAAAATGCTTATACCTCTGGTAGTAAGAAACAAACGCTGTTTATGAGAGATTGCAATGCTTGCCTGGCAGGTCACCGAAACCAACACCGCACCAAGACTCGCCCACGTTGTAGAGCCAATACCCGCAGAAGGCGAGGTCGTTGTGCGCGTCGAAGCAGTCGGCCTGAACTTTGCGGATATGCTTACGATTGAAGGCAAGTACCAGATCCGGCAGCCACTGCCTTATGTGCCGGGCATGGAGTTCTCGGGCGTGATCGAGCGTCTGGGACCGAACACCTCCGGCGTGGCGGTCGGCGACCCGGTCCTCGCGACCTGCACGGCCGGCGCCCTTGCCGAGCGGATCACCGTGCCGGCGTCACGCCTGAACCGCATTCCCGACGGCATGGGCTTTGTCGAGGCGGCAGGCTTTCCCATCGCCTACGGGACCTCGCATCTTGCCCTCGCACACAAGGCACGGTTGCGTCCGGGTGAGACGCTTCTGGTCACCGGCGCTGCAGGCGGCGTCGGCCTGACAGCCGTCGAGATCGGCAAGCGCCTCGGGGCCAGAGTGATCGCCTCGGCGCGGGGGGCGGATCGGCTGGCCGTGGCGAAGGCCGCCGGGGCCGATGTGCTGATCGACAGCGACGCGCCCGGCCTGAAAGAAGCGCTGCGGGCGGAAGGCGGGGTGGACGTGGTCTATGATGCCGTCGGCGGCCCGGCCTTCGACGAAGCCCTGCGCGCGACCAGGCCGGACGGCCGCCTTTTGGCGATCGGCTTCGCCTCGGGCCAGGTGCCGCAGGTTCCGGCGAACGTACTGCTCGTCAAGAACCTGACCGTCATCGGCTTCTGGTACGGTGGCTACGAAACCCACGCCCCCGGCATCGTTTCCGACAGCATGACTGAACTCTTGCGCTGGCGGGCCGAGGGACTGATCCGGCCGCATGTCAACCACGCGCTCGGCTTCGACGCCCTGCCCGAAGGGTTGGAGCTCCTGCGGACCCGCAAGGCCACCGGCAAAGTGGTCATTCGCGTGGGTCAAGCCCCATAGGCGCAGCGCAGCTCCGACACCAAAAGATCGACAGCCTCATCGCTGCGGCGATTGCTGCGGTAAAGCCCAAGCTTCATTTCACCGACCGTTGGCAACTGGTTGTCCCCCGTTATCGGCGCCATTCCCTCCGGGATGCTGCCCACCATCCGCACCGATACCGCCAGATCAGCCGCCACAGTCGCTTCGACCGCCTGTTCGCTTTCGCCGCCGGTCGCAAGCTCCCAGGGGATTCCAGCCGCTTCCAGCGCGGCCTGCGCGCGGGGCCGGAAGATGCAGGTGTCCTTGAACCCCAGCCGCAAGGGCCTCCGCTGCCAGGCATTCCCATCCGGTGCGCCAACCCAGACCAGTCCCCGCGACGACAGAACCTCGGCACCCGGGTCCGGCGCTTCTTCCGTCGTCAGCATCACGTCAAACCCGCCGCGGGCGAAGTCCTGCTTCATCAGGACAGTGAAGGACGACACCAGATTGATCCGGACCCGCGGGTAGGCGTGCGCCATCCGCCGCAAGATGCCGGGGATCGCCGGATAGACCACGTCATGCGGCACACCCAGCCGGATTTCCCCTTCAAAGGCGGTCGAGGAAAGCAGCGAGAGCGCCTCGTCGTTCAGCGCCAGCATCCTGCGACCGTAAGAGACAAGCTGCTCCCCCTCCGGCGAAAGCGCCAGTTTGCGGGCGGCCCGCAGGAAAAGCGACAGGCCCAGCGACTCCTCCAGCCGCTTGATCTGCATAGAGACCGCCGACTGCGTCAGGTTCAGATACCCCGCCGCACGGGTCACGCCGCCTACGTCGGCGACCGTCACGAAAGAGCGGATGGCGGAAAGGTCAAGGTTGCGCGGCATATCACAGATCCTGATCCAGAAGCTCACAATCATTCGTTTTCATTATGCATGAGCATGGCGCATGCTTCAACAATAATGATGCAACGCCCATGCGGCATCACCGAAACAGATGATTGGAGACCGCCATGCGCTCACTTTCCCTTCTCGGCAACCATGCTGAACGGCCGTCGTTTGCCAGGTCCATAGCTTCGATTTTCGCCCGCGCAGCCCTGCGGCGCCAGCGGAACCGCCTGGCAGAGCTTGAAGATCATCTGCTGAAAGACATCGGCATCAGCCGCGAAGAAGCTCTGGCCGAAGCCGCCCGGTCCGATTGGGACGCCCCTTCGCACTGGCGCGGCTGAAAAGTTTACACTTTTGGGCAGGAACAAAGGTCAAAACGCTTGAAATACTGGGCGCGCCGCCCAATATTCCGTGCATGAGGTCGCGCCGGTTCCCCCGGCGTTGCCCTTAGGGACAACATCGGAGGCTTCAATGGCTGAATTTGACACGGTCCGCAGCGTAGGCGTAGGCGCCCGCGCGCAGATCGATGAAGGGCTTCGCGCCCATATGAACAAGGTCTACGGACTTATGTCCGTGGCCATGTTGGTTACTGCAGGCGTTGCATGGTCGGTCGGCACGTCGGACGCGCTCCTGTCGATCTTCCGTGACCCGCTCACACTGCGCCCGAATATCCTTGGTTGGGTGGTGATGTTCGCCCCCCTTGCCATGGTGTTCGCGTTCGGCGCGCTGATCAACCGCATGTCGGCTGCCGCCGCACAGGTCTTCTTCTACGCCTTCGCGGCCGTGATGGGCCTTTCGCTGGCCTGGATCTTCAAGGTCTTCACCGGCGTCTCGATCGCGCAGACCTTCCTGATCACCGCGATCGCCTTCGCGGGCCTGTCGCTTTACGGCTATGTCACCAAGCGTGACCTGAGCGGCCTCGGCACGTTCCTGATGATGGGTCTGATCGGCCTTCTGGTCGCGATGGTCGTTAACATTTTCCTCGCCTCTTCGGCGCTGGCGTTCGCGATCTCTGTGATCGGCGTGCTGATCTTCGCGGGTCTGACCGCCTATGACACGCAGCGGATCAAGAACGAATACATCCAGCACGCCGCTGCGATGGATCAGGAATGGTTGGCCAAGTCGGCAATCATGGGCGCCCTGACGCTCTATCTCGACTTCATCAACCTGTTCATGTTCCTGCTGCAGTTCCTCGGCAATCGGGAATAAGCGGACAGACAGAACGACAAAGGGCCGGTCCTTGGACCGGCCCTTTTCATTTGTGGCAACACCTCAGGCGACGGTACGGCGAAGGTCGGCCATCATCCGCACGGCTGGAAAGACGATGCCCGGCGCAAGCGGGACTTCGACCATGTGAAGCGGGCGGAACCCAAGCGCCTGATAGAAGGGGACCGCGGTCTTGGTCGACAGGCAGTCAAGCCAGCCCATCCCCGCCCCGCGTGCATCCTGCATGACCCGGCCCATCAGGGCCCGCCCGACACCCTGCCGCACGGCGGCCGGATCGGTTGCCACATGTCGGACATGGCCGGTATCTTCGATCGCTCCCGCCCCGGCTGGATTACTGCGGCTCCACCCGCCCACCGCCAGCAGCCGCCCCTCGGCATCCTCCGCCAGGAAGTAGCGCCCCGATGCCAGAAGCTCGGGCCGCGCGCGCGTCAGACGCGGCACCGCCAGAACCATGGTCGACGGCGGATAGTCCCCAGCCAGAAGCCGCGGATAGCTGCGCGCAAGCAACCGGTCGACGGCCGAAAGGTCGTCCTTCGATGCCTTGCGAAGAGAGAGCGTCGGAATCATGCCGCAAACATGGGGCGCGGCGGCAAAAAGGAAAGGGGACTCTCCGCCTGTACGACCACCCCGAAAAGCTTGCCGACGGCGGCTGGTTGATCGATGGCAAGCCCCCGCTACCGCAGCATCAACCCGTTCAGAAACCTCGCCACCTCCCGCCGGCGGCGCAGATGCACGATGGTCAGATGCGGCGGCGCCGAAGCCAGCAGCAGCAGAATCCGCTGCCGCGCCGTGGCCCGCGTCCGCCAGATGTACCGCCAGAAGGGCAGCGTTTCCGGCCCCAGCCGCTCGGCGCAGCCATCGGGCAGATCGGACCGCGTCTGCCCGAAGTACCGCACCGACCGCTTCACCACCCGCCAGAACCGAAGCCCCACCGGCAAATCAAGCCAGATGAGCGTATCGGCCCGGGCCACCCGGTTGTCGTAGGTCGCCGACAGCCCGCCCTCGAAGATCCAGCGCTCCTGCGCCTCGACCTCCAGGGCCAGTCTGATCTTCTCGGCTCTCGGCCGTTCGACCCAGCCTGCCTGCCAGTGGATGTGATCCATGTGAAAGACCGGCAGCCCGGTGCGCTGGCCCAGCTCGCGGGCAAGTGTGCTTTTGCCCGATCCGGGCTGACCCACGATCATCACCCGTTGCATCGCCAGCTCCAAAGCAAAAGGCCGCGCCCCTAAGGTGCGGCCTTGCGGTCAGACGGAAGGCGGCGATCTTACTTGATCTTGCCTTCCTTGTATTCCACATGCTCCCGCTTCACGGGATCATACTTCTTGACGACCATCTTTTCGGTCATCGTGCGGGCGTTCTTCTTGGTCACGTAGAAGTGGCCGGTGCCCGCGGTCGAGTTCAGGCGGATCTTGATGGTGGCGGGCTTCGCCATGGTCGTATCTCCTGCATCGAGGGAAAAGCATCCCCCGGTGAAATCCTTGAAGCCCGCCTTTTAGCCGCGCGCCCGGCAGAGTCAACAGCAAAGCGACCGAAGAGGCGGTTCCGATGTGCCGGGCGGAACCGCTCGCTAGGCCGGTCGGGGAAGCGATGATCTGTCAAGCGATTGGGGCTGCAGTCCAGGCTCGTGTTCTTCGCCTGCTTCCACCGGAAATCTCGCGCGGAACCATGACCATGCCGCTGCTTCCGCCTCGATCACGCCGGGAATCGCGCGAAGCCGGGCCTCCCAGCGCCGCACCCGACGACGCAGCCCCAACATGGACGTCGAAACCGCCTCATTACGATCCGCATAGGCATGAAACTCACTGCCGATCCTGCGCTTTGCGTTGTTGCGCCCGTTCGCGTCGCCGCGTGCATGTTTCATCCGGTGCAGGTCGTCCGACTTCACATGGTGATGATGCAGACATGCGTTTGCCCAGGTCACCTGATGGGGACCGACAGCATAACCCGACCCCCGGCGCATCTTGATCTTCTCCACCGGCATCTCGACGCCAGCCGTGTTCACCACGACCGGCACGACACCCCGCCGAGGGTACTTCGGCGAGTGTATCGACATTGCGCGGAACCGGCGGGGCCGGAACAAGGTCTTGAAATTCGCAAGCTGGCCGGCCGCCACGTCCGGCAGCTTGTCCTCGCAACGGGTGAAGCTTTCGATGATCGACCCACCCTCCCAGGTCTTTTTTCCGGACGACCCGAAATGGCGCCACATGATCGCAATGGCATCGGCATCGGGGTAAAGCGCCGCAAGATCGTCGACGCTCCGCTTGCCAATCGTCACGTTAAGGTATTCGTCGGCATCGATGTGCATCGCCCAGTCAGCACCACGCACATGTGGCAGCTGGAAGGCTAGATGCAGGGCATGCCGCTGGATCGTGCCGCCCATGTCATAGGGGCCGGGGTTGTCGAAATGCTCGATCCAGGGCGTCTGGGACAGAAGATCCAGCAGAACATCCGTCCCGTCTTCGCAGTCGTTGGTGTAAACGACGATGCGGTCGAACCCCATCGCCAGGTGATGCGCAAGCCACTCCACCAGGAACAGAGCCTCGTTGCGCATGCAGGCCACGATGACTTTCTTCGGTTTCGCCATCATTGCCGCCCTGTGGCTTTTCCCGGTGCAAGGAACCACAGTCCGTAAAGACCGGCAATGGCCGAAGGGATGCGCGGAGAGCCTGTAAGCCGGATTTTGTCCAAGGGTTGCCCCTCTGGATGACCATTCCTCTGCCAACCGTGTCGCCACGGCGGTCAAGCTGCCAACCCGGGCCTCTCGGGCGTTGGCGTCCCTGGCGAGCGGTATCGGTTTCCCGACCAGTCCTGCCGCGAGGCCCCTATTTGGCATTGCTCCGGGTGGGGCTTGCCGTGCCGTCCTTGTCGCCAAGTCCGCGGTGGGCTCTTACCCCACCGTTTCACCGTTACCCCTGCGAACAGGGGAAGTCTCTTCTCTGTGGCGCTTTCCCTGGGGTTACCCCCGCCGGGCGTTACCCGGCACCCTTGCCAACGGGAGTCCGGACTTTCCTCGGGGTTGCCCCCGCGGCCATCCAGCCCTCCGCGCGGGTTGGAGTTAGGCGTGCGGCGGCCTGCCGTCAACCGGAAAGCGTGCGGCAAGGTCGGCTGCAAGCGCGCGGTCGATGTCGTCCAATGCACCCTTGGCCCAGGGCCGGAAGCGCAGACGAAAGGCATTCAGCAGCACATCCGGTAATGCGTCGGGATAGCCAAAGGACCGCAAATCCCTGGCAAAGTCTCCGGGACGAACGGCCAAAGGCCAGACAGACAGGCCCTGCACCGCAAGCCGCAGCCAGTCAAACCGCGGGCCTGGATCGCCCTTGCGGTCCGGCGCCATGTCGGAATGCGCGATTACCGCCTGCGGGGGCAGGTCGTGGCGGCCCAGCACATCTGAAAGCAACTTCTCCAGCGCCGTCATCTGGCGCTCGGCAAAAGGCTCGGACCCGGTGTTCACCAGTTCGATCCCGATCGAGCGCGAGTTGACGTCGCCCTCCCCGGCCCAACTGCCGGTGCCCGCATGCCAGGCCCGGACTGCTTCGTCGACAAGCGACAGAACCGTGCCGTCCCGATCGATCAGGTAATGCGCCGACACCTCGGCCCCGGGGTCACAAAGCCGGTCCAGTGCCTCGACACAGGTGCGCATGGCGGTGTAGTGCAGGACGACAAGCTCCACCCGCCCCCTGCCCCGCCGTTCTCCGAAGTTCGGCGAAGGGTGCGTCAGGCTCACTGCAAGGCGGTACGGAAGGGCCGCGGGTCCCAGCTGCAGGCAAAACCGTCGCCGTCCGGGTCAACGCCCATCCGGTCGCGCTCCGGCCCGCCCTTGGCCAGGAACTCCTGCTGTGCCTGGTCGGGCGAGGCGAACTTGCCGCAGCCCGAACTGCGGCCACCGATGCCGCTGCGCTTGTACATCTGCACGCCCGGTGCATGGCTGGTCGCCAGCGCGAATTCCACGATGTTAGGCCCGGTATCGCCGGGCCGCTGCGGCAGGTCCTTGGGTTGGACCACGACATATTCCGCGCGGTTCCGTGCGATGCGCTCGGCGTCGCTTTCAATCGTCTCGCGCGCCGAGACGGCCGCGAAATCCTGCTCGTCCGAGATGCCGGTGTTGCTCCGCACCATCTCGCCGGACTCTTCCTTTATCCCGGCCGGAGCCCCGCCCCGCGGACGTTCCGAGCTGTCGGTCGGCACAACCACTGGAGCGGTCGTGCCAGCGGGCGGCACCGTCGATCCACCTTCGGCGCGGTCGATGGCGGCAGCGGCAGCGGCCGGATCGAACCCACCACCGGGCGGCACCACAGTCACGGGCGCGCCCGCAGGTGCCGGACCCGCACCGCGGATATAGCTGTTATAGTCCTGGAAGCCGACGCCAGCCCCAGTAGTGTCCGGGGTCGTCGGCGTGCAGGCGGCCAACAGAAGCGCGGCAAGAGCTGCGCCAGCGGCGGGACCAAGGGTAGTACGGCTCATTCGTGCCTCGAGACGCGTTGTTTTGCGCCAATTACCACCATTTTTCCGCTTTGGCCACAAAGCCCGCGCGCGATTCCAACACATGTGCGTAATTCAGCAACGGTGCTTCTTCCCACGGTCTGCCGATCAGCTGCAGCCCCAGGGGCAGCCCCTGCGCGTCCAGCCCCACCGGAACCGAGATGCCGGGCAGCCCCGCAAGGTTCACCGTGACGGTGAAAACGTCGTTCAGATACATCTGGATCGGATCGGCATCCGACATCTCGCCAAGCCCGAAAGCAGCCGACGGCGTAGCGGGAGTGAGGATCGCATCCACGCCCTCCGCAAAGACGTTCTCGAAGTCCCGCTTGATCAGCGCACGTACCTTGCGGGCACGGTTGTAGTAGGCGTCATAGAACCCGGCGGACAGAACATAGGTCCCGATCATGATCCGCCGCTGCACTTCCGGCCCAAAGCCCTCGGCCCGGGTCTTCTCATACATCTCGGTGATGCCATCACCCTGCGCCAGCTTCGCGCGGTGCCCATAGCGCACCCCATCATACCGCGCGAGGTTCGACGACGCCTCCGCCGGAGCGATCACATAATAGGCCGGAAGGGCATATTTGGTATGCGGCAGGCTGATGTCCCGCACAATAGCGCCTGCATCCTTCATCATCTCGATCCCGCGCGCCCAAAGCGCCTCGATCTCCGCGGGCATCCCGTCCATCCGGTATTCCTTCGGGATACCGATGACCTTGCCCCTTGTGTCGCCAGTCAAAGCCCCCTCGAAATCCGGCACCGGAATGTCCGCGCTGGTCGAATCCTTCGGATCATGCCCCGCCATCGCCCCCAGCATGATCGCCGCATCGCGGACCGACTTCGTCGTCGGCCCCGCCTGATCCAGCGACGACGCAAACGCCACGATCCCCCACCGAGAAACCCGCCCATAGGTCGGCTTGATCCCCACGATCCCGGTAAACGCCGCAGGCTGCCGGATCGACCCGCCAGTATCCGTCCCGGTCGCCGCAAGGCAGAGGTCCGCCGCCACCGCCGCCGCCGACCCGCCCGACGACCCGCCCGGCGTCAGCATCCGGTCGTCCACCTTCCAGGGGCTCACCACATTGCCATAAGCCGAGGTCTCGTTCGACGACCCCATCGCAAACTCATCCATGTTGAGCTTGCCCAGCATCACCGCCCCCGCCCCGAAAAGCTTCGAGGTCACGGTTGATTCGTATTCCGGCTTGAACCCCTTCAGGATGTTCGACGCCGCCTGCGACGGCACCCCCTTGGTGCAGAACAGATCCTTGATCCCCAGCGGGATCCCGCACATCCCCGGCGCATCGCCCGAGGCCAGCCGAGCATCCGCCGCCCGCGCCTGCTCCAGCGCGATCTCCGGCGTCTTCCAAACAAAAGCGTTCAGCGCATCGCCCGCATCGATCGCCGTCAGGCACGACATCGTCAGATCGACCGCCGAAATCTCACCCTTCCGCAGCGCATCCCGCGCCGCCGCGATGGTCCAGGAGTTCGCGCTCATTCCACCACCTTCGGCACCGCAAAGAACCCCTCGCGCGCGTCCGGAGCATTCTTCAGCACCTGCGCCTGGATGTTCCCGTCCGTCACCTCATCCACCCGCCGCTTCAGCCGCATAGGAGTGACCGACGTCATCGGCTCCACGCCCGTGACATCGACCTCGTTCAGCTGCTCCATGAAACCAAGGATGCCCGAAAGCTGCCCGGCAAGCTTCGGAAGGTCGGCCTCCTCCACCCGGATACGCGCGAGCTTTGCCACCTTGCGGGCAGTGTCGATGTCAATGGCCATGAGCCCTCCGATGGTTTCGCCTCATTTAACGGGCGATGCGATAGGCCGCAAGCCGTGCGCATCCCGGCCCCGCCCCGAAGAAAAGGGGGCGGGACCGTGCGGCCCTTACGGCAGCCGCGGAAACGGCGGCACCGGGCTCTGCAAGACCGGCGGCAAGCCGATGTCACGCCGCAGGTGGTCGTTCAGAAGCCCGGCCTTCGGCAGGCCAACTGCACGCGGGCGCTGCACAAGCCGCACCATCAATGCGCCCGTTACGGCGCGAAACCCGTGTTCGGCGATCAGCCTCTCCACGGCGTGGTTCAGGGGGGAACTGTTTTCGTTCAGTATCGCGTTCATGGATGCACCAGACCGGCGCCGCTAAAGGCTACCGGTCCCCTCGCTTGGGACTAATGGAAGGCGCGGCATTGCAGACCGATGGTCTGCCAAGGTCGAGCCAGTTGCGTTGAAGGTTTAGGGAAAGCCCGACCCTTGCGGATCGTGCCATGGCGGCTCTGTCAGTCCAGCGTCAGCTTTTGTGATTGGCCCAGGCTGAACCCACTCCGATACGGACAATTCCGTCTCGGCAGGGTAGGACGATTGCATACATCATGTCGTGCCCCCCTTTCGTGGTTACAGGCAGGTCTTCGATACACGAGATCGGCGTCCAAGAAAACCGTAAACTTCCCCTACGGCAGTTTTCACCGCAACACCAAGACAGCCGTGCGGCCCACAGGACACACAAGCGCCCCGCGGGTCAGCCGGCAAGGCCACCCGCTGCAAACCTGTGGCGGCGATAGACCTCGATCATCCAACCCAGCATCAGCCCGTTCAGGATGTGCCACAGGAAGTGCGTCCCCATCGGAATCGTGCCGCACAACGGCTCATCCAAAGTGCGGAAAGTGAGGCTCACCACCAGAATCGCCGCCCCCACCGCCATGCCCCGCGCCGTCTCGGGCGCCCGGCGCCAAAGCAGGGCGGCATAACCCAGAATCAGAACCGGGATCGGCGCATAGCCGGCCGATGACCCCAGCGGCAAAAGCGCCGAAAAAACCGGCACCGTCAGCGCGGCATAAGGAAAGAAGGCAACCACCGCGACCCAGGGCCACCACTTGCCCAGACCCAGGAAATCCCGCGTCGCCGCAAAAAGGTAAAGCAGGATGAAGACCAGGATCGGCGTCACATCCATCGTCGCCGTAAACCCGTTGGCGTGGGTGTGAAAAAGGTACGACCCCACCCCGATCGCGGCCAGCACACCGCACATCGCCCGGCCAAGCGGCAGCCCTTCCGTCCGCCGCCACATGACCACGGCCGCCACCAGAAACGCCAGATTTGTCATCGCATTGACCGGCTCTGCCCAATAGGCGGCAGAGGTCCGCTCACAGTAGCCGTCGATGGCGTTCCACATCGTTGTCATCCGTCCGTCGTTTCTAAATGCTCTGTCGCAAACATAGGGCAAAGGAGCACGCGATGCAGATCACCTGGCTTGGCCATTCCGGCTTTCGGATCGAAATCGAAGAGGCCGTCCTCCTGGTCGATCCCTGGCTGACCGGCAACCCGATGTTCCCGGCAATGGCCGAAGATCAGGCGATCCAGGGGGCCACGCATGTGCTTCTGACCCATGCCCACGGCGACCACGCCGCCGATGCAGCGCGGATCGCGAAGAAGCTCGGGATCAAGGTCCACTGCGTGCATGAAGTTTCCGAATGGATGAACGCAGGCGACCTTGCCGAGACGGTCGGCTTCGGCAAGGGCGGCACGCTGACCCTTGGCGGCGCGAAGGTCACGATGGTCAACGCCAGCCATTCCGCCAGCATCGACTATCTCGGCGGCCCGCTCCTGCCTGCCGGGTCCGCTGCAGGCTTCATGATCGCGGGTGAAGGCCACACGATCTATGTCTCGGGCGATACCGACATCATGGCCGACATGGCCTGGATGGCCGAATACCACCACCCCGACATCGGCATCCTCTCCTGCGGGGGGCATTACACCATGGACATGGCCCGCGCGGCCTGGGCGGCGCGGAAATGGTTCAACTTCCGCTGGATCATCCCCTGTCACTACAAGACCTTCCCGATCCTCGCGCAGGACGCAGGCCCCTTGCGCGCAGGCCTGCCCCCCGGGATAGAAGTCATCGAGCCCGAGGTCATGGAGCCGATCCAGATTTGACCCTGCCCGATACTCCGTTCCGCCAAGATCTCTTCGCCACAGTCGAAGCGCTTTATCGCCTTGCGCCAGACCGGGTGCCGCCGACGCTGATGGTCTGTCATTGCCCGTGCTGCATGACGCGGGAAACGCTCGCCGAGATCGTCGCCACCCCCGTCCGCGACCTCTCGTCCGCGCTGATCCAGGAATACAGCAACTCGGCGCATGGCGATCCGACGGACCCCGACGATCTCCTGGCCCTCCTGCCGCGCTACCTCGACCTCATCGCCCAGGACATCGAGGTCGACTACAACTCGGTCCGCGCTGACCTCAAGCGCTTCGGCGATGGGCGCGGCATCCATCCGGGTTTTCCGCCCCCCGCGATGGTGCTTCTGATGGACCAGTACGCGCATGCCCTCCTCCACCATTTCGCTGCCCTGCAGGTCATGGATGTCGACGCGGTCGAAACGCCCTGGATGCTGGTCGAGATTCTGGTTGTCGGCGGCTGGCCGGTCGCGGCTGTCACCGGGCCGCTCGACGATCTCTTCGCCCGGCCCGACATCGGTCGCGGGGCGCTGATCGGCTTTCTGGTCGACATGGCCCGCTCGCAACGCGACGGACGGCTGGAGCTTTGGGCGCTCGCCCAATACCGCCGCGAAGCCGCCGCCGATCTCGCCGCGTGGCTGTCGCCGCTTCTGGAGTCAGACGCCGTGACCGAAATCCTGACCGACCCCGCCCTGCCGGACGAGGCACAGCTCTGGCTTCCGTCCCTTGCCGGTCTCAAGGGCCGCCTGACCGCCGAAATGCTGGGCGGTTGAAGTTGCCGATTGCACCGTCCGTTGGGAGCCGGCAGAAGTTACCAAGACGTTAACGGGCGCGCTCTAAATCGTTTAATATCAATTGTTTAAAATTATGGGCACCGTGCCCACTCACCCCCGCTTCTCCGCAAAGAACCCCTTCAGCAGCTCCTCCGCCTCCCCCGCCCCGATCCCGTCATAGACCTCGGGCACATGATGGCACTGGGGGTGGCTGAAGACCCGAGCCCCGACCGCGACCCCCCCCGACTTCGGGTCCGCCGCCCCATAGTAAAGCCGCGCCACCCGCGCCGCCGAGATCGCCGCCGCACACATCGGACAGGGCTCCAGCGTCACGTAAAGATCGTGCCCCGCCAGCCGCTCCGACCCCGCCAGCCTGCAAGCCTCCCGGATCGCCAGCACCTCCGCATGGGCCGTCGGATCAACCAGCTCCCGCGTCCGGTTCCCCGCCCGCGCCACGATCTCGCCCCCCGCGACGATCACCGCCCCCACCGGAACCTCCCCCCGCAAAGCCGCCGCCCGCGCCTCCTCCAGCGCCGCCGCCATGAACGACCGGAACCCTTCGCGTTGCTCTTTCATCTTTGCTCAAATATCCTCGGGGGTCCGGGGGTGGAAAACCCCCGGGGTTGGTCGCACACCCCGCGGCGAAGGATGCAGACCATGACCGGAAAAGAAAAGCCCAAAGCCCCCGCCAAGGCCGACGACACCCCCGAAGGCGAACGGATCGCCAAGGTCCTGTCCCGCGCCGGCATCGCGTCCCGCCGCGAGGCCGAACGCCTGATCGAACTCGGTGAGGTCAAGGTCAACGGCAAGGTCATCACCTCGCCCGCCCTGAACGTGACCGCCAAAGACAAGATCACCGTCCGGGGCGAGCCCGTCGGCGCCCCCGAACCCCCGCGCCTCTGGCTCTACTACAAGCCCGAGGGCCTGGTGACCTCGGCCTCGGACGAAAAGGGCCGCGACACGATCTTCGACCATCTGCCCGAAGACCTGCCGCGGGTGATGTCGATCGGCAGGCTCGACCTCAACTCCGAAGGCCTCCTCCTTCTCACCAACGACGGCGAGCTCAAGCGCCGCCTCGAACTTCCCTCGACCGGCTGGCTCCGCAAGTACCGGGTGCGGGTCAAAGGGAACCCGACCGACCCCACCCTCGAACCCCTGCGCAAGGGCGTGACAGTCGACGGCGAAAGGTTCCTTGGCATGGACGTCAAGCTCGACCGCCACCAGGGCGCGAATGCCTGGCTGACCGTGGGCCTCCGCGAGGGGAAGAACCGCGAGATCCGGCGGGCCATGACCCATATCGGCCTGACGGTAAACAGGCTGATCCGCGTGTCCTACGGCCCCTTCCGGCTGAACGAGTTGAAGCCGGGCGACGTCGAAGAAGTAAAGCCCCGCATCCTGCGCGAGCAGCTGGGTCTTTCCGAGGGCGACGCCCCCGCGCCCTCCGGAACAGCTCGCAAGCCAGAGGCAAAACCGACCGCGAAGCCCGCGGCAAAGGCCGCGCAGCCGAAGCTGAAGCCGGGAGAAGGGCTGCAACAGCTCTCCGAGGCCTGGCAGAAGGCAACCCGCCCGCCCGCGCGGAAGGCCACCGATCGCCCGGCAAGTTCACGGACCGCGAAGCCACGCACCACTCCCACCCGCCCCGGCCCGCGTCCCGGCGGACCGAAGAAGGGCTAGGCGTCAGCCCTGCGCCTTCGCTTCAAGCGCCGAAAGCCGATCGGGCAGGAACCGCTCCGAAAAGCCTGCGATGAAGCACCAGATGATAAGCTTGGCAAAGTTGGCCGTCGGGCCGGTGTAGCTTTCGTCCTCGAACGCCTGCCAGAGCGCGCCGAAGCCGCCGGTCACTTCGGCGCTGGGTTCGGGGAACAACTCGCCGCCGATCAGCCGACCGGCGATCACAAAGTAGAGCACCAGCGCAGAAAGGCCGCCCACCAGAAGCCGCACCAGCAGGAAGTGCCAGGCATAGCCGTTTTCCAGGTCATCGAAGGACAGCCGCCCCGCACCGTTCTGAAACGCGATGAGGCGCGAGAGATAGGCCCCGAGAAAGCCGAAGAAGGTGGTGACGCAAAGGTTGTACTTGGCCAGAAGGTGATAGCCAAGTTCCGTATCCTCGGAGATCTCGACCCCGTAGCCAAGGATCACCAGCACCGCAACGATGGCCAGGGTCAGCCCCAACCCGAGCCGCGCCAAACGCCGGGCCACGATCTGCCGCGCCACCCGTTCCGACCGGCGGGCGGCAAACCGGGTGTGCGTATCGCGCAAGAGCGTGGCAAGGACGGCCCGCTTGTCGTCAGGCCCGACCGCCGCTTCGGCGCGTCTCTTCAGCCCCTCGCGTGAGGGCACGGCGATGCGCGACGCCGTCGCGAAGGCGCTCTCCAGTTCGGCGTCCAGTTCCGGCGGGGGCAGGATGTGGACAAGAAGGATCTCGATCTCGTTCGGGATCGCCCAGTTGGTATCGTTTTCCTTGTGTGCG
>NZ_JBOFBI010000297.1:0-27086 GCF_051645465.1 Tabrizicola sp. | reverse complement strand
ATCGTCGCGATGATCGCCGCCTCGGCCGCGCTGACCGTGTCGGGCGTTCCGTTCATGGGCCCGATCGGCGCCGCTCGCGTTGGTTTCGTCGATGGCCAGTACGTCCTGAACCCGGCGATGGACGACATGACGCAGCTGCGCATGAAGCCCGAGCAGCGGCTTGATCTTGTCATCGCGGGCACCAAAGACGCCGTGATGATGGTCGAATCGGAAGCCTACGAGCTGACCGAAGAGGAAATGCTCGGTGCCGTCGTCTTCGGCCACCAGCAGATGCAGCCGGTGATCGACCTGATCATGGCGTTTGCCGAAGACTCGGCCAAGGACCCCTACGATTTCACCCCTCCCGATTTCTCGGCGCTTTATGGCAAGGTGAAAAAGGCCGGTGAGGCGCTGATGCGCGGTGCCTTCGCGCTCCGCGACAAGCAGGAACGTACCACCGCGATCGAAGCCGCCGTTGCAGCGATCACCGCCAAGATGTCGGAAGAAGATCAAGCCGATCCGAACCTCTACCCAGCGATCAAGCAGCTGGAATCGGCGGTTCTGCGCGGCGACGTCGTGAAGAACGGCACCCGCATCGACGGGCGCGACACCAAGACCGTCCGCCCGATCGTCTGCGAAACCGGCATCCTGCCACGGACCCACGGCTCGGCTTTGTTCACCCGTGGTGAGACGCAGGGCCTTGTCGTGACCACGCTCGGCACCGGCGAAGATGAGCAGATCATCGATGCGCTGAACGGCAACTACCGGTCGAACTTCATGCTGCACTACAACTTCCCTCCCTATTCGGTGGGTGAAGTTGGCCGCGTGGGCAGCCCAGGCCGCCGCGAAATCGGCCACGGCAAGCTCGCCTGGCGCGCGCTGCAGGCGGTTCTGCCAGCTCCGACCGACTTCCCCTACACGATCCGCGTCGTGTCCGAGATCACCGAATCGAACGGTTCGTCCTCGATGGCGTCGGTCTGCGGCGGGTCCTTGTCCATGATGGACGCAGGCGTTCCGCTGAAGGCTCCGGTGGCTGGTGTCGCCATGGGCCTGATCCTGGAAGATGACGGCAAATGGGCCGTGCTGACCGACATCCTTGGCGACGAGGATCACCTCGGCGACATGGACTTCAAGGTTGCCGGAACCGAAGCGGGCATCACCAGCCTGCAGATGGACATCAAGATCGCAGGCATCACGCCCGAGATCATGAAGCAGGCGCTGGCGCAGGCGAAAGACGGCCGGATTCACATCCTCGGCGAAATGGCCAAGGCGCTGACCTCGGCCCAGGCGTTCAGCGAATACGCCCCGAAGATCGAAACGATGAGTATCCCGACCGACAAGATCCGCGAAGTGATCGGCTCGGGCGGCAAAGTCATCCGCGAGATCGTGGAAACGAGCGGAGCGAAGGTCGACATCAACGACGACGGCGTGATCAAGATCGCCTCGAACGACCAGAAGGCCATCAAGCGCGCCTATGACATGATCTGGTCGATCGTGGCGGAACCCGAAGAGGGCCAGGTCTACACCGGCAAGGTGGTGAAACTGGTCGACTTCGGCGCCTTCGTGAACTTCTTCGGCAAGCGCGATGGTCTGGTGCACGTCTCCCAGATCGCCAACAAGCGGTTGAACCACCCGAACGAGCTTCTGAAGGAAGGCCAGGAGGTCAAGGTCAAGCTCCTGGGCTTCGACGACCGCGGCAAGGTGCGCCTTGGCATGAAGATGGTCGACCAGGAGACCGGTGAGGAAATCACCGAGAAGAAAGAAGAAGCGGCCGAAAGCTGAGCTTTCCATCCGATGTAACAAAGGCCCCGGTGGAAACGCCGGGGCTTTTTTGATGGCAATATCGCGCGGAATCCGGTTGCCAATCGCCTTTGACGGGCATCGACTGCCATCAAAGCAGCTTGACGGCAGAATCGACATGAATTCCGTTGTCAAACTGATTTGCCATCGGTAGCCTGTCATCAATCCCGTTAGATGGCAGAAAAGGGCGCAATATGGCCGTCAAACCGCTCGACCTCAGCCAGGCCGTTTCCTACCACACAAACGCCTTCCCACCCGGAACGCTGGACTACGCAAGAATCCTGCCTGCCGTAGCCGAGGCCTCTGCCTCACTTGCCCACTATGACGCCAAGATGTCCGGCATGGTGAACGCAGACTTGCTTCTCGCCCCGCTCAAGCGCCAGGACGCGATCTCTTCGTCGCGAATGGAAGGCACCTTCTCCACGATAGAAGACCTCTACCGGCTTGAGGCCGAAGAGGACGCCCGCTCTGGCGATCCCTATGCCGAAGCCCGCAATGACGATGTGGAAACCTATCTGTATTCCCGAGCCTTGCGTGGCGCGCAGGATGCGCTGGCCGCAGGCCAACCGCTCTCCGAACACCTCATCCGCAGCGCTCACCAAACCCTGCTGGCCTTCGGTCGGGGCGCCGCCAAACGGCCTGGCTCGTACAAGAACGAACAGAACTACATAGGCGACGGACGCGGAGGCGTTGTGCGTTTCATCCCGATCTCGCCCGAACAGCTTGCTCCAGCCATGCAGCGTCTGGTCGCCTACATCGAACACGGCCCAGACCTTCCCTTGCTTCGGGTCGCCCTAGCGCATGTCGAATTCGAGGCGCTCCACCCGTTCGCCGATGGCAATGGCCGCATTGGACGGATGCTCATCACCCTCATGCTCTGGCGCTTCCGTCTTTTGCACAGCCCCAACTTCTTCGTGTCCGGCTACTTCGAAGACCACAAGGCCGACTATGTTGAACGCATGCGGGCCGTCTCTGCCGATGGGGACTGGTCCGGCTGGATCGTGTTCTTCCTGACAGCACTGCACGAGCAGGCCCAACTCAACATCCGGACCGCAGGCGAAATCCTCGACCTTTACGCCCTGATGCGAGAGCGTTTCCGCACACTTCTGAACTCACAATACCACGACAAGGCGCTGGACTTCGTCTTTGCGAAGCCCGTGTTCTACAATGACCTTTTCGTCGACCGCTCAGGCATTCCCGCGACCACCGCCCGCGCCCTGTCCCGTCGCCTTGTCGAAGCACGACTGCTCCGCACACTCTCGCCCGCCTCTGGACGGCGCGCCGCTCTCTATGCTTTCGATCCGCTTCTTGATCTGTTGAAAATGTGAGCCGACGCCGCGGCACCGTCCGGCCACTCCTTACCGAAAGGTAAACGGTCACCTAACCTGTTGATCTTGCGTCTATGTCCGGGATGTCCCACCGTGGGACATCCCGTCCAGTTCAAGCAGGCGACTTAGCGAACCGCAGATAGGGCAGCTTGATGTCCAGCTCGCCAAACCGCTCCTTCGCCTGGTCATTGTTCAGCGCCAAAGCGACGATCACGTCCTGCCCCGGCACCCAGTTCGCGGGGGTGGCCAGCGGCACGCCGTCGGTCTTCTGCACCGCATCCAGCGCGCGGAGGATTTCCGCGAAGTTCCGGCCGATGGACATCGGGTAGGTCATCGACAGGCGGATCTTCTTGTCCGGCCCGACGATGTAGACCGTCCGGACGGTCGCCGAGTTGGCCGGGGTGCGGCCCTCGGTCGGCAGGTAGTAGTCGGCCGGAAGCATGTCATAGGCCTTGGCGACCGTCAGGCTGGTGTCGTCGATGATCGGGAAATCTGCCGGAGCGCCGCCGAACGCCTCGATGTCGCGCTTCCACTTGCCGTGATCGGCGACGCTGTCCACCGACACCCCGATGACCTTGGTCTTCCGTTTGGCCCATTCCGCCGCAAGCTGGGCCACTGCGGCGAATTCGGTCGTGCAGACGGGGGTAAAGTCACGCGGGTGGCTGAAGATGATGCCGTAGCTGTCGCCCAGCCACTCGTGGAAGTGGATCGTGCCGGCGGTGCTTTCAGCGGTGAAGTCGGGGGCTACGTCGTTGATGCGGATGGCCATGGTAACCTCGGGTGGTTGGAATCCTGTCTGCGGTGAACTTAGGCGAAACGGAACAGAGTTTCATCCCTTTGCATTCCTCAACCCTCAAATAGGAAAGACGTTCCAGCAAGGCGACAGCTGGCGAAAAGAACGTCCTTCACACCCTTCAGTCGAAAGTACCGGTGACCCGGCCGAACAGCATGAAGGCCCGCGCGGTGCGGGTGTCGGCCAGCTCGGCCAGCTCGGCATCGGTGGCGTTCGGCTCGAAGGCGGCGACGGTCTTGTCGAAGCTGCGCAGGAAATGGTGGGCGGCGTCGCGGAAGACGGGGTCGGATTTCATCCGCGAGGCGGTCAGCGCCAGCGACGTGCGGTCGCGGATCCCGCCCAGGGCGGCAATCGACCGGCCACGCTCGCCCCCGGCAAAGCGGCGCCAGACTTCGGGGTGGCACAGGTCGGGCTGCAGGTCGTCCATGTAGATGCCGTCCTGGCTGAGAAGCGTCAGCACATCCTGCGCGGCGCGGATCAGCTTGGCTGATGTGCGGTCCTCCAACGCAAGCCGAAGGGCACGGAAGCCTTCCTTGTCTTCGGGCGTTTCGGGGAATTGCAGCGCCCGGATGAAGTCGGAAACCGAAAGCGGCGGACGAAAGTCCTCGGTCGGGGTGCCAAGCGCAAGCGCGGGCTGTTCCGCGGCGGGCTCGGCGTAAGGTGCGGCCAGCGCCGCCTTTCGGTCCGCGGACGGAACAGAAAGCGAGCTATCGCGGCGCGAGGTAAAGGTCGCAAGCACAGTCTCGGCGTGTTTCGTCGAATGGGCGATCTCGTCGATCTTCTTCTCGACCGAGGACTTCAGACCCGAGGGCTGCGACTGAATCTGCAGCTGCGTCTGCACATAGCTTGACCGCATGGCATCAACCGCTGCCTGCAGCCGTCCCGCCTCGGCCCGAAGCTCGCGGATCGACCGAAGGGTGATCACCACCGCCCAGATCAGCGCGATGGGCAGAAAGACCATGAGCACAGTCATGACCAGCCCCAGCGTCCGGGTCTCGCTGCCGGGCGGAGAGATCAGGACATAGACCAGGATCAGCAGCACCCAGATCAGGCTTAGCGCAATGCCGCCGATCTCGATCCCGCGGCGCGGGGTATCGTTCAGCTGGGCCAAAGGACCGGAGCCGAGACTGCTTTCCTTGCTGGGCATGTCCTTGACTGGTTTCACCAGGGCGTCCCCTGATCAGGTGTAGCGGATCGACAGGATTTCGTAGGACCGGGTCCCGCCCGGGGTCTTCACTTCGACGCTGTCGCCTTCGTCCTTCCCGATCAGCGCACGGGCCAGGGGCGAGCGCATGTTCAGAAGCCCGTTTTCGATGTCGGCTTCGGTCTCGCCGACGATCTGATAGGTCTTCTCGTCGCCGTTGTCCTCGTCCGCCAGCGTCACGGTCGCGCCGAACTTGATGGGTCCGGAAAAACGCGTCGGGTCAATGACATCGGCCTTGGACAGGATGCCCTCAAGCTCTTTGATGCGGCCTTCGATGAAGCCCTGCTTTTCCCGCGCCGCGTGATACTCGGCGTTCTCGGACAGGTCGCCATGCTCGCGCGCCTCGGCGATATCACGGATGATCGCCGGACGGTCGACCGTCTTCAGCTGCTTCAACTCGTTATCCAGCGCGTCGAAGCCGCGCCGGGTCATCGGAATCTTGTCCATAGGCCTTCCACATCAAAAGAAGAAGTCACGGACCGGGTTCCGGCCCATGACTTCGGACTTGTCTTGCAGCCACCTCACCCGAAGGAGCCCGCAATTGCAAGGGGCATGCCGCGCGCAGGCGACGGTCCGTCGTCTGGAAGACAGATCGTCCTTCGCGGGGCTGGCCAGCTGGTGATGATGTTGCGTCACGGTTGACCTCTGCCGCGTCCTGCGGCAACAGGAATGCCGCATAAGGCCAGCAAGTCAGGGCGGGCCCGATCCGCCCCAGGGGGAAGGACAAGCGATGACCGCGATCCAGCGTGAGAAGATGGACTATGATGTCGTGATCGTGGGCGCAGGCCCCGCGGGCCTTTCCGCCGCGATCAGGCTGAAGCAGCTGGATCCCGAACGATCGGTGGTGGTGCTTGAGAAGGGCTCGGAAGTCGGCGCCCATATCCTTTCGGGCGCGGTCCTTGATCCTTCGGGCCTGGATGCCCTGCTGCCCGACTGGCGCAACATGGACGCGCCGATCAAGACGCCGGTGAAAGAGGACAACTTCTACCTCCTCGGCCCCGCCGGCAAGGTCCGCATCCCGAACTGGCCCATGCCGCCGTTCATGTCGAACCACGGCAACTACATCGTCTCGATGGCCAACGTCTGCCGCTGGATGGCAGGTGTGGCTGAGGGCCTTGGCGTCGAAATCTTCCCCGGCATGGCCTGCAGCGAGCTTGTCTACGAAGGCGACACGGTTGTCGGCGTGGTGGCCGGCGAGTTCGGACGCGACCCCGAGACCCGTGAGCCGGGGCCGTCCTACGAACCGGGGATGGAGCTGCGCGGCAAGTATGTCTTCCTGTCGGAAGGCGTGCGTGGGAGCCTGTCGAAGGAAGTCATCGAGAAGTACCAGCTGTCGAAAGGCCACTGCCCGCAGAAATTCGGCCTCGGCATGAAGGAAATCTGGGAAATCGACCCCGCCAAGCACCGCGAGGGCACGGTCACCCACACCATGGGCTGGCCGCTCGGCAAGAACGCCGGGGGCGGCAGCTTCATCTATCACCTTGAGAACAATCAGGTCTACGTCGGCTTTGTCGTCCACCTGAACTACGCCAACCCCCACCTCTACCCGTACATGGAGTTCCAGCGCTTCAAGCACCACCCGATGGTGGCCGAGCTTCTGCAGGGCGGCAAACGCATCGCCTATGGCGCCCGCGCGATCTCCGAAGGCGGCTGGCAATCGATCCCGAAGATGGTCGCCCCCGGCGTGGCGCTGCTCGGCTGCTCGGCGGGCCTGGTGAACGTGCCCCGCATCAAGGGCAACCACAACGCCATGCTCTCGGGCAAAGCCGCCGCCGAGGCCGCCCATGCGGCGATCACCTCCGGGCGGCAGGGGGACGAGCTGGACACCTATGAGGCCGAGGTCCGCAAAGGCCCGATCGGCAAGGACCTGAAGAAGGTCCGCAACGTGAAGCCCCTGTGGTCACGCTACGGCCTGACCGCCAGCCTCATGGGCGGCGGCATTGACATGTGGCTGAACACCATTGGCCTCACCGCCTTCGGCACCCTCAAGCACAAGAAGTCCGACGCCGCCGCCACCGGTCTGGCCAAGGACCACAAGCCCATCGACTACCCGAAGCCCGACGGCAAGCTCTCGTTCGACCGGCTGACCAACGTCGCCTTCAGCTTCACCAACCATGACGAAGCCCAGCCCGCCCACCTGGTCCTGAAAGACCCCAAGATCCCGATCGGGGTCAACCTGCCGCAATACGCCGAACCCGCGCAGCGCTACTGCCCGGCGGGGGTCTATGAGGTCTTAGGCGAAGGCAAGGACGCGACCTTCTGGATCAACTTCCAGAACTGCGTCCACTGCAAGACCTGCGACATCAAGGACCCGAGCCAGAACATCAACTGGACCACGCCGATGGGCGGGGGCGGGCCGAACTACCCCAATATGTGACGTCTGACCGGGTCCCGACTCACGAAAGCTTGTCCAAAATGCATAGACCCGGCCGCAAGGTCGGGTCTCGCCGCATTGCACGACACCTCGCGCCGGGCTACCCTTGGCGCCGACCGTTGAGGAGAGGCCCATGCCGCACGTCGTTTCCCGTACCCTCACCGCGCTTTTGCTGGCAGCCGTGCTCGGCACGCCGCTTCAGGCCGAGGATGACGTCGACACCGGCGCCTATCTTGCCGCGCGGGTCGCCGAGTCGCAGAACGATTTCCGCGCGGCCTCGGGCTGGTACGGCAAGGCGATCATCGCCGATGCCGGCAATCCGCAGCTCCTGGAAGGCGCCATGCTTGCCGAGCTTGGGATCGGTGACTTCACGCTGGCAACCGATGCGGCGCGCATGCGGAAAGACCTGGGCGGCGAACCCAGCCAGCTGGCCGAGCTTGTTCTGCTCGCCGACGAGGCCAAGCGTGAGGACTACGCAGCCCTGACCGTTGCGGCCGAAGCCGGGCGCGATGTCGGCGATCTGGCCAATGCGCTGGTCGCGGCCTGGGCCAAGGTCGGTGAGGGCAAAATGTCCGAGGCGCTGGAAGCCTTTGACGCCGTGACCAAGACCAAGGGCTATGAGGCGTTCGGCTTCTATCACAAAGCCCTGGCTCTGGCCTCGGTCGGCGATTTTGAAGGAGCCGACGAAATCCTCTCGGGTCGTGCTGCCGGGCCGATCTATGTCATGCGGCGCGGCGTCTTCGCCCACGCGCAGATCCTCAGCCAGCTGGAACGGAATCCCGACGCGCTGGCACTGCTGGAAAGGTCGTTCGGCACTGGCCCCGATCCGATCGTCGATGTCGTGCGCAAGCGTCTGCAAGCCGGTGAGCCGATCCCCTTCGATACGGTAAAGTCGGCCCGGGACGGCATCGCCGAGGTCTTCTTCTCGATCTCGACCGCCCTGAACGGCGAGGCTGACGCGGTCTATACGCTTCTGCACCTTCGCGTTGCGGGGTTCCTGAAGCCCGATCACTCCGACGCGCTCCTCCTCACCGCGGATGTCCTGGAAGAGCTCGGCCAGCACGAGCTTGCCGCCGAGACCTACGCGACCTTCCCGCCCGAAGACCCCTCGTTCGTCACGGCCGAAATCGGCCGGGCGGGCGCTTTGCGGTCGCAAGGCAAGACGGACGCCGCGATCGAGACGCTGCAGACACTCGCCCGGTCGCATGGCGATCTCTTGGGCGTACAGTTCGCGCTTGGCGACATGCTGCGGATGGAAGAACGCTTCGACGAGGCCGAAGTCGCCTATACCGCCGCAATCGACCTTCGCGGCGAGGTGACTGAAGACGACTGGGTCCTCTTCTTCTACCGTGGCATCTGTCACGAACAGTCGAAGGACTGGCCCCCAGCCGAGGCCGACTTCCGCCGCGCGCTGGAACTAAATCCGACCCAGCCGCAGGTCCTGAACTACCTCGGCTACGGCCTTGTGGATCGCGGCGAGAAGCTCGACGAAGCCTTGGGGATGATCGAAAAGGCCGTGGTCGGCGATCCGGATGAGGGCTACATCATCGACAGCCTGGCCTGGGCCTTGTTCAAGCTTGGCCGCTACGAAGAGGCGCTGGAACCGATGGAACGCGCGTCGCTGCTGGAGCCGGTCGATCCGATCGTGACCGACCACCTGGGCGACGTCTACTGGATGGTCGGGCGCAAGCTTGAAGCGCGCTTCCAGTGGCACCGGGCGCTGTCGTTCGAGCCGACCGAGAAGGACGCCGAACGCATCCGCCGCAAGATCGACCTTGGGCTTGATGCCGTGATGGCCGAGGAAGGCACGGCCAAGGCTCCGGTCGAGGCTGCCGAGAATGGCAACTGACGCGATCACCGAATTCGCGCCTGCCAAGATCAACCTCTGCCTCCACGTCACCGGCCGCCGCACCGACGGCTACCACCTTCTTGACAGTCTGGTGGTGTTTGCCGGGGTCGGGGATGAGGTCACTGCGACCCGAGGACAGGGTCTGACGCTGGAAATCATCGGGCCCGGGGCTGCTGGGCTGGATGCGGGCGAAGACAATCTCGTCCTTCGGGCCGCGCGGGCGATGGGCGTTGCCGATGCCCACCTGACCCTCTGGAAAGCGCTTCCGATCGCATCCGGGATCGGCGGTGGCTCTGCCGATGCCGCCGCGACGCTTCGGGCTTTGGCGCGCCTGACCGGGCGGCCGCTGCCAGACCCGGCGGCGGTCCTGGCCCTGGGGGCCGATGTTCCGGTTTGCCTCGCTGGGCACGCAGTAAGGATGCGGGGTGTTGGCGAAGCCCTTTCCCCCTTGCCTCAGTTGCCGCCGCTCGCCTGCCTTCTGGTCAATCCCCGCGTGCCCGTGCCGACGTCGCAAGTCTTCGCCGGGCTCGCCTCGCGGCAGAACCCTGGCCTGCCTGAAGTTCCGTCTGCCGCCTTGCGATCAGCTGCCGATTTCGCAGCCTGGCTTGAAGGTCACACCAGGAACGATATGGTCCCGGCGGCGCGCACCATTGCGCCGGTTCTGGGTCAGGCGCAGTCGGCTTTGGAGGCCGTTCCCGGCTGTCTTCTGGCACGGATGTCCGGATCAGGTGGCACCCACTTCGGCCTTTTCGCAACCCTCGCTGAAGCCACCGTAGCGGAACGCACGATCCGAGCCGCGGACCCCGGCTGGTGGACCGCAGTGGCGGATGTGCAAGACCACGCCGCCGCTCCTGACCAAGCCTTGACCGCGCCGGAACCGGGGCGAAAGCAAGCATCGTCCGAGGGGCCAAAAGTTAAGCAATCCTGAACGGATACCAGTTAAGTATCTGAAATCATTTGACCGAAAGTCCTGCGCACTGTGCCCACTTCCCGGACCGGGTCAGAAGTAGCTCCTGACCAGCGCCCCCGAAATCAGTGCCCACCCGTCCGCCACCACGAAGAAGATCAGCTTGAACGGCAGCGCCACGACCGCAGGCGGCACCATCATCATCCCCATCGACATCAGGATCGCAGCCACTACAAGGTCGATGATCAGGAACGGCAGGAAGATCATGAACCCGATCTCGAACGCCCGCTGGATTTCCGACAGCAGGAACGACGGCACCAGCAGCGACAGCGGGGCCTCAGCCGCCGGGACCGGGTCCGCAGGCCGCAGGTCGGCAAGCGTCTGCAAGGTCTCCGGATCGACCCGCAGCGCCATGAACTCGCGGAACGGCAGGATCGCAGCCTGAAGTCCGGGCCCGACCTCCATCTGCCCGTTCGTCATGGGTTCGATCCCGGTGGTCCAGGCCTGGGTGAAGACGGGGTCCATCACGTACCAGGTCAGGAACAGCGAGAGGCTGATGATCAGCATGTTCGGCGGCGCCTGCTGCAGCCCGATGGCCTGCCGCAGGATCGAGAGCACGGTGACGATGAAGGGGAAACAAGTCACCATCACCGCCAGCCCCGGCACGATGCTGAGGACGGTGACGAGAAGGAGCAGTTGAACCGACCGCAGCGACAGCGACTCCCCGCCACCCCCGAAGTCGATCGACATCTCCTGCGCCAGCGCCGGCCCGGCCAGCAAGACCAGGGTCAGACTTAGGAGAAGCCCGAACCTCACAGCCCACCCCGAAGATTGGCGACCTCGGTCAGTCGAACCGCCAGCTGCCCGGCATTGTCCCCCTCCAGCTCCGTAAGCTCCCCACGCGCGATCAGGCGGTCGCCCACATAAAGCTCCACCGGGTCGTCGACCCTGCGGTCAAGCTGCAGGACCGCGTCTTTCGACAGGCGCAGCAGGTCACGCACCAGGGGCCGCGCCCGGCCGACCGAGATCGTGACCTCGATCGGAACCTGGCTGAAGGGATTGGTATCGGCGATGTCTTCCATGATGCGTCCTCAGGTGTTGAGGTTGAAGAAAGCCCGCACGGCGGCGGCGATGTCAGCGCTGACCTGGGCAAGGTCAACCTTGGTCTCAGCGGTTCCGAAGCGGATGTAGACCTGGCCCTCGGGCAGCGAGGGTTCTTCCTCGATCACCATCGGCAGCCCGGTCGCCTGGGCCACAAGATCCTCGACCTGCGACCGGACGGCAGGGTTCAGGACTAGCGTCAGAGGGGCATCCGACAGCTCATCGGCAATCGGCATCAGGGTTTCCAGCACGGTCGGTGCAAGCGCCTCGTGAGCAACTTCGGGCAGCAGGCGGTTGATCATCTCAAGCATCAGCGGGCGGATCGATTGCAGGACATGGCTGCGCGCGTCCTGAAAGGTGAAGGAGAGGCTCTGCAGGTTCCGCGCCAGATCGGCACGGATGCGGGTCTGATCACCCTGCTGGGCAGCAGCAGCGTCGTCCCAGCCGGCGGAATAGCCTTGCTCGAAGGACGAGACCTTGGCCTCTTCCACGGCGGTCAGCTCGACCAACGGCTGGAGTGAGCCATCCTGGGCGGGCGCAGTGTCGAAAACTTCAAGACGCACGATGGGCATCAGGCACGCTCCTCCTCATGCTCCATCCAGCCCCGCAAGATCTCGATCGACTCGCTCTGCCGCTCTTCGATCAGGCGGCGCAGGCGGGTGGCTGGGTCTTCCTCGACGCTGTCAGGTCCGCCCGCGCGGCGAACGTCAGCGAAGGAACCATAGTCGAAGCCGTCATCGACGACGCCATCCAGGGCGACCGTGGCCGAAGCCCCGACAGGTGGCAGTGCGAGCGGTTGCGGCGCTGCAGCCAGTGCAGGCCGGGCCGCAGAGGTCAGGACCGGCCTGACCACGAAGAGACCAAGCACGAGCACCACCAAAGCCAGCACCCCGGTCTGGATCATCGACATCACGTCGATCCGGCCGATCTGCGGCAAGAGGCTTGCTGTGGCCTCGGTGCCTTCGGCTGCGGGAAGTTCCTGGAACTCCAGCGACTTCAGCGTCAGGATATCGCCGCGCACTTCGTCCAGGCCCGCCGCGGAGGCGACCAGCTCACGCAGGGTTGCCAGCTCGTCGTCCGGTCGGGGGGTCCAGCTGCGGGTGCCATCGGCGCCGACGGTCACGACGCCGTCGACCATCACTGCCACGGTCATCCTCCGCACCGCGCCGGGTGTGCGGAGGATCTCGCGCTGGGTTTCCGAGACCTCGTAGTTCACCCGCTCCGTCGTCTCGGAAGACTGGCTTTTGCCCTGTCCGCCGCCGTCGGCGTCACCCTCGGGCAAGTTCGAGGCCACCGTGACCTCACCACCTGGCTGGGTGCTTGAATCGGTGCTCTCCGTGGTCTCCGACGAAATGGCTACCCGCCCCTGCGGGTCGAAGCGGCGCTCGGTAATCGCTTCCCGGTCCGAGATCAGGTCAACGGACACCTCGACGACAGCCTTGCCCGGCCCCACTCGCGCGGCAAGCAGACGCTCGACACTGCCCTTGATCGCGGCGGCCCGGTCTGCCGCATCGCCTGCGTTGAACTCTGCAGTCTCCTGCCCGCCGATCAGCCCGGAAACCGTATCGATGATCTGCACCGCTTCGGGCTTCATCCCCGCGACCGCGCTTGCCACCAGATGCCGGATCGCCCTGGCCTGCGCTTCGCTGAGTGAACCGGAGGCCGTTGTCAGCGTGACAGAGGCGGTGGCCTCGGTCTCGGGCTGGAAGGCGCGGGTCGGGGCGCTTGCGATATGGACGCGGGCTGCCTTGACCTCAGGCATCGCGAGGAGCGTGCGCGCGATCTCCCCCTCTTTCGCGCGCCAGTAGGCCGCGTCGAACATCTGCGATGTGGTGCCAAAGCCCGAGAGCGAATCGAGGAGCTCATAGCCCCCGCCACCCGCAGCGGGCAGCCCTTCGGCCGCAAGCGCCATGCGCAGGCTGTCGCGTTGCGAGACGTCGACCAAAATCGAATCGCCGGAAATCTCATAGGCCACCCCGCGCTGATCGAGCGCGGTCACCACCTCTCCAGCCGCGGCGGGTTCCAGGCCCGCGTAGAGGAGCCCCATTTCAGGCCGCCCCGCCATTCGGCTAAGCCCGAGGACCGCCGCAAACATGGCAACAGTCGCGCCGACAACGATGATGCGGCGGCGCAGATCAAGGGAAGACCAGATGGCGATCACGTTCTGCAAGGCTTGTCTCCGGCTCCGGCGGTTCTGCCGTGCGCTCACCTTTGGCCGGTTCGGCTTAACAATCGGTTAGTGACCTTTGGCCTATGGTCGGGCTGTCCCGGTAAACGGAGGGCGGTCATGGCAACGGCGGAAGCCACAGTTGAAGCAGAACCGAAGAAGCGGTCGAAGAAGCCGCTTCTGATCGGGCTTGTGCTTGCGTTGGT
The DNA here is from genome assembly GCF_051645465.1 of Tabrizicola sp. Taxonomy (GTDB): domain Bacteria; phylum Pseudomonadota; class Alphaproteobacteria; order Rhodobacterales; family Rhodobacteraceae; genus Tabrizicola. The sequence continues at coordinate 13,378 of NZ_JBOFBI010000297.1, read as the reverse complement.
CCTTGGCGGTGGCGGGTTCTACGCCACCTTTTCCGGAATGATCCTGGGCGGCGGCGCGGGCGGGGACCATGCCGAGGAAGAGCATGCGCCCGGCCCGCTGCAGGGCATCGCCTTTGTGCCGCTGCAGACGATGGTCATCTCTCTTGGCGCCGATTCGGGCAGTGAGCACCTGCGCTTCACGGCACAGCTTGAGGTGGTCAAAAGTGCCGCGGACGACGTCACCACTTTGACCCCCCGCATTCTGGACGTCCTGAACAGCTATCTTCGTGCCATCGACACCGCCTCGATCGAGGATCCGCAGGCGATGGCGCGGCTCAGGGCGCAGATGCTGCGCCGCATCCAGGTCGTCACGGGCGAGGGCCGGGTGCGCGACCTTCTGATCACCGAATTCGTGCTGAACTAGGCGGGACACACATGGACCTGATTGCCGATATCCTTTTGATGGCCGGTTCCTTTGGCGCCGCGATCTACTGCTACGTCCTGTCGATGCGCTTGAAGCGGTTCACGACGCTGGAAAGCGGAATGGGTGGCGCGATTGCCGTCCTTTCGGCGCAGGTCGACGACATGACCGTGGCACTGGAAAAAGCGCGGGGGGCTGCAAGCGGCTCGGCCGAAAGCCTTGATGCGCTGACGGCCCGGGGCGAGGTCGTGGCGCGGAAGCTGGAGCTTCTGGTGGCCTCGCTGCACGATCTGCCTGATCCCGCGGTTTCGCAGCCACGCGCGCCGGTTGGCCAAGAACCGCCGGACGAGGAGCGGCGGCTGCGGTTCGTTCGCCGTCGTGCCCATCGTGATACGCTGGAGGCTGCGGAATGAACCGGCGACGCGCGGGCCAAGGGGCGCTGTTCGTCGTCGCGATCCTGTTCGCGTCGTCCGGGGCCTTGCGGCTTGGGTCCGGCGTCGGTGCGGCGCTGGCGAAGGCTGAGAACGAGGCGGAGCCGCATGTCGAAGAGGTGGCGCCGGCATCCTGCGAGATGCCAAGCGCATTGGCGGCAGCGCTGACGCTGCGCGAAGACCGGGTTGCAGCGCAGGAGGCGTCGCTTAAGGACCGGCTGGCGGCGCTGGCCCTTGCAGATGCAGCGATCACGCAGCGGCTGGAGGAGATGAAGGCTGTCGAGGCAGAGCTGAAAGCTACGCTGGCGCTTGCCGATGGTGCCGCAGAAGAGGATATCGACCGGCTGACGGCAGTCTACCAAGCGATGAAGCCGAAGGATGCAGCGGCCTTGTTCGAGACGATGTCGCCTGAATTCGCCGCGGGCTTTCTTGGCCGCATGCCCCCCGAATCGGCTGCCGCGATCCTGTCCGGCATGTCGTCCGAGGCTGCCTACGGCATCAGCGTGATCGTCGCTGGGCGAAATGCAAACGTTCCGAAGGAATAGCATTTCGGTGACAGAGTCTTAACCGCCCGCCCGGATACTGCTTGCGACACTCCAGGAACAGGACGCCACAATGCTTGGCTTCGTTGGCATCGCCGTCATCCTCATCATGGTCTTCGGCGGCTACGTCCTTGCCGGGGGCAAGATGGGGATCATCCTCAAGGCCCTGCCGTTCGAGATGATCATGATCGGCGGCGCGGCCGTCGGTGCCTTCCTGATCGCGAACGACATGGGCTCGGTCAAGCACACGCTCAAGGACATCGGCAAGGTCTTCAAAGGCCCGAAATGGAAGACCGACGACTACCGCGATCTCCTGTGCCTTCTGTTCGAGCTTATCCGCCTGGCCCGCGCCAACCCGGTCGCGCTGGAAGAGCATGTCGAATCGCCGGACACCTCCTCGATTATCGGCAAGTACCCCCGCATCCAGCATGACCATGAGGCGATGGAACTGATCTGCGACACGCTGCGGGCGGCGTCGATGAACTACGACGATCCGCATCAGGTGGAAGAGGTGCTGGACAAGCGGATGGAGGCGACGCTGCACCACGCGATGCACTCCAGCCACGCGCTGCAGACCGTGGCCGACGCCCTCCCCGCGCTGGGGATCGTTGCGGCCGTTCTGGGCGTGATCAAGACCATGGGGTCGATCGACCAGCCGCCTGAAGTGCTGGGCAAGATGATCGGCGGCGCGCTGGTCGGGACTTTCCTGGGGGTCTTCCTGGCCTATGGCCTGATGGGCCCTTTCGCCGCGCGGGTGAAGACTGTGGTCGAGGATGACATCCACTTCTACCAGCTGATCCGCGAAGTGCTGATCGCGAACCTGCACCGCCATCCCGCGAACATCTGCATCGAGGTCGGCCGTCAGAACACCCCGCATCATGTCCGCCCCGGGTTCGGAGATCTGGAAGAGGCGATGCGCAACCTCAAGCAGGAGGCTGCATGATCCGCTGGGTCCTGCTGCTTCTGGCTCTCGCTACGCCGATCGCTGCCGAAACGGCGCGGGTGGTCTCCGGTGAGCACGGTGACTTCACCCGTCTGGTCATCGAGCTGCCCGAGGCGGTGGCCTGGACGCTTGGCCGCAGCCCGCTCGGCTACGCCTTTGCTGCTGAGGGAGCGGATCAGCCGGCCTATGACCTTACGAACGTCTGGCAACGGATCGCCAAGACGCGGCTGCAGTCCTTGCAAAGCGACCCCCAGACCGGCGCACTTCTTCTGACCCTTGCCTGCGACTGTCATGTCTTTCCGTTCGAGTACCGCCCAGGCGTGGTCGTGCTTGACATCAAGCCGGGGCCAGCGCCTCCAGGCTCTGCGTTTGAGGCTGACTTCGTCCCGTCGGACTCACGTCCCGGCGCGCCCGCCGCGTCGGTTAGGACAGACGGTTACGATTGGCTGGTGGCGACCGATGAACCCTTGTCCGGACCTCCGACGAAAGGCCTCCCCTTGCCGCTGGCAACGGACGGCATTTCCCTCGATCCGCTGCGGGACCAGCTTCTGGAGCAACTTGCCCGAGGAGCGGCCGAAGGGGTCGTCGATATGGAGCTTCCGGGCAACTCGCGTGGGGTATCTGGTACGGATCACGGTGAACTGCCCTGGTCCAGCATTCGGATAGGTGATCAGCCCGGCGTGCTGGTCACCGGCCCGGACAGGCTTGGGGAACCCGCCGCAGCAACGTCGGAATGCGCGCCGGACGAACAGCTTGACCTTGCCGCCTGGGCCGAGGCGAAGCCGGCCCACGACGTCTTGGCGGAAACCCGGTCGGGCCTTTACGGTGAGTTTGACGTGGCCGATTCCGAAGCGGTGTTGCGGTCGGTCCGCCTGCTCCTTTACCTCGGCTTTGGTGCCGAGGCGCGGCAGCACGCTCACCTTCTCGACGCTGGCGCCGTCACCGAAGAGCTGGCGCTTTACTTGTCCATGGCGCGGATCGTCGACGGAGAGAGTGATCCGCAGTCGCCCTTCGCGACAATGCTCGAGTGTGAAGGCACCGCTGCCCTCTGGGCTGCACTGGTGCATGACCGGCTTCCCGCGGGACGGAAAGTGAACCGTGAGGCGGTCCTTCGTGCCTTTCTCGCGCTCCCGCCGCACCACCGGCAGAACCTTGGCGCAGGTCTTGCCGAGAAGTTCCTGGCACAAGGTGATGCCGAGGCCGCCCGCGTTGTCGGGGATGCGGTCGAGCGGGCGCCCCATACCGACAAGGCTGCGGTTGCGCTGATGAACGTCAGCGCAGACCTGCACAATGGCGATATCGACGCTGCACAGGCCCATGCCGAAGAAGCCGTTTCGCTCGACGGCAGCGGTACACCGGGTTTGATCGCGCTGGTCGAAGCGCATTTCCGCAAACTGGAGCCAATTGATCCCGGGGTTGCCGAGGCGCTTCTGGCCGTTCAGGGGGAGACAGAAGGGACAGCCGAAGGAGAGGCTGTCAACCGCGCTCTGGTGCTGGCTTTTGCGCTTTCCGGCCAGACTGACACCGCGTTTCGTCAGGAGGCCGCGAAAGGCTCTGTAAGCGCCGATCTTTGGCACATCGTTCAGGACCGGGCGACAGACGACGACTTCCTGCGCCATGCGGTTTTGCCCCCCGATGAACCCCGCCCCGAAACCACGCCAGAGACCGCGTTCGCGGTAGCCTCGCGCGCGTTTGCCCTAGGCTTTCCGGACGCGGCCCGGAGATGGATCGAACCCGTGGGACCCGCGGCCCCACCGGACCACCGCCTTCTGGCCGCAAGGGCGGCTCATGAGCGTGGGGATGCACAGACAGCCGTTCAGCTCCTGGCCGGACTCACCGATCCTGAGGCGAATGGCGTTCGAGCGAAGGCGCTTGTTCGGCTTGGTGACTTGGCAAGCGCCGCGGAAGCGCTTTCTGCGGCGGGGAACGCCGAAGAAGCAGTCCGGCTTGGCCTTTGGCAGGGCGACTGGGCCAAGCTTGACCCGGCGGCACCGCCGGGTTGGCTAAAGGCGGCCAACTACGTGTCGCCGACCACGGCCATCTCCGACGCAGGCCCGCTCGCCCGAGGTGGGGCGGTTATCGAAGACAGCTTAGCGGCGCGCGAGGCAGTCGAGGCGCTTCTGGCGGCAGTCCCGTCACCCTCTGGCGACTGAAGGCGCTAACGGACCGGAAAGATTCGCCCGCTAGGCTGGCCGTCAACCGTGGCAGAAAGCCCCGGGGTGGAGTGGAAGATGCGCCAACGGCAAGCCTTGCGGAATCTCTGGTGCCTGGTTTTCCCTTGCGCCCTCACCGTCCCTTTCCCTGTACTGGCGCGCGAGGATGCCTCGACTCTGTGCCTTGATGCTGCGGCAAAGGCTGCCGGAGAAAGCGGCGTTCCCCTTGATGTCCTGCTAGCAATTTCCGTTGTCGAAACGGGGCGGGGCGACCGGCCGTGGCCCTGGACGGTCAATACGGCTGGTGAGGGCCAGTGGTTCGAGAGCCTCGAAGAGGCCGAGGACTATGTCGCTGGAGTTCTCGATCAGGGACTGACCAACGTTGATCTTGGATGTTTCCAGCTGAATTACCGCTGGCATGCCGACGCCTTCGCCTCGATTGCGGACATGCTCGATCCCGGCCGTAATGCAACCTATGCCGCCGAGTTCCTGGCCCAACACTTCGCCGAGACGGGCGACTGGGCCAAGGCAGCCGCCGCCTATCATTCGGCAACGCCGGAATATGCCGAGGCCTATCAGGCCAAGTTCGAGACGGTTTTGGCCGACCTGGCCGGTGGGCCTCCGCCCGATCACCCGGCGCCCGTCCGGTCGAACGGCTTCCCCCTTCTCGTCGCCGGGTCGACCGGACGCAATGGCTCGCTGGTTCCGACGACCGGCGGCGGTTCGCCTTTGATCGGGGTGCCGTAACATGCCGGCTGGCCTTTCCTTCGGAACAATCTTTCGTCCGACGATCCTGCTCGCCCTCGGTCTGATGGCGGTCATCGTGATGATGATCCTCCCGGTCCCGGCCTGGATGCTGGACATCGGGCTCGCCGTCTCTTTCGCCCTGGCGATCCTCATGCTGACGGTCACCCTCTTCATCGACCGCCCGCTCGACTTCTCGGCCTTTCCAACGATCCTTCTCGCGTCGCTCCTGCTCCGCCTTTCGCTCAACGTCTCGTCGACCAAGCTGATCATTGGCGAAGGCCATACTGGAACCGACGCCGCAGGTCATGTGATCGAGGGCTTTGCCCAGTTCATCATGGGCGGGAACCTGATCCTTGGGCTTGTGATCTTCATCGTCCTTCTGATCGTCAATTTCATCGTCATCACCAAAGGTGCGGGGCGCATGGCCGAGGTCGGCGCGCGGTTCGCGCTGGACGGCATGCCGGGGCGGCAGCTTGCGATCGATGCCGACATGTCGGCCGGGGCCATCGACCATGCCGAGGCGAGGCGGCGGCGCGAGCAGGAGCTTGCGGAGACAAACTTCTTCGGTTCACTGGATGGTGCATCGAAGTTCGTGAAGGGCGACGCGATCGCCGGGCTGCTGATCACCGGGCTCAACATCGTCGTGGGGTTGATCGTAGGGATTTTCGTCCACGGCCTTGACGCCGGGACGGCGTTTGAAACCTACACGATCCTGACCGTGGGTGATGGTCTCGTCAGCCAGATTCCGGCAGTGATCATTTCGGTCGCGGCCGCGCTTCTCTTGGCAAAGGGCAGCCAGAAGGGCGCCGTCGATGTGTCGTTCTTCGCCCAGCTTGGCCGCTACCCCGGTGCTTTGGGTACGGTTGCGGCCCTGATGGCCCTCTTTGCCCTGGTGCCGGGCATGCCGTTCCTGCCCTTCATGCTTGCCGCGCTGTCGCTTGCGGCGCTCGCTTTCCTGCGGGCACGCAGCAACTCGCAGCCCGTCACACCTGAAGCCCTGACCCTCGAGCCCGTAAAGCCGCGATCCATTGGCGATGTGCTCGACTTCGACGACATCCACATCGAATTCGCGCCGAACCTGGTGGCCATGGTGCTTGACCCGGCGACCGGCCTCGACAGCCGCATCGCGAACATGCGCAACCATGTGGCCACCACATTCGGCCTCATCCTGCCGGAAATCCGGCTGACCGACGAAGTCGCCCTGCCGACCGGCCAGTATCGCATCCGGCTCCAGGGGGTCGAGCGGGTATCGGACCGGCTCTATCCCGACCGGGTTCTGGTCCTGATGACCGATGGCGTGCCGGCCCCCGACGGCCTGGACGTGAAGGAGCCGGTCTACGGCGCCCCGGCGCGCTGGGTCCTGCCCGACCAGCAGGAGGACGCTGCCCTCTCCGGTCTGACCGTGGTCTCACCGACCGAGGTCCTAGCGACCCACCTTCTGGAGGTCCTGAAGGCCAACCTCTCGCGGCTCCTTACGCTTCGGGGGCTCCGGCGGCTTCTGGACGAGTTTGTCCGGCTGTCGGACCCCGCCCGCGCGGAAGCGAACCGGCGCCTTCTGGATGAGCTACTGCCCGACAAGGTGCCGATCGACTTGCTTCACGCCGTGCTGCGGCTACTCCTCGACGAACGGGTCTCGATCCGGAACCTGCCGCTGATCCTTGAGGCCCTGGCCGAGGGCAGGCAGTTCGGGGCGCCGGAAGCGATCTGCGAACATGTCCGGCAGCGGCTTGGCTTCCAGATCGTCGCCGAGCTCAAGCGTGCCGACGGTTCGGTTCCCCTGATCCAGCTGGCCCCCGAGTGGGAGAAATCGTTCTCGGCCTACCAGATCGACGGCGACCGGGGCCAGCGCGACATTGCCCTGCCGCCCGAGCTTTTTGCCCGGCTCGCCAATGGCCTGACCGAACGGGTGAATCGCGCCGCCGAAAGCGGCGTCCATCCGGCTTTGGTCACGTCGGTCGGTCGACGGCGCTTTCTGCGGACGGTCGTGCAGGCCAAGGGTCTGCACATGCCTGTCCTGTCCTACGAGGAAATCGGCACCGACGCGCGCCCAGCCCTGATCGGCCAGGTCCCGGCATGAACGGGCTCATCGCCGAGCTTTCCGGCCTCCTCGACGTCGCCGAGAGCCTCGGCTGGGCCGCCGCACTGGCATTTGTAAGGATCGGCGCTCTCGTTGCGCTCATGCCGGGGCTTGGCGACCCATCCGTTCCGCAACGCGTGAAGCTGGCCGCCGTCGTTGCCTTTACGCTGGTCGTTGCCCCCGTTCTGGCCGACCGCATCGCAGAAGGTGGACCCTCGCCCTCATTCATGGCCCTCGGCGGAGAGGCGGTTTCAGGTCTGATCCTCGGCGTCGGGATGCGGCTTTTCGTTCTCGCACTGCAGACCGCCGCCGCGATCATCGCCCAGGCGACAACGCTCTCCCAGCTTTTTGCCGGGGCCGCGCCCGAACCTCAACCAGCCATCGGCAACGTGTTCCTCGTTGCAGGGATCGCGCTCGCCATGGTCGCGGGCCTGCATGTGCGGGCAGCCGAGCTGGTGCTTCTGTCCTACGACATCCTGCCTGCGGGCGCCTATCCCGCTGCAGGCGCGGGGGCCGACTGGGGCCTTGCACTCGTCAGCCGGACCTTTGGCCTGGCCTTTGCCTTGGCCGCACCTTTCGTCATCGCTTCGATGATCTACAACCTCGCCCTCGGAGCAATCAACCGGGCGATGCCGATGCTCATGGTCTCGACGGTGGGCGCCCCCGCACTGACCCTGGGCGCGCTGGCCTTGCTGGCTGTCGCGACGCCGGTGATCCTGGCGGCCTGGCTTGACGCCTTCAACGCCCATCTCTCCCGCCCGTTCGAGGTGCTTCCATGAGCGCGGGTGAAGACGACGAAGCCGACAAGGAACACGACGCGTCGCAGCAAAAGCTCGACCAGGCGCGGAGCGAGGGCGATATCCCCCGCGCGGTCGATCTGCAGACTGCCGTTGCGGTCGGCGGTTTCCTTTTGGCGCTGTTCGCTCTTGGCAGCTGGGTCGTCGAACGCGCCGGGACGGCTGGCATGGTTCTCCTCGACCAGGCCGACCGGCTGTCGAGCCTTGCCGCAACCGGCGGAAGCGGCCCGATCGGGGGCATTCTCCTCGCCTTCGCGGCCCCGCCGCTGGCGCTCCTGATGATCTCGCCTGTTCTGGTCCTTGCCCTTCTTGTTGCGACGCGCGGCCTTGTCTTCGCCCCCGCAAAACTCGCACCCAAGCTGTCACGCGTCTCGCCGATCCAGACGGCAAAGCAGAAGTTCGGGGTCGACGGGCTGGTCGAGTTCGCGAAAAGCACGGCAAAGCTCGGCCTCGTCTCGGCGATCCTCTACTTCTTCCTCGCCGCTCGGCTCAAAGACATTCTCGCCAGCCTCTACCTGACCCCGGCAATGTCCGGCGCCCTTCTCGCCCGGCTGACGCTGGAGTTCCTGTTCATCCTTTTCCTGATCCAGCTTGCGCTTGGCGGGGTGGATTACCTTTGGCAGGTCCACAGCCACCGGCAGCGCCACCGCATGTCCCGCAAAGAGATGATGGACGAGTTCAAGGAAAGCGAGGGCGACCCGCACCTGAAATCGGCCCGACGCCAGCGGGCACAAGAGGTGGCGACGAACCGGATGCTGACGGATGTCGGACAGGCTGACGTGGTGGTGGTGAACCCCACGCACTATGCCGTCGCGCTGAAATGGGACCGCAAGAAGGGCGGTGCGCCGATCTGCGTGGCCAAAGGTGTTGATGAGATCGCCCGCAAGATCCGCGAACGCGCAGCAGAACACGGTGTCCCGATCCACCGCGACCCGCCCACCGCACGCGCGATCCACGCCACTGTCGAGATCGGCCAGGAGATCCGCATCGAGCAGTATCGCGCTGTCGCGGCCGCCATCCGCTTTGCCGATACCATGCGACGGAAGGCGCGCAGAAGATGACGAAAGCCCGCGATCTTGCCCGGCTTGCCGACCTTGCACAGCTGATGCTCGATCATCGGCTTGGAACCCTACGCCAGGCCGCCGATGCGGTTGAGCAAAGCCGGATGCAGCTGCAGGCGATCAACGCTGCCTCGGCTCCTGCCGATCTGCCTCCCGTCGCGGCGGAACGGGTTGGGCTGGCCTACCAGCGGTGGGCGGATGTCCGGCGGTCGGAGCTTAACCTCGTCATCTCGCGGCAGACGGCGGAGTGGATCGAGGCCCGTGGTGAGGCCGGAACCGCCTTCGGTCGCCTGCAGGCATTGCAGGGCCTCGCAGCGCGGTCGCCAAACAGACGTTAGGGGTCTAGCTGTCCTGCCGGGCGATGTCGGTGATCAGCACATCGTTCACCACGGTCCCGAGAATCATCGCCGCCGCCTCTTTCAGGCTGGTGCGAAGGACCACAAGGTTTGATCCGTCGGTAAACGAGCCGGAGAACCCGCCGATATTGGCATGATCGAAAAGAACCTGCAGGAAAGCATCGCGGAGCTTTGGTTCGCGCTGGTAGACCGCCTCGGTGTTTCCGGCCTCGACCTCCAGCGAAAGGGACAGGACCACCATGGCGGCGACACGGCCCTCCTCGACGACCGGGACGACAAACTGGTTGTTCATCTTCACGTAGTCCGGCCCGCTTTCGGCATGGTCATCGTCCTCCGAATGCTCTTCAGCTTCGGCATGCTCGGGCTCCGCCGCATGGTCGCCGTCGTGACCGGCTTCGGCATTCTCGGCGGCCGGTGCAGCGGGTCGCAGAAACAGCCCCGCGCCGACCCCGCCGCCAAGCCCGACCACAGCCAGGAGTATCGGAAGGAGCTTTCCCATCATGATCAGAACGGCATCACGATTTCGGCCACCTGCTGGCCATAGGTCGGCTGCTGCATGTCGGTGATCTGCCCCCGCCCGCCATAGGCGATCCGCGCGCCCGCGATCTTGTCATAGGTGATCTCGTTCTGGCGAGAGATGTCGATCGGGCGGACATATCCGGTGACAATCAGCTCGCGCATCTCGAAGTTCACCCGGACCTCCTGCTGCCCCTCGATCCGCAGAACTCCGTTCGGCAGTTCCTCGACGACGGTAGCGGCAATCCTAAGCGTCAGCTTCTCTTTGCGCGAGACTGATCCAGATCCCTTGAAGGTCGAAGAGGACGACATCTCGAAAGCCTCAGCCATGCTGGCGCCGTCGGGCAGGCCTTCGTCGATCCGCTGCGGGATGCCCAGAAACTCTGGCAGACCCGATGTCTGCTCGCCGCTCCGATTGCGGCCGGTCGAATTCGAGATGCTGGCGCTGTCGTCGATCTCGATCACCACGGTCACGATGTCACCGCGCTGAGCAGCCCTGCGGTCGCCGAAAAGCGAGTCCGTCCCGGCGGTCCAAAGCGACGAGGCATCGGACGGCGTTTCGGGAGGCAGGTCGTCTGGCAGCGCTGCCGAATACATCGCATAGTGCTGGTTGCTGCCTTCAAGCCCCGAGAACTCGGGCGCACGGCCCACCTGACCAAGCTTGCCGCAACCGGCCAGCGCCAGGGCCAGCACCAGAACAGATCGCATTATCATCTTACTCGTTCCATCCAACATAAACCGCCCCATCCGGCCCGATCCGGCCCATCACCGTATTCCGCGAGCCAAGGTTCATCACCCGTACCTGGTCGCCTTCCGACCCGCTGGCAAGCGCCCGGCCCTCGGTCGAAATGGCAAGCCCTCCGGACAGATATACAAGCGAAACCAGCTGGTTGCGCTCGACCAGCGTCGGCGGGCGCAGATCACTGGGCCGAACCGGCTTGCCGGCATAGATCGCGACGCGCGCTTCAAGACCCACGGCCTCGGCCGGATCGCCAAGCGCGCCCGGCAGCTCGGCGCTGACTAGCGTCAGGTCTTCGGGCGCAATCAGCGCCTTCGCCCGGATCGTCCGGGTCGCGACCACGCTTTCAGCGTTGACCGGCTGCGCCAGCGCCACGACAAGAACCACCCGCCACATCAGCGGACCTGTGTCGTCGCGGACAGCATCTGGTCCGCCGCGGTGATCACCTTCGCGTTCAGCTCATAGCCGCGCTGAGCCTTGATCAGCTCTGTCACCTCGCGCACGGCGTCGACCGAGCTGCCCTCAAGATAGCCGTGCCGCAAGGTGCCAAGCCCTTCCTGTCCCGGTGTCCCCGAGAAAGCGGCGCCCGAGGCTGGGCTTTCAAGAAACAGGTTCGACCCGATCGCCTCCAGCCCCTTTTCGTTCGGGAAGCTCGACAGGGTCAGCTGCCCGATGAGCTCCGGGTCCACCCGGTCGGCAAAACTGGCCCAGACCTCGCCCGAAGGGCTGATCGTAAGCCCCCGCGCATCCGAAGGGATGGTGATCCCCGGAACTACCGGAAATCCGTCCGACGTCACAATCAGCCCCTCAGCCGACCGCTTCAGCGCGCCGTCGCGGGTATAGCCAACCTGCCCGGTCGGCATTTGCACCTCGATGTAGCCGTTGCCGTCGATCGCGACGTCAAGATCGGCCCCCGTCGCCTCCAGCGCACCCTGGCTGGCCACCACCGAAACCGAGGCCGGGCGGACCCCGAGCCCGATCTGAACGCCGGTGGGCAGCATGCTGCCATCGGCCGCCGAAACGCTGCCGGGCCGGGCCATCTGCTGATAGGTGAGGTCCGCAAAGTCGGCGCGGCGGGCATTGTAGCCAGTGGTCGACATGTTGGCGAGGTTGTTCGACACAACATCGACCTTCATCTGCTGGGCCGCCATGCCCGTAGCTGCAATCTGAAGCGCCTTCATCCCGTCCTCCTATCGGCCAAGCGTCTGGATCACGCCGCGGACCCGGTCATCCTCGGCATCAAGGAACTTCTGGCCCAGCTCATAGGCGCGCTGGACCTCGATCATCCGTGCGATCTCGGACACAGGCTCCACATTGCTGTCCTCCAGCATCCCCTGCAGGACCGTCGCACCTTCCGCCGGTTCCAGATCGCCAGCCGCAAAGAGCGTGCCGGACTGGTGGCGCAGGGCCAGGGGATCGGCGGGCTGCCAGAGGCCGACCTGAGCAATCGGCTCGCCATTCGCCGACAAGGTCCCGTCGCTGGCCATAGCCACGGCCTTGGCATCGGGCGGCACGAAAATTGGCGCACCCCCGGCATCGAGAAGCCGGTAGCCATCGGGCGTCACCAGCTCGCCCTCGGCGGAAGGCGTGAAGCTGCCCGCGCGGGTCAGCCGCTCACCCTCTGGCGTCTCGATCAGGAAGAACCCGTCACCCTGGATCGCGAAGTCGAACTTGCCCCCGGTAGGGCTGACAGTAGCCTGCGAAAGGTCCACATGGCGGCCGCTCGCATGGGCCATCGACAGCGAGGGGTCCTCACCCAAGGCCGCAACGAACTCGGAGAAGACCACGCCCTCACGCCGGAACCCGGTGGTCGAGGAGTTGGCGATGTTGTTGGCAACCACGCCCATCTCGCGCATCAGGCCTGACTGGCGGGTCAGGGTGGTGTAACCGGCGGCGTCCATGTCTTAGCCCCCTGCGATCTGCGGAATGAGCGTCTCGGTGAAGAACGAGACCAGCGTCGAGGTCATGAAGCTCATCGACAGCCAGAAGACGCCGATCATCGCGGCGGCCTTCGGCACGAAGGTCAGCGTCATTTCCTGCACCGAGGTCAGGGCCTGGAAGAGGCCTACCACAACGCCGACAACCAGCGCCACGGCCAGAAGCGGCGCCGAGATGACCACGCAAATCCAGAGGCCCTGCCGGGTAAGGTCGAAGATCATCGCCTCGGTCATACCGGCATCCTCAATATCTCCTGATAGGCCTCGACCACCCGGTCCCGCACGGTCGCGACCGTCTCGACCGCCAGTTGCGACGAGGCCAGTGCCTGCACCAGCGCATGCGGATCGGCCCCCCCGGTCATGGCATTGCGGGCCGTCGCCTCATGTTCCTGCAGCGCGCCCATGAAATTCCCCGCGAGCTTTGCAAAGCCCTCTCCCGCCTTTGGCTGGGGGGCGGCAGCGGTGCGGGCATTGGCGTAAGCCTTTGAGACGAAAGAGGTCTTCATATCCATTCTGGAACTCCTCTATCGGCGCAGAAGTTCGAACAGGCTTTGCGTCATCTGACGCGTCTGATCGAACATCCTGAGGTTCGCCTCGTAGCTGCGCTGCGCTTCGCGCGCGTCAGCGATTTCGATCACCAGATCGACATTCGAGCCGTCGTAGTGACCGGTTTCATCCG
>NZ_JBOFBI010000296.1:0-2331 GCF_051645465.1 Tabrizicola sp. | reverse complement strand
TTTATATCGCGCGCAACTCGCTGAACCGCCGGGTTGTCATCAAGGAGTGCTTCCCGGGTTCCCTTTGTCGCCGGGTCGGAACGGTTGTCGGCGCGCGGTCGCGTGCCCAGCAGGACGACTTCCGCTCGGCTGTCGGGCGCTTCATGCAGGAAGCCCTGACGCTCTCGAAGCTGAGCCATCCGAATATCGTGAAGGTTCACCAGGTCTTTGAAGACAACGAGACCGCCTATATGGCGATGGACTACATCGAAGGCCCCGATCTTCTGCACACCGTGGACGGCAGCGCACCCGCGCTTCGCCCCGAAGAGGTGATCGCGTTCCTCTACAAGATGCTGGACGCCGTTGCCTACGTGCATGCCCAGGGCCTGCTGCATCGCGACATCGCGCCGGACAACATCCTGCTGGACAAGGCAACCGGTCAGCCGATTCTGATCGACTTCGGCGCCTCGCGGAAAGAGTCTTCGCGCAAGACCCGCGCGATCTCGGGCGTTCGGGTGGTCAAGGATGGCTACTCACCGCAGGAGTTCTACGTCAGCGGCAGCAAGCAGGGGCCGTTCAGCGATCTCTATGCTCTGGCGGCCAGCTTCTATCATCTGATTGCCGGCGAAAGCCCGAAGACGGCGCAAGAGCGTCTGTCGTCGATTGCCGGGCGTGAGGGCGACCCGCTCCGTCCGCTCGCCGGTCGGTTCAAGGCCTATCCGCTGGAGTTCCTGAAAGCCGTCGACAAGGCGATGTCGGTCTTCCCGCGTGACCGTCTGCAATCGGTCGAGGAATGGCTGGCGATGCTGCAGCCGGGGTCGGCGTCGACCGGGGCTCTGTCCTCTGAGGCCAAGGCTGCGGCGCCTGCCGTTGCAGCCCCGCGCGCACGCCCCATACCCTCTGCCGCGCCTCATGTTGCGCGGGCGTTCACGGTCGACAGCCATTTGGCCCGCCAGACAACCACGCATGCGCTTGGGGCGCCGTTGCCGGTCGTGGCGCCGACGGTCCTCGGACATGGCACGCGCAAGATCTTTATGTCGTTCACAGCTGCGGCCTTGCTTGTCTTGGGACTTATGGCAGTGTCCCAGGGCGACCTTGGGCTGGTTCATACCGACGCTGTTGCCGCCAGGACTGCGGGCGCGACAGTCAGCGCTGCGCCGAAGGTCGATCTGACCGTGACGAACATGCTGCGCCTGCCGAGCGGCCTTGCGTTCGAAGAGGTCGCAACGCCTGCGGGAAGCCAGATCATGGTCAGCGAAGTGCCCGACGAGATCCCGACTGACCTTAAGGTGGGCGACGTTCTGCTGACCTATGCGTCAACCGGAGAAACGGTCGGAACCGCGGCGGCGCTGCGGGAAATACTACAACGCGAGCTTGAAAGCGGCGTTACTGCTTACAGTTTCATTATTCGTCGTGGTGACAGTACTATGGATGCAATGTTTCAGCTTGGAGCGGCCGGGTAGCGCTGCTTTTGCGGAAACACAGTTCGGGGAGTGTTAGTCTTGAAGTTTCTTCGCTCTATCTTTGGCGAGTCTGACGAGCCGGGTCATCCCACCGGGACGGCAGAGGCTGGGCCTGACCCTGTCATGGCCGCGCTTGCCGAGCTTGAAGTAAAGCGGCTACGCGAAGCGCTGGCTGCGGCCGCACCTCCGCCCGCGCCGGAACCCGAGCCAGAGCCCGCGGTCGATCAGCCGATCGCCCGGCCAAACCGCGTGGTCAAGGTCAAGGCGCCCCTGCCCGAAGGCATCGCGCCTGCAGCGCGGAGCATCTGGGAGATCGAGGAAGAGGGCCCGGAGCCCTCGCGCGCGGCAAGCCCGGCGCCTGTCGCCTCCAGCGCGGAACCCCGACGCCCGACCCGCAAGAAGACCCGCGTCCTTGGCTTCGACGCGCAGTCGGCGGCGGTTGTGCCCTTGTTTGACGCACCCGAAAGCGCGTCGATTGCGGCGGCGCCTGCTGCAGCAAGCAAGGGATATGTGATGTTCCCGGCAGGCTGGATTGTCGTGAAGGACGGACCGGGCAAGGGCGCATCCTTTGCGTTGTCGCAGGGCATCTCGCAGATTGGCCGGGCCACGGACCAGACGATTTCGTTGGACTATGGCGACATGGCGATTTCGCGTCAGAACCATGCGGCGATCGCGTATGACCCCTCGACGCATCAGTTCCATGTCGGGCATGGTGGCAAGTCGAACCTTGTGCGGCTGAACGGCAAGCCCCTTCTGTCGACGGAAGTTGCCGGGGACGGAGACGAAATCCAGATCGGCGAGACGACGCTGGTCTTGAAAGTGCTCTGCACGCCTGCCTTCAACTGGTCTGCGGTCGAGGCCGAGGGAGACGGGCATGATATGGCGATCG
>NZ_JBOFBI010000295.1:0-2344 GCF_051645465.1 Tabrizicola sp. | reverse complement strand
GGCAACTGTGGAGATCATGCGGTAGCGAATGGTGTCTGATCGCGAAGGACGGCGTTTGCGATCGTGATGATTTTCCGCGCGATAGCGATGACGATGACCTTTCCCGGTTTTCCTGCAACCCGCATTCGCGCTGCGGCATTGCCGAACAGATGCGGGTGGCGCAAGGCCGCGAGTGCCGCCATGTAAAGGCAGCGGCGCACATGTCGCCGTCCCGGTCCGAGCACGCGTTTGCCCTTGAACTTGCCCGACTCCCGGGCCTTTGGTGCCAGGCCGCCAAGCGAGGCGATGCTGCGGCGGTCCACGGTCCCGAGCTGGGGCAGATGGGCGAGCATTTCGACGGCCGTGACCGGCCCGATGCCGGGAATGGAGCGCAAGAGCTTCGCTTGCCCAGCAAGTTGCGGATGCGCGCGCAAATGATCCCTGATGAGCGCGTCAATCCGGGTGATCCGGACGGCCAGTGCCTTCAGAGATGCTCGCAGATCGCGCTGCAGGATGGCCAGGCTTGTGTCCTGCAGGCGGTTCTTTTCCTGTGTTTCCATTCGCTTGAGCTGATCCCGGCGCTGGCTGAGTGCCGCCAGATCGCTGCGTGCAGGATCGGCGGGCAATGTGGGCTCCGGATAGCGTTCGGCCCCGAACCGGGCCAGCATCCGCGCGTCGATCCGGTCGGTCTTGGGCAGGTTGAGCGATTGGGCAAAGTGCCAGCCATGCAGCGGATTGATCCGCACGAAGGGTATCTTTGCCGCCGCTGCCCCGGCCACAAGGTGCTTGTCACAGCGGCTCGTCGCCTCAAACACGAGAAAGCTGTCCGTGCCAATCCCGCAAAGCCAGCGCCGGATCCCGGCGGTCGTGTTGGCAATGCGACGATGGCCGCAGCGCGGGTCGAAGATGTCGAGCATGTCTTTGGAAATGTCGACGCCGATATGGGTTTGTGTCATGCTGAACTCCTGTCCATGTCTTCGGGATCGGCAGCCGCACTGCCCTCCCACGCAACTGTTCAGGCTGGTCAGACCAACCGGCAGTGGCCTTATCCCTCGGACGGGCGCAAAACCCAGGGGCGGTCACAGGCTCACTGCCGGTCCCATCATTACCACAATCGCTACAGACAGGGGCGGTCGGACAATTGCACCCCAGTTACCTTGCTGGTCTGGCTGGCCGCCCGGATGATCGCACGATTGTCCTGCCGCAGGACATCCAGCCAGGAGCAGATATAATCTGCATGACGCACCGTTGGGACGATGCCGAGCGAGGCGCAGCAAAAAGGCGGCACTCAGTTCGGCGATAAGTTCCTCGAACGGATATGCCTTCGAGCCGAACGAGCCGGACATATCGCGATCCAGACGGGAGGCATGGCGGCTGGCATGGCCCAGCTCATGCAGGGCCGTGCGGTGCCAGTTGATCGGCTCGAAGTAGGCTTGCGGCGGTGGCACCTGCACTTGGTCATGGCGCGTATCGTACTAGGCGCGATTGCCGCCGATCCGGAAATTGATGCCGGTGGCCGCGATAAGGGCTTCGACGGATGGTTCGATCAAGCCCGGCGGGGCAGGGGGAGCCGCAACAGTGATTCCTTCGGGCAGGTTCTCGCATTGCGCCGTGTTGAAAACGGCGAAGCGCTTCAGAAACGGGATTGTCTGTGGGTCTTCTCCGATTTCGCGGGCACGCCGTTTCTCATCGTCGGGAACAAAGCGGTCGGCATAGACGACGGTCGTGCCGCGCTCGCCCTTGCGGACCTTGCCGCCGAGCGACAGGGCTTGGCGAAAGCTGAGCCAGCTTTGGCCGGAAAAGCCATGTTCGATGACCGCGCCCAAGAGGATCAGGATGTTGATGCTTGAGTAGCCGCGACCTGTCGCGGCATTGGTGGGCATGGCGAGCGGCGCCTTTGCCGCTGCCGTCCACCATGGCTGGACCCAGGGCACGCGGCCCGCTTCCAACTCGCCGATGATGATCTTGATGGAGATTTCGTCGTATAGGCTCGTCCGGTCCTTGCCGGAACGGGGAGGGGTCTTGTGTCTGGACATCGCAGGAAGCTCCGCGACGGGCACTGGAAGGCTCTCGTCTAGCTTTCAACCCGTCACGGCGAACGCTGTCCGCACTCTCCCTCTTTGTGGGGAGCGTAGCGGGGGAAACTCCCGCTAGAAGCGGGTCGGCCGAGACCTTGGCTCGGCCGCAGGGGAAGGCGTTCCCCTCAAAAGCTGAGCCTTAATGTGCTCAGACGATGGTTCAGTTCGCGGCGATCAGAACCATGCCTAAGCGTTGAGTTCAACTGGCTGGCAGCCTAACGATGATGACTTGGTTCTTCTGATGAACGATGTTTGCGTTCGGCGGTCCAGTTGTGACTGCCAACCCC
>NZ_JBOFBI010000294.1:0-8258 GCF_051645465.1 Tabrizicola sp. | reverse complement strand
TCGACACCCGGCCTTCGGTCAGGGCCGAGTAGTCCAGCGCATCGTCCAGCATCACCGCCAGATCGCGCGCCGAGGTGACAATGGTCTTCAGCCTTTGCCGCGACTGACCCTGGGCGGTCGCGGTCTCGATCTCGCCCAGCCCGATGACGGCATTCAGGGGGGTGCGAAGCTCATGGCTGATCTGCGCCAGAAAACGCCCCTTGGCAGCGTCCGAGGCCCGCGCCGCCGTTGCCGCTGCCGCACTTGCCCGATGCAGATTGTGGTTCGAAATCATCGCAACCGCCGCATATCCAAGCCCCGCGGATGCGGCGATCGTGCAGATAACAAGGCCCCGCCAGTTGCCCAGGTCGATCCAGTAGATCAGGTTGATTATGTAAGTGACCGCGGCCACCGCGAGGATCCCGGCGGTGCCCATCGGCAGATGGATCGAGCGGATCGAGCTTAAGTGCAGAAGCGTCGCCATGGCGATGCCGACCGCCACGGCCTTCGCATAGGGGTCGTCTTCCATCCAGACCAGCCCCGCCGCCGTCAGCAGGGTGGCCTCCATCACGGCCATGCCGGCCATGCAGGCCCGGTACCGCCAGGGCGACTTCTCGGGGTCGAGGCCCGGCATGTTTCGATCGCAGAAAACCTCCGCCGAAAGGTTGATTGCGAAAAGCGCAAGCATCAGCCAGCCGTTGGCAAAGATGTCGCAGATCGCAAAGCCAAGGGCGGTGGCAAGAATGCGCTGCCAGAACTCGTTTGTGGCGATCTCATGCTGGCGCGCGATCTCTTCAAGGACCCGCTGCCCTTCGACTTCTTTCGTTGGGGGCAAGTGAAGCATTAACTGGGCGGACCACCGGATTGCAGCAATGGCGCCAGACTAGCCCGATCGCCGCACGGCAGGTCAAGGGGGGGCCGATCAGGGCGGCGCAACCGGCGTGATCACTGTGTCTTGTCGGAGGGTGCCATCCCTGCCGAAGATCAGGATGTGGTCGTCAGTCGTCACCACGGCGATCCAGCCGGTTCCAAAGGTCACGGCGGCTGCCTTCTTGCCCTCGGGCAGCGCGATCTCGGCGGGCAGGGTCGGTGCGGCTGTGAAGGCCTGGGGCATCCGGGTGACAATCAGCCCGACCACGGTTATGACACCGCCGATCATCGTCAGCGTCAGGATGATCACCAGCCATTTCAGAAGCCGCAGGCTGGGCGGCAGCGCCACCGCTTCGGGGGCATCAGGCGGGGTGGGCTCGGGCATGGACGACACTTTCGACGAAGAGGACGAGGGCGGCGGCGGCGCTGGCGGCAGCCTTGCCGTCACCATCGGCGAAGACGCCCCCGTCCGTCTTGATAAGGCCCTTGCCGCCGCGGTGCCAGAGGCGGCCGCACTGTCGCGGTCCCGGCTGATGCGGATGATCGCTGAAGGCGCGGTCAGCCGGGACGGGGTGGCGGTGACGGACCCGAAGACCAAGGTCGCGGCGGGTGAGGTCTACACGCTCCGCCTTGATCCGGCTGCGGCGGTCGAGACCCTGGCCGAGGACATCCCCCTGACGGTCGTCTGGGAGGATGCCGACCTCATCGTCATCGACAAGCCCGCCGGGATGGTCGTCCACCCCGCGCCGGGTTCGCCCTCGGGGACACTGGTGAATGCGCTCCTCCACCACTGCGGGGACACCCTCTCGGGGATCGGGGGTGAGAGGCGGCCGGGGATCGTCCACCGGATCGACAAGGATACGACCGGGCTTCTGGTCGTGGCCAAGTCCGACCGGGCGCATCATGGGCTGGCGCGGCAGTTCGAGGATCACTCGGTCACCCGGCACTATCTGGCCGTGGTGCATGGGGTGCCTTCCG
This sequence comes from Tabrizicola sp., assembly GCF_051645465.1. Taxonomy (GTDB): domain Bacteria; phylum Pseudomonadota; class Alphaproteobacteria; order Rhodobacterales; family Rhodobacteraceae; genus Tabrizicola. The sequence continues at coordinate 6,431 of NZ_JBOFBI010000294.1, read as the reverse complement.
CAGCCGACCCCCGGCTTCGCGGCCTCCGCGGGATCAGCTTCGAGCCGGGCGGGATCCTCAGGATCGCAACCGGCCTTGCCCGCCACAAGACCGACCGGCAGCGCCAGGCGGTGGTCTGGGAAAGCGGGCGGCATGCCGTGACGCGGGTGCGGGTTGTCGAGAGTTTCGGCGGACATGCCTCGCTGGTCGAGTGCTGGCTGGAGACGGGGCGGACGCATCAGATCCGGGTGCACCTGGCCTATGCGGGACATGGGCTGGTGGGTGACCAGACCTATGGGGGCCGCAGGAAGCTCGGCTCGGCGTTGGGGCAGGGGGCGGAGGTCGGGAACGCCTTCCCCCGCCAGGCGCTCCATGCCGCGACCCTGGGGTTCGACCATCCGGTGACGGGGGAAAGGCTGGAGTTCGCCTCGCCACTGCCTGCCGACATGGCGGCGCTGATCGGGGCGCTCAGGGCGAGGTGAGCGATGGGCGCGGTGCCCTTCTTTTTTAATCTTTTTAGATCAATGGCTTGGTTATCAGCGTTAAGTATTCGGAAAGCTCTCCCCCCGCCTCGCCCCGCACGGTTGCGAAGGCCGCCGACGATGTCTATGCTCGCCCCCGCACGGACCCCGCAGGTCTCCTGGAGTGCGCCTTATGTCAGAGAATGTAGCCGCCTGCTGACGTCGCCTGCCCGAACTGCCGGGCGAAAGGTGACATGCACGACCGGTGAAGCGCGTCTCGCCTTCGCCGTGTCCGGCGTGGCTGCATTCCTCGGACTTTCCATGAACATCTCACGAAGCGAGCAGCGCGTGCTGCACGTCATGGCCCTTGGGGGCCGCATCGACCACCTGCGCAATTCGGGCCGCAAGATCGACGAAGTCCTCTGCGTCACCCGCGACGGGCTGATCCTGTCCGACTGCACCCTGGCCGTCTTCCAGCGCTTGAGGCGCAAGCGGCTGATCGGGTCGGAAGGAGGCGGCCCTTACCGCATAACCCGGCTGGGGCGGCTCTCGGTCCGGGCGCAGACGGACAATCAAGGCTGAGGCCTCATGACCCAGACGCGAGAGCCGGGGGGGGGGGCGGAACGAACGATCCTGCGGTGGGACCGGCCCCTGTCTTGAGAGGGGCCGGTCCTGGCCTGGGGCTTCGAGCGCCGGGTGACCTTCGGTCGGTTTGAGTGTCCGCTGTGCGAGACAGAGCGGTCATTCGCAGTCAGTTTTGCGGATTAATGTCGGGCCCCGAAATCGAACAAATCTCTTTGTGCAGGACGTTGGTTAGCCTGCGCGCATATGCATTAACCTTTGAAAAATCACTGATCATCAAAGGATTGTCTGGCGCTTCCCAACGAAAAGCCATCACGAGTATATGGTGTGGCAAGCCCCACTCAAGGGGATCGTTTTCGTTTCCACAGGGAAAGACTGAATAGTAGGTCATGCAACGATGATCAGGTTTGCTCAGGCACCGGAAGAACCTCGGGCTGTTTTCGGACCAATCCGCGTTGCTCCCCAGTATCACTCCGCCATAGCTGTCACTTGCCGGCGACCAAATAAAGTAGTGATGGCCGCCCTCGTGATCCAAACCCTGCAGTTCACCATCGACCACTGGTTTGGCTTCCCAAATGTCGCGACTGCGCCGTACCAAGGCTACACCGTATCGCTCGGCCGAAACCCCAGATGGAGGAGTGAGTCCAAGTTCGATGAGATTTCGAGGTGAACCGCTTGTCATGAAGTTCTGCGGAGACCCTTCATTCAGGATACGAAGTGTCCATCCTTCGACCTCGCAGATGTCCTGATAGTACAAGTCTTCGTCTATCTGGATCGAGTCAATGATGCGGTCCGCACAGACCTCGCTGAAAGCGGGGGCAGAAAGCTGAAAAAATACTGCAAGAGCGCCCCAGACCTTTCCCCCGTGCATTGTTCTGGCCTCTCTGGCGTAGCAAGTATTGTCGGACCTAGCTATCTGAAAAACAATTTCCCGATGACCGCAATGGGCTCTCTGCCATCTGCAGCGCGACCGCGCGTCTGCGTGGCCTAGTTTGGCGATCTGAAGGTCTGACATTCGCGTGACCCTCATGTAACGAGGCTTTACATCGGCGGAACCCGGGACACTTATCGTTAAAGCAAAGGTGATATGCCGACCCTTGCGGCGGCTGCACAGTTACCATAAGTTACGCCCTTCCGGGGGCGCAGTCGCACCGGCAGCAATAGGGGGCACGATATGAGCACCTACACCAACCTACCCGCACCAAGCCCCGAACAGGGGATGAACCGGTATCTGCAGGAAATCCGCAAGTTTCCTCTCTTGGAGCCGGAAGAGGAATACATGCTGGCCAAGCGCTGGGTCGATCATCAGGACTCGAGTGCTGCCCATCAGATGGTGACCTCGCACCTGCGGCTGGCCGCGAAGATCGCCATGGGCTACCGCGGCTATGGTCTGCCGCAGGCCGAGGTGATCTCGGAGGCGAATGTGGGCCTGATGCAGGCCGTCAAGCGCTTCGATCCCGAAAAGGGCTTCCGTCTGGCGACCTATGCCATGTGGTGGATCCGCGCGTCGATCCAGGAATACATCCTGCGGTCGTGGAGCCTGGTGAAGCTTGGCACCACCTCGGCGCAGAAGAAGCTGTTCTTCAACCTGCGCAAAGCCAAGGCCAAGGTCGGCGCGCTGGAAGAGGGCGACCTGCGGCCCGAGAACGTGGCCCAGATCGCCAAGGACCTGTCAGTGACCGAGGAAGAGGTCATCGACATGAACCGCCGCCTTTCCGGCTCGGACGCCAGCCTGAACGCGACCGTGGGGTCGGATGGCGACAGCTCGACCCAGTGGCAGGACTGGCTGGAGGACGAGGACAGCGATCAGGCCGAAGCCTATGAGGAAAAGGACGAGCTTGACGCCCGCCGCGCGCTTCTGGTGCAGGCGATGTCGGTCCTGAACGACCGCGAGAAGGACGTGCTGATGCAGCGCCGCCTGGCCGAAGACCCGGTGACGCTGGAGGAGCTGTCGGAAAGCTACGGCGTCAGCCGCGAGCGCATCCGCCAGATCGAGGTCCGCGCCTTCGAGAAACTGCAGGCCAAGATGCGCGAGCTTGCCAAGGGCAAGGGCATGGTGATCCCGGCCTGAGTCGGCTTGAACGTCGGGATGGGCAGATTGCCCATCCCGCGGTTAGCGGCTAAAGACGCGTACGACTGGAGCCGCGCCAATGACCATGCTTGAGACCTTTCTGAAGCCCATGCACCGCGAGGGCTACAAGTTCGTGGCGGCCTTTGCGGTCGTCACAGCGCTTCTCTTCTGGATCTGGGATCCGCTGGGCTGGATCGGCGTGGGCCTCACGGTCTGGTGCTACTATTTCTTCCGCGACCCCAAACGTGCGGTGCCCGAGAATGCCGGGCTTCTGGTCAGCCCGGCGGACGGTGTCGTCAGCCTGATCGAACGCGCCGTGCCGCCCGCCGATCTGGGGCTTGGACCGGAGGCGCTGGTCAGGGTCTCGGTCTTCATGTCGGTCTTCAACTGCCACGTGAACCGCGCGCCGATTGCCGGGCGGATCACGGCGGTCGCCTACCGGCCGGGGAAGTTCTTCAACGCCTCGCTTGACAAGGCCTCCGACGAGAACGAGCGCAATGCGCTGGCGATCGAGATCGCTGACGGTCGCAAGATCGCGGTGGTGCAGATCGCGGGTCTCGTCGCGCGGCGCATCATGTGCTGGAAGAAGCTGGGCGACACAGTGCGGACCGGTGAGCGGTTCGGCCTCATCCGCTTCGGCTCGCGGCTGGATGTCTACCTGCCCGAGGGCGTGCATCCGCAGGTGGCGCTTGGCCAGACCATGATCGGTGGCGAGACGGTGATCGCGCTCATCGGTCAGGACGCGCCCGCCCGCGCGGCACGGGTGGAGTGACCGATGGCCCGCAGGCCTGGTGATGCCCCCCGCGAGCTCTTGCTTCTGAAGCTTCTGCCGAATGTCGTGTCGGTCCTGGCATTGTGCGCGGGCCTGACGGCGATCCGCTATGCGATTGCGGGCGAATACAGCCGTGCCGTCCTGCTGATCGGGGTGGCGGCAGCGCTGGATGGTCTGGACGGGCGGCTTGCGCGGATGCTGAAATCGGAAAGCGCCATCGGGGCGGAACTCGACTCGCTCTGCGATCTGGTGAACTTCGGCGTGGCCCCTGGGCTGGTCCTCTATGTCTGGGGCCTTAGACCCGAGACGAGCCTCGGCTGGATCGCGGTTCTGGTCTATGTCGTCTGCTGCATGCTGCGGCTGGCCCGCTTCAACGTAGGCTCGCGCGCGGTGGGCGAGGCGGCCGAGAAGACGTCGTTCATCGGCGTGCCGTCGCCAGCCGGGGCGCTGCTGGTGCTGTCGCCGCTCTACCTGTCCTTCGCGACCAGCATGGCGGTGCAGCTGCCCGCGGTCCTGGTCGCCGCGTGGATGGTGCTGATCGGGGGCCTGATGATCAGCCGGGTGCGCACGCCGTCGCTGAAGCGGATCACGATCGCGACCGATCATGCGCGCTATGTGCTGGTGGCCGCGGTGGTCCTTGCCGCTGCCGTTCTGACCTACCCCTGGGTCACGCTTCTGGCCCTGTGCCTGGCCTATCTGGCGGGGGTGATCCTCCTCGCGCTCCGCAGTCTGGGAAAGCCCAAGATCGGCTGAATTCCAGCGCCGGTTGCGGGTTCTGCTTGCTTTCCCGGGCATCATCCGCAGAGTGGCGCCCGGAAATTGCAAGGGAATCATATGCATGCAAGTAGAGGCCATTCAGAAATCCTATCGCCGCTGGGCGCCGGTCTATGATTTTGCGTTCGGACGGATCACTCAAGGTGGCCGCACTCTGGCAGCGCAGCATGTGAACACCCAAGGCGGCTCGGTCCTGGAAGTGGGCATCGGCACGGGCCTCGCGCTGGATTACTACGAGCCGCATGTGCAGGTGACGGGCATCGATCTGTCAGCCGAGATGCTGCGCGAGGCTGCGGTCAAGGCCAGGAAGAAGCACCTCGGCAACGTTGTCGGGCTTCACCAGATGGACGCGCGCAAGATCAACTTCCCTGACGCCTCGTTCGACCATGTCGCCGCGATGCACATCATGTCGGTCGTGCCCGAGCCCGAGCGTGTGCTGGCCGAGATGGCCCGCCTTTGCCGCCCCGGCGGATCGGTGATGATCGCCAACCACTTCGCGGGACGGGCCGAGGGCTGGTCCTTCATGGAACGGCTGGCCGCGCCGCTCGCGAATCTTCTTGGCTGGCATTCCGATTTCCCGATCGAGCGGGTGATGGGCCATCCGCTCCTGAAGCTTGAGGATCAGGTTCAGGTGCGCCCGTTCGGGCTGATGACGTTCCTGCGCTTCAGGCGGGTTGCGGGTTAGCGCTAAATCTGGCCAAGATCGGACCATAGCGCGCGGTAATCGGGGGGAAGCCATGAAACCGGTCAGATGGGGTGTTCTCGGGGCGGCAAAGTTCGCGCGGGAGCACATGGCGCCCGCGATACACGCCGCCGAAGGCGCCGAGTTCGCGGCCCTTGCCACGTCCGACCCGGCCAAGGCCGAGCCGTTCCAGGCGTTCTGTCCGGGCCTGACCGTGCATCCGACCTATGACGCGCTTCTGGCCGACCCGACCATCGACGCGGTCTACATTCCGCTGCCCAACCACATGCATGTGGAATGGACGCTGAAGACCCTGGCGGCCGGCAAGCATGTGCTGACCGAAAAGCCGATCGCGCTTAAAGCCCGCGATATCGACCAGATCATCCTGGCCCGCGACCGCACCAGGCTTCTGGCGGCCGAGGCCTACATGATCGTCCACCACCCGCAGTGGCAGCGGGCGAAAGAGTGGTTCGAGGCGGGCGAGATCGGCGATCTCGTCCATGCCGATGTGGCGTTCAGCTTCAACCTCACCGATGGCGGAAATATCCGCAACAAGCCGGAAACCGGCGGCGGGTCCTTGCGCGATATCGGGGTCTATACGTTCGGCTGCACCCGGTTCGTCACGGGGGCGGAGCCGGTGGACCTCTCCGCCCGTCTTCACCGCGAGAACGGGGTCGATGTCTTCGCCCAGGTCGCAGGCGTGATGGAGGGGCCGCCAAACAAACCTAATGTGGGCCGCTTCACCTATGGCTCGATGACCTCGATGCGGATGTACAACCGCCAGACGGCGACCTTCCAGGGCACGAAGGGCATGATCCGGCTGGACGGCGGGCCGTTCAATGCGAACGTGAACGATATCGCGGCGGTGGAACTGCACCAGAACGGCAACCGGGTGACGGTGGAACGGTTCCCGACCGCCAACCACTACAAGCTGCAGGTCGAGGCCTTCAACCGGACGGTCCGTGACGGCGTGCCCTATCCCTGCCCGCTGGAATTCGTGCGCGGGACGCAGGCGATGATGGACCGGGTCTACGAAGTAGCGGTCGAGATCTGACCGCTCCTCGTTCGACTTCGTCTCCTCCTCGCTGGCGGCGCTCCGACGAGGAGACG
>NZ_JBOFBI010000293.1:0-32576 GCF_051645465.1 Tabrizicola sp. | reverse complement strand
CCCAAATATCCCACGGGGGTCCGGGGGTGTGAAACCCCCGGTTCCACCGGTTCCACAAAGCGAAACGAAATGAATCACTTCCTCGATATCCACAAGACCGACCCAGCCGCCCTCCGGTCGATGATCGACGCCGCCCAATCGATGAAAACCGCCCGCAACGGTCGCCCCAAAGGCTCGCCCGACGACGACCAGCCGCTCAAGGGCCACATGGTCGCGCTCATCTTCGAAAAACCATCGACCCGCACCCGCGTCTCCTTCGACGTCGGCGTCCGCCAGATGGGGGGCGAGACGATGGTGCTTTCCGGCAAGGAAATGCAGCTTGGCCACGGCGAGACCATCGCCGACACCGCCCGCGTCCTGTCCCGCTACGTCGACCTCATCATGATCCGCACGTTCGAGGAAGCGACACTCCTCGAGATGGCCGAACATGCCACCGTCCCGGTGATCAACGGCCTTACCAACCGCACCCATCCCTGCCAGATCATGGCCGACGTCATGACCTACGAGGAACACCGCGGCCCGATCCAGGGGCGCAAGGTCGTCTGGTGCGGCGACGGCAACAACGTCTGCGCAAGTTTCCTGCACGCCGCCGGCCAGTTCGGCTTCGACTTCACCTTCACCGGCCCCGAAACGCTTGATCCCGAAGACAAGTTCGTGGCCTTCGCCCGCAAGAAGGGCTCGAAGATCACCATCCAGCGGGATCCCTTCACCGCTGTCGAAGGCGCCGACCTTGTGGTCACCGACACCTGGGTCAGCATGCACGACCCCGAGTCGGCCAAGGAACGCCGCCACAACCAGCTCCGCCCCTATCAGGTGAACGAGGCGCTGATGACCCGCGCCAAGCCCGACGCCCTTTTCATGCACTGCCTGCCCGCCCACCGGAACGACGAGGCGACGAGCGCGGTCATGGACGGCCCGCATTCGGTGATCTTCGACGAGGCCGAGAACCGCCTCCACGCGCAGAAGGCGGTCATGCGGTGGTGTCTGGGGGTGTGACGGCGCGTCCGCAATGATCGCCAGGCGGTCGGCAGATCTTTACGCTCGCGGGGATTTCTTCGTCTTCCATCTCCGCCAGGCGGCGCCCGACCGACCCGCCCCGTTCCGCAATGACCCGCCGGGTTGTTGCCCCGTCCGAGCCCCCGGAGTTTGCGGTCAGCGCCATCCAGCCGCGGGCCGATCCGCCCCTTTCCACATGGACGATGCTTCGGCAGAATGACGCGCCGGTGCAGACTGCCGGCCCGGACCCCAAGCCGGCCTCGCAGATTCCATGTGAAGGACAACAGGATGCTCCGCTTCTCTCCCAACACCGGCATCACGGGCTTCGCCAAAATCGTCGCGCCGCAGGTCGCACTTGGGCTGCACCCCGACGACGGAATGTACAACGGCAATGACGACCACTACCTCAGCTGCGGGGCCTCGGCGCTGAATGCGGTGGCCGCGGCGGTCGAGAGGGCCGGCAACCCGCCGGGCCGCATCCTCGACTTCGGCGCGGGCGCCGGGCGGGTGACGCGCTGGCTCAAGGCGGCCTGGCCAAAGGCGGCGATCACGGTCACTGACATCCGGGCGGGTGACCTTGAGTTCTGCCGCAAGGCGTTCGGCGCAGACAGCTTTGCCTCGGGCATTGATGTGGCGGCGCTGTCGGCCCCCGGGCAGTATGACCTGATCTGGGTCGGGTCGGTGATCACCCACCTGTCGGCTGCGACCTCGGAACAACTGGTGCGCAAGCTCTATTCCTGGCTCCGTCCGGATGGCGTGCTGGTGATGAGCTTTCACGGCCGGTTCGTGGCGGCCCGCGCACCGCATTTCGGCTATTACGGCATCACATCCGGCTGGGACAGCCTGATGCAGGATTACCGGCGGGAGGGGTTTGGCTATGCCGATTATCCCGGACAGCACGGCTATGGCATCTCGATCTGCAGCATGGCCTGGGTGGTCGGACTGCTGGAACGGCTGCCCGAGGCGCGAACCGTGCTCCTGTCGGAAATGGCCTGGGACGGGCATCATGACGTATTGGCGGCACAGCGGCGGGCGGTGACGCAGGGGCTGCCCTAGATCGGTCGGGGGTTTGTGCCGCCGCCAGGGAAGCCCGACCCCGCCCGTGCGGCCCGTATCGCATCCAAGCCGGTCAATGCGGCACTGCCGGTCTGGTCCGTCTTGAACCGCCGCACGTGCCCAGGGGACATCGGCTTCCTCGTGGCCGAAGTCCTCCGTAACTGCAAGGCGCGGCAGGCGGGGTGACCAGGCCCCAATTTGCCCCTTGGCCTCGCGCCCGGCTTCCGCCACCTTGGTCGCGAACCCCAAGGGAGTAGCCCCATGCACCGCCGTTCCGTCGCCGTCTTCGACCGTTTCCTTGCCGCTCTCGCCGCCAATCTCGACAAGGCCGAAGCCTATTGCGAGGCAAAGAAGATCAAGCCCGAGGTCATCCTTGCGGCCCGCCTCTTCCCCGACATGCTCGCCTTCGCCCGCCAGGTGCAGCTCGCCTGCGATTTCGCCGCCCGGGGCACCGCGCGGCTGGCGGGGGTCGAGCCGAAAAGCTTCCCCGACACCGAAACCACCTTCGCCGAGCTCAAGGACCGCATCTCCGCCGCCCGCGGCTACATGGGCGGCTTCCAGGCCGAGGACTTCGCCCACGCCGCCGAGCGCCAGATCCATTTCAAGGCCGGGGGCCGCGAGCTGGTGCTGCCGGGCGACGACTTCCTGTCGTTCTACACGCTCCCGCAGTTCTTCTTCCACGTGACCACCGCCTACGACATCCTGCGCCACAACGGCGTCGAACTTGGCAAGCGCGATTACATGGGGGCGCCCTAAGTCGACCGGTCGCGGGGACCTTACGCAGCCTGCGGCGCGGGCGCGTCCCGGCGCAACTGGTCCGCATCCGCCGCCCGCACAGCCAGAAGGGCGACAACGACGAGCAGAAGCGACAGCGCGGCATAAGTGGGCCGGAAGCCGAAATGCTCGGCCACATAGCCGATCGAGGCGGGGGCGACGAGGATACCGCAATAGCCGACCATAGTGACGGTCGAGATTGCGGCGGCCGAGGGCACCCGGGGGTGGTTCCCCGCCGCCGAGAACATGATCGGCACCATGTTCGCCACGCCAAGGCCCGCCAGCGCGAAGCTTGCGACCGCGAACCAGTCTGTCGGCGCCAGCGCCCCGCCCATCAGCCCCGCCGCGCCAAGAAAGCCCGACACCCGCAGCGTCCTCACTGCGCCGAACCGGTTCCGCACATGGTCACCCGCAAAGCGCATCACCGCCATGGCGCCCGCGAAGAAGGCGAACGCGAGGCCCGAGCGGAACACGTCCGAGCCAAGCTCCTTCTGCAGATAGATCGCCGCCCAGTCCAGCACGGCCCCCTCCGGGACCATCGAGAAGAACGCCATGAAACCCAGAAGCCAAAGACCAGCGTCGCGCGGCAGAAGATGCTGCCGGGCCGGGGTCTCAGCCGTCCGCGCCACGGGGGTCGAGGGCAAGAGGAACGGCATCGCCCCGAAGACAAGTGCCGCAGTGACCCCGGCCGTGATCAGCGACTGCGTCTCCGAGCTCGAATGCTTGATGATCCAGCTCCCCGACAGGCCGCCGATGAAGCCCCCAAGGCTCCAGAACCCGTGGCTTGACGACATGATCGCGCGGTGAAGGCGCCGCTCCACTTCCACCGCCTGGGCGTTCATCGACACGTCCATGCAGCCCGCCATCGCACCGAAAACGGCCATGAACAGCGCCAGCGTCGGGATCGAGGGCGAATAGACCACCGCGGGAAGCGCCGGGATCAGCGCCAGCGAGAAGAGCGAGAGCATCCGCCGCGATCCAAATCGCGCGATCAGGCGGCCGGAAAAGAGCATCGCCCCGACTGCGCCGATGCCGAGGACCAGGATCAGAAGGCCAAGCGTGCCCTCGGTGATCCGATGCCGCGGCAGAAGGAGCGGGATCTGCGGCGCCCAGGCCCCCATGACGTACCCGTTCGCAAGGAACATGGCCGCCACCGCCCACCGTGCCCGCCCTGCCAGCGCATCAACCTGCATGATCTGCCCCTTGCATGTTGGCGCCCGTCATAGGCGGGTCGCCCGGCAGAGAGAAGGGCCAGCCGATCAACACGTGTTGCAAGGCCGAAAGATCGGCCCGCAGCGCCAGGCCAGATACCGCCGCCCCAAGCGCAAAAAGACCCTCACCGATAGCGCTGCGCCACCGTCTTGGCGATGTTCGACGCGATGTTTTTCGCGCTCCACCCGGTCAGGCTGCGCAGCGTCGCCGCCTCTTCCTTGATCCGCTTCCGGGTCTCGGCGACATAGACCTTGCCCTCTTCGCAGGTGATCTCGCCCTCGAACGGATGGTTCAGGATGTAGCGCCCCTGGAAATTCTCGCGGTCTTCGGTGACGGCGAACTTCAGGTCCTCGAAGAAGCTGTCCTGCGAATAGCGGATGTGCAGGCGCGTGACGAACACATTGGGCGTCGCGGCCTCGGACTTGCGCACCCAACTGACGCCAAGCTCCTGGAACTCGCTATGGCTTAAGGGGTCGTCGGCGCAGGGGTCGCACCAGGACATGTCCCAGGCATATTCCAGCACCGCGCCATTCTCGCCCGCCGCTTTGTCGAACATCGCCCGGTAGAACTGCGGAAAGACCTGCGACACGAAGACCGGCACGCTCACGTCCGAGGGGACTTCCTTCGTCATGTAATTCGTCAGCTGAACCCGGCCCTTCCGGGTCAGCGCCATAACGATCAGGTCCTGCGGGCCGTCGCCGTTCAGCTTGCCAAGCTGGATCGGCAGCATGAAATCCTTCGACCGGAAGCGGATCTGCAACGGCTCCAGCTCCTGTTCGGCCTCGGCCGAATGGCGCTGCAGGTTCACCTTCGCCACGAAGAACTTCATGCCGCCCCGGACATAGCCTTCCAGCGCACCCTCGGCGCCCTCGGGCAGCTTGTACCCCTCGCCCCGCAGGAACTCGGCCAGCCCGTCGGACTGCCGCGCCGAGAGCATCTGGATGTCATAGGAACCCACCGCAAACTCGCGCTCGATCCTGACCCCCAGCGCTTTCGCCCCGTCACGGCGTTCCTTGGCGCTGGACGCGCTTCCGGCCGCCGCCTCGGCCAGCACCGGCTCTTCCTCGATGACAACACAGGGGTCCTCGTCGAAGTACTCAACCAACCGCGGCGCGGTGTAGCGGTCAAGATGCGCCACCGTCTCCGAGGGCACCGTCGCCACCTGGCTCCGCTCCAGCACGCCAGGCGTCGGCACGACCATGGCGAACTCGGCGGGCGAGCCGCGATAGTCCGACGACATGGTGATGACCGAGGTGTCGTTGACCCTTGTGTAGACGACCGTCGAGGCGCGGTTGAAGAGCTCGCCATCCGCGCGGGCGACATAAAAGCCGCAGAACGCGTGGACGGCCGGGGCACCCAGCGAAAGGGCGGCGGCAAGGGTCAGACGGGCAAGGTGATGGCGCAACAGGGCCTCCGGATGGTTGGCGCGAATGCGGTCAAGCTGAACGGGCCGGGCCTGCTAGGCAATAGCAATGATGGGTCGTCGGTCCGCGCCGGCCCGAAAGCCTCACGTCCCCCGCGGCTTCGCCCGAAGGGTCGGTTCGGCTTCCGTCGGGTCCTCGGGCCAAGGGTGGCGAGGATAGGCCCCACGCATGTCCTTCCGCACGTCGGCATAGGACGTCGCCCAGAACCGCGGCAGATCGGTCGTGACCTGAACCGGCGCCCGCGCTGGGGAAAGCAGGGTGATCCGAACCGGCATCCGCGCCGCACCCACCACGGGATGGACGGTCACCCCGAACATCTCCTGCAACCGGACCTCGATGGCCGGTACGTCCCCATCATAGTCGATCGGAATCTTCCGCCCGAGCGGCGTCTCGAAGCTTCCCGGCACCAAGCGGTCCATCTCGGAGACCCGGTCCCAGCCGAGATAGGCCTGCAGCGCTGGCACCAGGTCCAGCGTGCGCAAGTCCGCTTCGGTCTTCGCGCCTGCCAGATGCGGCAGAAGCCAGTCCTCCGCCGTCGCCAGAAGCTCCGCATCCTCCACCCCCGGCCACCCATCGCTGCGCGCCAGCCGCGCCCGAGCCCTGAGGCGCCGGGCCGCAGGCGACCAGGGCAGGCCCAGAAGCCGCACCCCGTCCAGCGCCGCCCGCGCGACCGCTTCGGGCGGGGCGTCCCAATGCCGGTCGTCCAGCACCAGCGCCCCCAGCCGCTCCTGCCGCCGCGACAGCACCCGTCCCTCGCGCTTTGACCATTCGCAGACCTCGACCCAGGCGATCCGGTCGGCATAAAGCCCCCGGACCTCGCCTTCCGAAATCGCCACCGCCTGCCGCACCGTGGCCTCTCGGCTGTCCCCGTCGAGGTCCGTCGCCACGATCAGCCGAGCGCCCGACAAAGGCAGCCCCGCCGCCATCGCCGCCCCCTTGCCCCCAGACAGAACCCAGCGCGGGCTGTCCCCTTTTCGGCGACGTCCGATCCGGTCGGGATAGGCGAGCGCCGCCATTTCGGCTAGCGAATAGCCGGGCCCGGCCGAGCCCTCCCTCCCCAACCCTCCCCCACTCGGGGGGAGGGAGGCACTAGGCTGCAGCCGCACGCCAACACCAGCCGCCCCAAGCCTCCCCTCCCCCTCGTGGGGAGGGGATGGGGGTGGGGGGCCGCTATCAGCAATCGGCGCGGTGTGGCCGCTCCCGGTCTCTCCGCCCGCAGGCCCGGAATGGCGCGCCTGCCGGGTGGTCCGCAGCGCTGCGGCCCCCCCAACCGCCGACCCGGCAAGGCCCGCAGTTTGGGCAGCGCCACCCGGCCCTATCTCTCCCTCAGGCTTCGGGACCGAGGCACCCGACCCCGGCGCGCCCGCGCCGCTTGGCGAGCCGCCCGCCACACCATGCCGCCCCTCCTCCTCGCGGGGAGGGGATGGGGGAGGGGGGTTTCCTCCGGGCGTCCGGGTGGGATGGCCCGTCCCGGTCTCCGCGCCTTCGGCTCTGGAATGGCGTGCCTCCCGAGCGGCGTTCCCTGTCTCCCTCTCCCCTCCACGGACAGGGAGGGAGACGCCCAGCTCGCCGAGATCGGCCCCGGTTGGCGCCCCGCCTGCCGCCCCACGCCCCCCCTCCCCGTCGTGGGGAGGGGTTGCGAGAGGGGCGCTCCCGCCCGACCCGTCAGCAGTGTACCCTGTCCCGATCTCTCCCGGCGCGGCTCCGGCACTGGGTGCCTCCGATTGGGAACCCGCTGTTCCCATCTCTCCCCGATGCGGCGTGGGGTAGGCGCCCAGCTTGTCGACATCAGCCCCCGTTGGCGCACCGTCCGCCGCCCCAAGCCTCCCCTCCCCCCCGTGGGGAGGGGATGGGGGAGGGGGGCTCCCGGTATCCGCCCGCACGATCCCTCCACCGAACGTCGCAATCGCTGCCGCCAACCGCCGCGCCTCATCCCTGATCCGCTCGACCGTCGGCCTGTGCGCCTCCGGACCAGGTCGGCTTACAGCCTGCATCCGCAACCCCAGATCGGGTGGCGCCCCCCGCAACGGGTCCCGCTCCGCCATGAGCGCCGCAAGTGTCGCCGCCTCCGACCCGGCAACGGCCAGCATATGCCCAAGGCGCGGATGCAAGGGCAGGGCGGCCAGCTGCTTTCCATGGGCCGTGATATGCCCCCGCGTGTCCAGCGCCCCCAACCCCTGCAGCAGCGCCCGCGCCTCGGCCATCGGACCGGCAGGCGGCGGTGTCAGGAACGGCAGGTCGGCGCCACCCCAAAGTGCCAGCTCCAAAGCCAGACCCGCCAGGTCCGCCACTTCGATCTCCGCGGGCGGAAAGGGCTGCAGACCCCCCTCCTCCCCCTTCGTCCAAAGCCGGTAGCAGACCCCGTTCGCCACCCGTCCCGCCCGGCCCCGCCGCTGGTCCGCCTCGGCCCTCGTCACCCGCTCCGTCACCAGCCGGGACATGCCCGAGTTCGGGTCGAACCGCGCCCGGCGCGCCCGGCCCGCATCCACCACCACCCGGATGTCTGGCAAGGTCAGCGACGTCTCGGCAATCGAGGTCGCGAGCACCACCTTCCGCCCCGCAACCGGAGCCAGCGCCGCCCGTTGTGCCGCAAAGTCCATCGCCCCGAACAAAGGCCGCACCGCCACCCCCGGCAGATCGCCGAGCAGCCCTTCCACCCGCCGGATTTCCCCCTCACCCGGCAGGAACACCAGGACACCGCCCTCCGTCTCCGCCAGCGCAGCCCGCACTGCCCCCGCGACAACGCCCTCAAGCCGCAGCGAAGCATCCGGCGGGCGCGGCAGCCAGCGCGTCTCCACCGGCCAGGCCCGGCCCTCCGACGTGACAACCGGCGCATCCCCCATCAACGCCGCTACCGGCGCAGCGTCCAAAGTCGCCGACATCACCAGAAGCTTCAGGTCCGGCCGCAGCGCGCCCCGCACCTCCAGGCACAACGCCAGCCCCAGATCCGCGTTCAGCGACCGCTCGTGAAATTCGTCGAAGATCACCAGCCCGACGCCCGCCAGCTCGGGGTCGCTCTGGATCATCCGCGTCAGGATCCCTTCCGTCACCACCTCGATCCGGGTGGCCGGGGAGATCTTCGCCTCCCCCCGGATCCGGTACCCCACCGTCTGCCCGACCCGCTCGCCAAGCGTCTCCGCCATCCGCTCGGCCGAGGCCCGCGCAGCCAGCCGCCGCGGCTCAAGCATCAGGATCCGCCCCGCGACTACTCCCCGCGCCAGAAGGTCCAGCGGCACGACCGTGGTCTTCCCCGCCCCCGGCGGCGCCTGCAGCACAGTCACCCCCCGCGCCCGTAAGGCGGCGGCCAGCTCAGGCAGGATCGCGGAGACAGGCAGATCGGTCATGCCCCGCTTATCGCCCGCACCCGCACGCCACGGAAGCCCCGATTTTTCGCAGAAAAATCGTACTACCCCAGCCAAACATCCCCCCTCGCCAAGCCCGCCCCGATCCGGCACAAAGACCGGACTGGGAGGCCCGATGGACACCGAAGACCGCGCCCGACTGATCCGCTCCGGCGACCGCCGGGCCCTCGCCCGCGCCATCACGCTTGTGGAAAGCGCAAGGCCGGACCACCGCGCCGAAGCCCTCGCCCTCCTCGAAGCCCTCCGCGACCCAAAGCGTGAGGCCCTCCGCATCGGCCTCTCAGGCACGCCCGGTGTCGGCAAATCCACCTTCATCGAAGCCTTCGGCCTGATGCTCACGGCCCAAGCGCTGCGCGTCGCCGTCCTCGCCGTCGACCCCTCCTCCGCCCGCTCCGGCGGCTCGATCCTCGGCGACAAGACCCGGATGGAGCGCCTCTCGCGCGACCCCCTCGCCTTCATCCGCCCCTCGCCCAGCCAGACCCAGCTCGGCGGTGTCGCCCGCCGTACCCGCGAGGCCGTCGCCCTCTGCGAGGCCGCCGGTTTCGACGTCGTCCTCATCGAAACCGTAGGTGTCGGCCAATCCGAAACCGTCGTTGCGGAACTCAGCGACCTCTTCCTTCTCCTCCTCGCCCCCGCCGGAGGCGACGAACTCCAGGGCGTCAAACGCGGGATCATGGAGATGGCCGACCTGATCCTGGTGAACAAAGCCGACGGCGACCTCAAACCCGCCGCCCTCCGCACCGTCGCCGACTACAAGGGCGCGCTCCAGCTCCTGAGACGCCGCCCGCAAGACCCGCCCGGCTTCCCCAAGACCCTGCCGGTCTCGGCCCTTACCGGTGAAGGCCTCGCCCAAGCCTGGGAAGAGATGCAGCAGCTCACCAAATGGCGCAAATCCGAAGGCCATTGGGACCGCACCCGCGCCGCCCAATCCCGAACCTGGTTTCAGGAGGAAGTCCGCCAGGGCCTCCTCTCCGCCCTCACGCAAGAGCCGCAGAAGGGCCTCATGGGCAGCCTCGGCGACCGCGTTGCAAAGGCCGAGCTTACCCCCGAGGCCGCTGCGGCCGAGATGCTGCGTCTCCTCGGGCGGACCCCGTGACCGCTGAGGCAGAAACCGTCTTCGACGGTGATCTCCTCCGCGCCCGGCTCTGGTGGCCGGACCGCCCCACCACCGCGCTTTACGTCACCTTCCGCCAATGGGTCCCCGACCCCGGCAGCTTCTCCGACCCCGGCCGCGTCCAGCGCGCCCTGACCGCGGGCCTCGCGCATCTCCACATCCAGACCCGCTGGAACGACTGGTTCCTGAACCCCGAGACCCCGGCACTGGAGGCAGCCCTTCGCGAAGTCCGGCACCGCTTCCTGACCGCCCGCGCGCTTGGCTTCTCCATGGGCGGTTACGCCGCCTTGCGCTTTTCCCAGGCGCTCCGCCTCAACCAGGTCCTCCTCGTCTCGCCCCAGGTCTCGCTCGACCCCCGCCTCGTGCCCGAGGAAGACCGCTACCCCGAGGCCGCCCAATTCGACCCCGTAGCAGGCGACCTTGCCCGCCACGCCCGCCCCGATCTGATCGGAGTCGTGGTCTTCGATCCCTTCTACCGGCTCGACCATCTCCAAGCCCGCCGGATCGCGGCGCTTCTTCCCGGCATCCGCTTCGCAAAGCTCCCGTTCGGCGGCCATCCCGGCACCTCGGCCATCGGTGATGCCAAAGGCTTCCGCGCCCTCCAACGCCTCAGCCTAGGCGGGCAGCTCAAGGCCGAGGATGTCGTCCAGCTCCACCGCAGCCTCCGCGCGGGGTCGACGCGCTACTGGCGCGAACGGGCCGAATGCACCTTGCGCAAAGGCAAGCTCGCTGCCGCCGCCGCCGCGCTGACGTACGCCGAAGCGTTGGTGGAGGCCGCCCCTTAGGTCATCTGTGCCAGCTGCCGGGGCGTCTGTTTCTTGAGGTCAGGCAGGAGGCAGACTGCTTTGCGGCCCCCAGCCTCCGCCAAACTCGTTAACGCCGCCGATAGCCACCGTGCGTAGAGATGGAAAGAAGATCAAAAGAAGATGGAAAGAAGACGCTTAACCCCCCGTTAACCACCCTCTGCCACTCTGACGAAATGAAAGCCCTTATCCCCTTGATTTTCCTCACGGCCTGCGGCGCTTCCCCGGCGCCAGAGTTCATGGGCGCGACCCGCACCGACATCACCGTTAACGGCCGCGACTACACCGTGTTCCAGAAAGGCGAGCGCGTCGAAGTCATTCGCCTAGGCTACGCCAGACGCGGCGAACACCAGGAAATCCGCGCTACGATGATCGAGATTGTCCCGAAGGTAACCGGCTGTAAACTCAGGGAAAACACGCTGCAGGGCGACAGCGGGGAAATGCGCGGCAGCCTCTCCTGCCCTTGACTTGCGGCACCAAAGCCCCAACAACGCGGGCCATGCTGCAACGCACACTCCCCCACGCCCGCATCCCCGAGCTTCCGAACCCCTATTTCGGCAAGGTCCGCGACTGCTATGATCTTGAAAATAATCAGAGACTTCTGGTCACCACCGACCGGCTCTCGGCTTTCGACCAGATCCTCGCGGTGATCCCCTGGAAGGGCCAGGTTCTGACCCAGCTCGCCCGCTACTGGTTTGAAAAGACAGCGGATATCGCCCCGAACCACGTCATCTCGTACCCCGACCCCAACGTCGTCCTGGGCCGCAAGCTCACCATCCTGCCGGTGGAAATCGTCGTCCGAGGCTACCTCGCCGGCACCACCTCCACTTCGATTTTGACCCAGTATCGCAATGGGTTACGGGACATGTACGGCCATCGACTGTCCGACGGCCTCAAGGACAACCAGGCCCTCCCGGAAGCCATCATAACCCCCACCTCGAAAGCCTTCGACGGTGGCCATGACGAACCCCTCAATGCCGAGGAAATCGTCAAAACCGGCCTCTTGGCCAAATCGCAATGGGATGAGGTTAGTGAGAAGGCCCTCGCCCTTTTCGCAAGGGGCCAGAAGATGGCGGCCGAACGTGGCCTGATCCTGGTGGACACCAAATACGAATTCGGCACCGACGAAGGGGGCAACATCCTCCTCGCGGACGAGATTCACACCCCTGACAGCAGCCGCTATTGGATCACCGAAGGCTACGACAACGCCTTCCGGAACGGCACCCGCCCGCCAAGCTTCGACAAGGACGTGATCCGTTCCTGGGTCGTCGAACGCTGCGACCCCTACAAGGACAAGATCCCCGATATCCCATTGGAAATGATCGAAAAAACCTCACGCGTCTACATCGACGCCTACGAAGCGATCACCGGCCAGACCTTTGTTCCCGACACCGGGGGTGCCACACCGCTCGACCGTATCCGGGAAAATCTGAAGTCGTTCTTCGCCGTCTGACTGTTTGCGGTAACACGAAAACATGCTCTAGGCTGAGGCCAAAAGGGGGAGACGATCGATGATTCTCAGCTGTGGCGAAGCGCTGATCGACATGCTGCCCCGGACTTCGACGCAAGGTGAGCCCTGCTTTGCGCCTTATGCCGGCGGCGCGGTCTTCAACACGGCGATCGCGCTTGGTCGGCTGGGCGCGCCATCCGCGTTTTTCTCGGGCGTTTCCAATGACATGCTGGGCGAGATTCTGGCGGATACGCTGACCGCTTCAAAGGTGGACACCCGCTTTCTGGCGCGCTCTGAGCGGCCTACCACGGTGGCCTTCGTCAAGCTTGTCAACGGTCAGGCGACCTATGCCTTCTATGATGAGGCAACGGCGGGCCGGATGCTTTCCGAGGCCGATCTCCCGACGCTTCCCCCTGAAATCAAGGCGCTTTTCTTCGGTGGCATCAGCCTGGTGAACGACCCCGCCGCCAGCACGTATGAGGCGCTGCAGGCCCGCGAAAGCCCTACCCGCGTCACCATGATCGACCCCAACATCCGCCCCGGCTTCATCGCCGGGAAAGAGGCACAATACCGCGCGCGGATCGAACGGATGGTCGCACGGGCCGATCTTGTGAAGCTGTCGGACGAAGACCTCCACTGGCTCGAAGGGCCCGGCGATCTTGCAACCCTCGCGCGCGGAATCCTTGCCAAGGGGCCAAAGGTCGTCTTCATCACTGAAGGCTCGAAAGGTGCCCGCGCCATAACGGCGACGCAGGACCGTTTCGTTGCTGCTCAAAGGGTTACGGTCGTCGATACGGTGGGTGCGGGCGATACGTTCAACGCGGGCGTTCTGGCAGCGCTCCACCAGGCGGGTGCTTTGACCAAGACCGGGGTGGCCGACGTTTCTGACACGACGCTGGATGCGGCCCTAACCCTTGGCACCCGCGCTGCGGCGATCACCTGCAGCCGCGCAGGCGCGAACCCGCCGTGGGCGCACGAGTTGTGAGGGCGGTCCTCCAGCGTGTCACAAGGGCAGAAGTCAGGGTCGAGGGCGAGCTGATCGGCGAGACCGGCAAGGGCCTTCTGATCCTCGTCTGCGCCATGGGTGGCGATACTGAAGCCGAAGCCGCAAGGCTGGCCGCGAAAGTCGCCAAGCTACGGATATTCAAGGACGATCAGGGCAAGATGAACCTGTCGGTCCGCGATATCGGCGGGGGCGCTTTGGTAGTGAGCCAGTTCACTCTTGCCGCCGATCTGCGCGGCAACCGCCCCGGTTTTTCCACCGCGGCCCCGCCCGATCTGGGCGAAAGGCTCTACCTGCAGTTCAGCGAATGCCTTCAGACCGAAGGCGTGCCGGTTGCGAAAGGCCGGTTCGGGGCCGACATGGCGGTCAGCCTCACGAATGACGGGCCGGTAACCATCTGGATGGACACCGACCAGCTTTAGCCAATCAGTTGAACGGGTTGCCCGGCGTGCGCTTCGTGATCACGTCGCCGCAGTCCACCAGCGCGCCGATCGAGGCGCTGGACCCGGCAAGCGAGTAGTTCTGCACGTCCGACCCATCGTCATCGCGCAGATAAAGCCGGTTGCCGCGGGCGACCTCGGTGATGAAGTTCACGCCCGCCTCGCTGTCGGGAAGATAGAACAGCACCGAGTTCTGATACAGCTCGGCCCCGGTCAGGCTCCACGGCGCGCGGCGGTCGATCTGCACGCCTAGATCGGCAGTCTGGCCTTCGCCGAATTGCCACGCCGTCGAATAGAACTGCAACTGCACCGCGCCATCCGGAAAGGTCCAGATCGAGAAGCTCTCGCCGGGCGCCTTGACTTCGGCCACGCATCCGACCGATCCGTCATCCCAGCCCACGACCGAAACTTCCCAATGCTTGTGCGCAAACAGAATCTCTGACTGCTGCGCGCCAACCGAACCCGTCGTTGCCGCGATCAGCGCCGCGGCCAAACCCATGCGAAAGCCCATGCTACAATTCCCGTAAAGACGTTCCTTGCGAGCTTTTTCGCGCCTAAGTGCGATTCAGGCAAATGAAACTTGCTGTCATCCTGGGGGCACTCTTCAGACCGTTGCAGGCGCGGGTGCCCATTCCCACGGGTTTGAGAACTGCCCCAGAACGCCCGCCACCGCCGTGTCCTCGACCGGGGCGGTCTTCTGCAGCTGTGCCACAAGGCCGCGCTTCTTGTCCTCGACCACCGAGACGACGCGGGCAGGGACGCCCGCTTCGGCCAGCGCGGCATCGTAGGTCCGGGTGATGGCCATCCGCCGAAGGTCTGGCTTGAAGACCTTGCCCACGGCGGTTTTGGGCAATTCCGGCAGCACTTCCAGATATTTGGGCAGCGCCGCGCGTTCGTGGATATGCTGGGCCGCATAGGCCATCAGGTCATCGACCGTAGCCGTCTTGCCTTTCACCAGCTCGACATAGGCGCAAGGCAGTTCGCCCGCATGCGCATCCGGCTGGCCGATCGCGCCGACAAAGCCCACCGCCTCATGGCCCATCAGGGCCTCTTCGATGATCGCCGGGTCGATGTTGTGGCCGCCGCGGATGATCAGATCTTTCGCCCGACCGGTGATGAAAAGATAGCCGTCCGCGTCAAGCCGGCCAAGGTCGCCCGTCCGCAGGAATCGTCCTTCGGCGAACAGCTCCTTGTTCTTGTCGGCCTCGGTATAGGTCGAGCCCTCGAAGACGCCGGGGTTCGAGATGCAGATCTCGCCCACCTCATCCACCGCACATTCGCGAAAGCCGATCGCGCCTTGCGACGTCAGAATCCGGACGTGGGTGTAGGGGAACATAAGGCCCACCGAGCCCACCTTCTTCGCCCCGTCCGGCGGGTTGATCGAGACCAGGCAAGTGGCCTCGGTCAGGCCGTAGCCCTCGACGATCTCGATCCCGGTCTCTTTCTTGAAGCGGTTGTAAAGCTCGATCGGAAGCGGGGAGGAGCCCGAGAAAGCGCTTCTAAGGCTGGAGATATCGGCGTTCACCGGACGCTGCATCAGCGCGGCAAGCGCCGTGGGCACGGTGATCATGTAGGTCACCTTGTAGCGCTCGATCAGCTTCCAGAAATTGTCGAAGACGCCCTCGCCCCGATATCCCTGCGGGGTCGGAAAGACGACGTGCGCGCCCGAGCCGATCATCGACATCAGGATCGGATAGCAGGCAAAGACGTGGAAAAGAGGCAGGGGGCACATCACCACATCGGTCGGCTTGAAGAGCAGATTCGCCCCGAGCCAGCCATTGTAGACCATGCCCGAAACCTTGTGCTGGGCAACCTTCGGCATGCCGGTGGTGCCACCGGTGTGGAAGTAGGCGGCAACGCGGTCTTCCAGGGTGTCGGTGAAGGTCAGCTTGTCGGCGGGCATCCGCGCCATCTCGGCGCGGAAGTCCTTGACTGTGGCGGTGTGGCTGGTCGGATTCTTCGGGCGGATCAGCGGCACGATGAATTTCTTGAGCCCCGAGAGGTAGGGGACAAGGTCAACCTCCAGCACCGTCTTCACGTTCGGGGCGAATTTCACCGCCTCGGCTACCTTCTGCGCCAGATCGGTCTTCGGGAAAGCCTTGAGTGTGACCACGACCTTGGCCCCAGTCTCGCGCAGGATGGCGCTGATCTTTTCGGGCTCAAGGAGCGGGTTGATCGGGTTCACGATCCCCGCGACCGAACCGCCCAGCAACGTGACCGCCGTCTCCATCGCGTTCGGCATGATGAAAGCGACCACGTCCTTCTCGCCCACCCCAAGCGAGCGGAAAAGGTTCGCGGCCTGCGTCACCTGGCCATGAAGCTCGGCCCAGGTCAGGGTGAGCTTCTTCGTCTCCGGACCCGAGAGCATCTGGTAGCTGATCGCCGGACGGCTGCCATGGGCGGTCTTCGCCCGTGTCAGGTATTCATACATCGACCGGGCCTGGCCACGATCGGCCCAGGGTTTTTCGGCCTCGATGGCCTTCAGGTCCGCAGCGGTTGCGAAAGTGGTCATGACGATCCTCCCCTATGTCCCGCTGTTCCCGCAGGCTTTGCCGACAAGATGGGGGCGGGGAACGCGTTTGTGAAGTCAGTTTGTCCGGACGTTGCGGTCGGCAACGTAACGTCAGGCCGCGCCTTCGGTGAACTGGAGCCGCGCGAGGCGCGCATAAAGCCCGTCTTCGGCGACCAGTTGGTCATGCGTGCCCATTGCGGCAATCCGGCCCTGATCGAAGACCACGATCCGGTCGGCACGCTTTACCGTCGCCAACCGGTGCGCGACGACCAGCGTCGTCCGCCCCTCGGCCAGTTTCTCCACCGCGGCCTGGACCGCGCGTTCGCTTTCGGCATCCAGCGCGCTGGTGGCTTCGTCCAGGAGGAGTATCGGCGCGTCGCGCAGGATCGCGCGGGCAATGGCGACGCGCTGTTTCTGTCCGCCCGACAGCATCACGCCGCGTTCACCGAGATAGCTGTCATAGCCCTGCGGCAGGGCGCTCAGGAAGTCATGCGCGGCGGCCGCGCGGGCTGCGGCTTCCACCTCGGCATCCGTGGCATCAAGCCGGCCAAAGCGGATGTTCTCCCGCGCCGAGGTTGCAAAGATCACCGGGTCCTGCGGAACAAGAGCGATGGCCTGCCGGAAATCGGCCCGGGCCATGTCGGTGAGGGTCAAGCCATCCAGCGTGATCCGCCCGGCCTGCGGGTCATAGAACCGCATCAGAAGCTGAAGGATCGTCGTCTTGCCTGCACCCGAAGGCCCGACCAGGGCCACCGTCTCACCCGGCCGCACATGCAGCGAAACCCCGTTCAGCGCCGAAGCTTCGGGCCGCGCCGGATAGCGGAAGGTCACGTCCTCGAACGCGATCTCGCCGCGCACCGGGCGGGGCAGGGCAACCGGGCGCAAGGGGTCCTGCACGGCATCCTCGGTCCCCAGAAGCTCCACCAGCCGCTCGGTCGCGCCGGCGGCCCGCTGCAACTCGCCCCAGATTTCCGACAGCGCGCCAACCGCGCCCGCGACCATCACGGCATAGATCACGAACTGGATCAGTGCGCCTACCGACATCGCCTCCGCCCGCACATCCCGCGCGCCGACCCAAAGGACGCCCACAATTCCAGCAAAGGTCAGGAAGATCACGATCACCGTCATCATCGACCGCGTCTTGATCCGCGCTTTGGCCGAGGCGAACGACTTCTCGGTCACCTCGGCAAACTGGCCCCGCGTCGCGCCCTCATGTGTGAAGGCCTGCACCGTCTGAACCGACAACAGCGCCTCCGAGGCCGAGCCGGACGATGCCGCGATCCAGTCCTGGTTCTCGCGCGAAAGCTGCCGAAGCTTCCGGCCAAGAACGACAATCGGCACGATGATCGCGGGCACGATCAACAGGACCAGCCCCGTCAGCTTCGCCGAGGTAAGGAATAGAAGGACCAGCCCTCCCACTAAAATCAGCACGTTGCGAAGCGCGACCGAGACGGAGGAGCCGATGACCGACAGGATCAGCGTCGTGTCGGTGGTGATCCGGCTTAAGACCTCGCCGGTCAGAATGCGCTCGAAGAAGGCGGGCGACATGCCCAGGACCCGGTCGAAAAGCGCCTTGCGGATGTCCGCGACCACCCGCTCGCCAAGGCGCGTGACGAAGTAGTACCGAAGCCCCGTCCCAACCGCGAGCAGCGCCGCGATCCCCAAGGCCGCAGCGAAGTACTTGTCGAGAAGGTCCGCGTTGGCGGAGTTGAACCCGTCGATCACCCGGCGGACCGCCAAAGGGAGCACGAGGCTGACCCCCGCAGTCAGCACCAGCGCCAGAACCGCCAGCCCCGCAAGGCCACGATAGGGCCAGAGGAACGGGACCAGACCGCGAAGCGCGCTCACCCGTTTCGACTTGGGCCGATCCTCGACCGCTGAGCTGTCCGACATCCGCCCCGCCTCGTTGCCTCGGGAGAAGGGTTTAGTCTGCCATGGCCCAGCCCACAAGCGCCGCCGGCTGCGACCAAAACTTCGGGCCCCTTTCGCCCGCCCCCGCCCCGTGCCACCTTGCCTCCATGACTGCCACCCGCTTCCCCGCCGCAGACGGCGCGATGCTCGCCTATCAGGACGAAGGCGCGGGCCTGCCGCTTCTTTGCCTGCCCGGCCTTACCCGGACCATGGCCGATTTCGACTACCTGATCCCGCACCTGCCTCCGCTCAGGCTTATCCGCATGGACTACCGTGGCAGGGGGGCCAGCGACTGGACCGTTCCCGCCACCTATACCATCGAGCAAGAGGGCCGGGACGCCCTGGCACTCCTCGACCACCTTGGGGTCGCCAAGGCGGCGATCCTAGGGACCTCGCGCGGCGGTCTCATCGGCATGGTTCTGGGGGCCGTTGCCCGGGACCGCGTGCTTGGCCTTTGCTTGAACGACGTCGGGCCCGAGATCAACCGCGACGGCCTGACCCGCATCTTCGACTACGTCGGTCGCAACCCCGCCGGGAAGACCTACGCGGGCTTTGCCGAGCGTCTGTCGCGCAGCCCCGGCTTCGAGGGCGTTCCCATGTCGCGCTGGCTTGAAGAGGCCGAGAAGCTTTCCATCGAGACCCCGGACGGCCTGCGGCTTCGCTACGACCCGGCCCTCCGTGAACCCTTCCTCGCGGCCTTCGATGGCCCGCCGGTCGACCTTTGGCCGCTGTTCGACGCCCTCGCGGGGCTTCCGCTGGCCCTGATCCGCGGGGCGAACTCTGACCTTCTGACCGCGGAGACCGTCGAAAAGATGCGCGCCCGCCGCCCCGACATGCAGGTGGCGGTCGTCCCCGGTCGCGCGCACATCCCCTTCCTCGACGAACCCGAATCCGTCACCCTGATCCGCGCTTTCCTCCAGGGGCTCTCATGACCGACATCGCCCAGATCGAAGCCGCCGCCGCCCGGATCGCGGGCCATATCCGTCACACGCCGCTGCTGAATGCCCCTCTCCTCGACCGCATCGCCGGGCGGCGGATCTTTGTGAAGGCCGAGAGCCTGCAGCTGACCGGCAGCTTCAAGGCCCGCGGCGGCTGGTCCGCCGTCTCGGCGCTTTCCCCCGAAGCCCGCGCTCGTGGGGTCATCGCGTTTTCCTCTGGCAACCATGCCCAGGGCGTTGCCTACGCCGCCGCCCGCCACGCAAGCCCTTGCGTGATCCTGATGCCCTCCGACGCTCCCCAAGTGAAGATCGACAACACCCGCAGCTACGGGGCCGAGGTGGTTCTCTATGACCGCGCGACCGAGGACCGCGACGCCATCGGAGCCCGGCTTTCCGATGCAAGGGGCCTGACGCTGATTAGGCCCTACGACGATGTACAGGTGATCGCGGGGCAGGGGACCGTCGGCCTGGAACTTGCCGGGCAAGCCCGCGAGGCCGGGATCGACGAGGCCGAGGTCCTGGTGTGCTGTGGTGGCGGGGGGCTGTCCTCCGGCATCGCACTGGCGCTACGGGCCCATGCGCCAGGCCTTAAGGTCCGCACCGCCGAACCCCAGGGCTTTGACGACATGGCCCGCTCGCTTGCCACCGGCGCCCGGCAGAGGAACTCCGCCGTAAGCGGTTCGATCTGCGACGCGATCCTCACGCCCACGCCGGGAGAGCTGACTTTCCCCATCCTCTCCCGCCTAGCCGGACCCGGCCTCGCGATTTCCGACGAAGAAGCCCTCCGCGCCGTAGCACTGGCCTTTACCCACCTGCGGATCGTCCTGGAGCCGGGCGGTGCCGCCGGCCTTGCGGCGGCCCTTTTCGCCCCCGACCTTCCCGACACCGTCATCGCCGTTGCTACCGGAGGCAACGTGGACCCGAAGATCTTCGCCACTGCGCTCAGCCGGTTCGCCTGATGCTGGTCTGGCTCGACGACCTCCGTCTGAACGCCGAGATCAGCGGCCCGGCGGATGGTCCGCCGCTGGTTCTGATCCACGCCCTGGGCACGAACCTGACCATCTGGAACCCCCTTGTCGCAGCACTTCCCCGGCACCGCATCCTGCGGTTCGATCTCCGCGGCCACGGCACATCCGACGTCCCGCCCGCCCCTTATACGATGGGCGCCCTGATCCGCGACGCCGAGCGGTTGATGGACCACTTCGCGATGAAAGAGGCGGTGGTGCTGGGCCTCTCCATCGGCGGGCTGATCGCGCAGGGCCTTGCGGTCAAGCGCATGGACCTGGTGCGCGGACTGATCCTGTCGAACACGGCGGCCCGGATCGGCACTGCCGCGCAGTGGCAGGAGCGTATCGCAACCGTGCGCGACGGCGGACTTGCGGCGTTGGCCGACAGCACCATGGAACGCTGGTTTGGCCGCCAGTGGCGCAGCAATCCCGCGATGCCTGCCCTGCGCACGATTTTTGAAGCGACGCCAGTCGACGGCTGGTGCGGCTGCGCTGCCGCCATTGCCGGCACGGATTTCTTCGAGACGACGGCGACCCTGCGCCTGCCGACGCTCGCGATTGCGGGCAGCAACGACGGCTCCACCCCGCCCGATCTTGTGTGCGAAACGGCCGAGCTGATCCCCGGCCACCAGTTCCACCTGATCCGCGGCGCGGGCCATATCCCGGTCGCCGACCGCCCGGAGGACTATGCCGAGGTCGTTTCGGGCTTCCTTAGCCGTATCGGTCATGCCTAAGTGGATCACCCGCCGCTTGCAGTAATCGAACGCCAGAAGGTCCCAAAGGCGAACTGGAGCCGATCTCGTTGACTAAATCTCACATCCCGCCTGATCCCGGTCGCCTGGCCCTCACCTTCATCCTGGCCACGGTCACGCTGGATGCCATCGGGATCGGGCTGATCTTCCCGGTTATGCCTGATCTGATCCAGGAGGTCACAGGGCTGACCTTGTCAGAGGCCGCACTCTGGGGCGGGACGCTCGCCACCTCGTTCGCCGTGATGCAGTTCCTGTTCGGACCTTTCATCGGCGCGCTGTCAGACCGGTTCGGGCGACGGCCGGTTCTTCTGCTATCGTTGCTGGTCATGGGGTTAGACTATCTGGTCATGGCGACGGCCTCGACGATCTGGCTTCTCCTCACTGCCCGGATCATTGCGGGCATCACAGCGGCCACCTACTCCACTGCCACGGCCTTCATCGCCGACATCACTCCGCCCGACCAGCGCGGCAGCCGCTTCGGCCTTATCGGCGCCGGTTTCGGCATCGGCTTCGTCCTCGGGCCCCTGATCGGCGGCCTTCTGGCCGGGATCGACACCCGCGCACCCTTCTATGCAGCCGCCGCGCTGGCCATAGCCAACCTGATCTTCGGCTATTTCGTCCTGCCCGAAACCGTGACCGATGCCACCCGCCGCCCCTTCAGCCTCGCCCGCGCCAATCCCTTAGGCGCCCTGCGCGCCGTCACCCGCCTGCCCGGGGTCCGCCTGACGCTCGCCTGCTTCCTGATCCTCGGCATCGCGATGAACGTCTACCCGTCGGTCTGGTCCTACTACGGCCAGGCGCGCTTCGGCTGGGACAGCACAATGGTTGGCGTCTCGCTTGCCGTCTATGGCATCTCGTTCGCCCTGGGTCAGGCGCTGCTCGTCGGCCCGCTGATCCGCCGCTTCGGTGAACATCGCGCCGCGCACTACGGGATGTGGGTGGACGTGATCACTCTGGCCGCCCTCGGCCTCGTCGTTTCACCCGTCATTGCCCTTGCAATCACCCCGGTCACCGCCCTTGGCGGCGTGGTGACCCCGGCCCTGCAGGCGCTCGCCTCCCGCTCCGCCCCCGCCAATGCGCAGGGCGAGCTACAGGGCGTGATGTCGAGCCTTAACGCCATAGCAATGATCACCTCGCCCCTGATCATGACCGCGACCTTCTCGCACTTCACCAGGCCTGATGCCGAAATCTTCGCCCCCGGCGCGCCCTTCCTGCTGGCCTCGGGCTTGATGCTCGTGTGCATCGCGCTGCATGTCTTCGGACCGCTCCTCACGCGCAGGGCCGCCGGATTGCCCTGAAACGGCAAGGACGGTCGCAAACGGGGGTGACCCGGCCCGGTGTCGCGTCTAGCTTCATCTTTGCAAAAATATCCCGCGGGGGTGCGGGGGTGTGAAACCCCCGCTTCCGCCACCAGACCGAAGGGCTGCGTCATGAAACTTAAGGACCTCGAGATTTTCATCGTCGCGCCACCATTCCCCGGCTGGGGCGGGCGGTACTGGATCTTTCCGAAACTCACCACCGACAACGGCATTGTCGGTTACGGCGAATGCTACGCCTCGACCGTCGGCCCCAAGGCGATGAGGGCCGTCATCGAAGACGTCTTCGAACGGCACATGGCCGGGGAAAACCCCGAAAACATCGAACTCATGTTCCGCCGCGCCTACTCTTCCGGCTTCACCCAACGCCCCGACCCCACGGTGATGGGCGCCTTCTCGGGCCTAGAAATCGCCTGCTGGGATATCATCGGCAAGGCACGCAACCGCCCCGTCTGGGCGCTGCTGGGTGGCCGCATGAACGACCGTATCCGCAGCTACACCTACCTCTACCCTGAACCCGGCAAGGAATCGCCCGAGTTCTGGGTCGACCCCGATGCCGCCGCCGAAGCCGCCGTCCGCTTCATGAACCTGGGCTTCACCGCGGTCAAATTCGACCCGGCCGGCCCCTACACCATCCGCGGTGGCCACGAACCGGCGATGTCGGACATCACCCGATCCATAGCGTTCTGCAAGGCGATCCGCGAGGCGGTGGGCGACCGCGTCGACCTCCTTTTCGGCACCCATGGCCAGTTCACCACCCCCGGCGCGATCCGCATGGGCCGTGAGATCGAGCCCTACAACCCGCTCTGGTACGAAGAACCTATCCCGCCCGACAACCTTCTTGAATTCGCCGAGGTCGCCGCCCAAGTCCGCGTCCCCCTCGCGACCGGTGAGCGCCTTACGACCAAAGCCGAATTCGGCACCCTGCTCCGCGCCGGGGGCGTCAAGATCCTACAGCCCGCCCTGGGCCGCGTCGGCGGCATCTGGGAGGCGAAGAAGATCGCCGCCATGGCCGAAATCTTCAACGCCGAAATGGCCCCGCACCTTTATGCGGGGCCTGTGGAATGGGCGGCCAACGTCCACTTCGCGGCCTCGATCCCGAACCTCCTCATCGCCGAGACCATCGAGACCGGCGGGGCCTTCCACCTTAAACTGATCAAGAACACGATCAAATGGGAGGACGGCTACATCCTCCCCCCCGACGCCCCCGGCCTTGGCATCGACTTCAACGAAGACGTCGCCCGCGCCCACCCGTTTACCGGCACCGGCCTTCATCTGCAGATGCAAGAGGCCCCCTGCGACTACCGCCATGGCAACCGCTTCGAAGGCGGGGCGCCCCGTCAGGAATGACCGACTTGCCCGGTTGACCGTCTGCGCTGAAACTTCGGGATCAACAGTCAAGGAGCAGACCCGTGCGCATTCTGATCCCAGCCTTCCTGTTGCTCTCCGCCGCCATGGCCGGGGCGGAGCCGCGCCAGCATGGCAATCTGATCTACGATCTGCCGGACAACTGGTATCTCGGCCACAACAGCGCGGGCATCCGAACCCTCGTCTACGACGGCGACGACGAGATCTGCCAATTCTGCTACATCTACCTGTCAGCCGGGGTACAGAAATCCGGCGATCTGGCAGCCTTCGTCGAGGAAAAGGCCCCGCTCTTCGTCGATGAAGAAGACCGCGACGACATCACCGTGCTGCAGCCGCCATCGGTTTCCACCATCGGGCCGATGAGCATCGCGCTTTACGGCCTGAAAGTTGACAGCAATATCGTCATCTACATGGGGTTCGAGCTTCCCGACCGCTTCGAACTCGTCGCCTTCGATGGCTACGCTTATGATGAGGAGGAGCTGACCAAATCCCTCGCCGTCTTCGAAAACGAGGTGCAGCCCCTGTTCCTGTCGCTGCAGTTCGTGTCCATGGGGGCACAGCCCCTGCTCCCCGAACCCGAGCCGGGCCCGCTTTCCGGCGTCTACTGGGGCTGGCACAACGAAACGTCGCTGGGCCTTGACGGGATGATGCGGGTGGAGATCGACCACCGGCTCCTCGTCTTCTGGGAGGACGGCTATTTCTTCAACGGCGAGCCGCCCGAGGGCACCAAGCCGCTGGACAGGGACGCCCTGATGGAGGTCGCCAATGACGATTTCGGCACCTACACGGTATCGGGCGATACCCTGTCGCTGATCTTCGCCGATGGAGTCAAGGAAGAGCTGTCCGCGGACGGCGACGCCTGGAACGACGGGGACGCGTCGCTTTACCAGGTCACCCCCCTGGCGGACGGCACCACAATCGACGGATCGATCTCGAGCTTCTTCTACACCGGCTTCACCCCCGGTACCGGACTTGAAGGCGGCATGTCGGCCTCGTCCCTGACCGAGTTCAAACCGGACGGCACCTACACCGGATCAAGCTTTAGCGGCGCATCGGCGAACTTCGTCAACGGCGTCGGCGATCTGACCGGCGGGTTCACCACCGGCAATGAGGAAAGCCAGGGCGGGCGCTACGAAATCCGCGATGGCCTTCTCATCCAATACCCCGACGACGGCTCGCCCCCGCGCAGCAAGATCGCCTTCGACGCGGGCGACGGCATGATCCTGATCGGCGAGCAGTTTCTGGAGACGGAGTAACCCTGTCAGTGTGCTGGCGGGCCCGGAAGGAATCGAACCCTCAACCTCGGACTTAGAAGGTCCTTGCTCTATCCAGTTGAGCTACGAGCCCGCACGGTGCCCCTTTTGCGGCAGGCTCGCGGATCAGGCAAGCACCTTCGTCATGAAGACCGAGTTCGGGTCATCCCAGTACCCCTCGAACGGCGGGCATTCGCTGAAGCCGGCTTTCTCGTAGAGAGCACGTGCGGGCAGGAACATCGCCTGCGAGCCGGTCTCCAGGCTGAGGCGCGTGAACCCCGCAGCACGGGCTTCGGCCATAAGGTGGTCCAGCATCCTGCGCGACAGGCCGCGCCCGCGCAGTTCGTGCAGGACGTGCATCGACTTGATCTCGGCGTGACCAGCACCGATCCGCTTGAACGCACCCATGGCCACCGGCTCGCCACCGTCGCGCATGACGAAGAAGGCCACCTCCGGAATGGCCAACTGACCGGCATCCATCATGTGGATGCTTTCGGGCGGGGTGTCAGCGTGCATGTCCGCCGTATGCCGCTGCATCAAAAGGGAAAGGTCTGTCCCAAGCGGGCTTTCGCGCTCGATCGTGATCACGTTCAATGCGTCCAGGCGCCCCTGCGGTCGGTCGCGAAGTTCTCGCCATAGCCGCGCGGGCGGATGACGGCCTTGCGTGGCTTTGGCTCGACCACATCGGCCTCGATCCCCTTTTCCGCCGCATAAGCCTGGGCCGCCTCGCGCGTCTCGAACCGCAGCCGGACCTGGGCCTGAGTGTCGGATGACGAGGTCCAGCCCATCAGCGGATCAACCTCGCGCGTCGAAGCCGGAGCGAACTCCAGCACCCAGCCTTGGGTCTTGGCGGTTCCCGATTGCATCGCGGTCTTGGCAGGCTGGTAGATGCGGGCACGCATGAAGGGTCCTCCAGTGGTGCCCCCGTTATTCCGAAGCTTTCAGGAAAGCGCAAGCGCCAGGTTCAGACAAAGAACTGTCGGTCGGCGTCAGGGGGTGTGGGGTGGGGTAGGGTCGACGCCGGCCGACAGCTTTAGTTGCTGCTTGCACGTTAACCTTTACTCAGTTGCGCGTCTGATTCAACCAAAAGATGTGCGAATGGCAGCAAAAGAACTGCAAGCTGAGCAGGGCTGCCTAGGATTTACGCGTCAGCCGAAGCATCAGATAGCGGTTGAACTGGCGGAAAGCCTCGGCGTTCCGTTCGGTTCCGGTCAGCCGCCGCATCAGATTCGCCCGCCGCTTCTTTGACAGGAAGAGGCTGATGAACCGGGTCAGCGACCAGTGGGCTGCGGGCTTCTTGGCCCGCACCTCGTCCGACACCCGCGTGACGCCATGGCCGATCACGTTGAAAAGCTGCTGTTCCAGGTCGATCGAAGGCGCCACGGCGTCGGTGATGTCCTCCTCGGCCGCCACCGCGAAGGCCGACCCCTCCAGCGCCTTCCGGAAAGCCGTTAGCGGATGCCCGCCCCCCGCCTGCGGCCCATGCGCCCCCCGGCCCTTGTAGGCTTCGGTCCGGAAGCAATCGGCGATCAGGACCTGGCCGCCGGGGGCGAGCAGCGTCGCGCATTTCGGCAGACTTTCCTCGATCGGGATGTACTGGAAGCTTTCCGAGAAGAGGCAAAGGTCGAACGGCCCCTTCCCGGCGAACTCCTCGAACATGCACTCATGGACCATCGCCCCCGGCGCATTGGCCCGGCAACGCTCGGCCAGGAAAGGCGAGGGGACGACGATCTCGACCTCATGACCCAGCGCGAGCAGTTTCCGTGCCGTCTCACCCGCACCGCCACCGATGTCCAGGATGCGCAGGCGCCCCGCGGGCAGATAGCCGAAAAGCTTCGCCGTATAGGCCTCCTGCGCGGATCGCAGATTCGCCGCGGTCACGTCGAGGCCGCTCCAAAGCCCATAATGCAGGTTCTCGGCCCCGGTCATCCAGCGGATGAACGCCAGCCCCACATCCAGTCCCACCGCCCGCGTATCGATCTTGTCCGCCATCTTGCACCTCTGCCCGTGCCTTAGCCGCTTCACGCGCCTTCAGCAACGGTTTCGCCCGCCCTTGCGGATCGGTGCTTGAATCAGAACAAAAACAGATCAAATCTGTCTTGTCCCGACTCCCCTCCGACTCCCCCCATGAGGCGCCCGATGCCGCACAACAACGCCAACGCCCTGACCGAGCGTCCCGACGTGCTGACGAAGCCGAAGCTTGAAGGCGGGCGGAGGTTTGTACTCTCCACGCCCTTCCAGCCCGCCGGCGACCAGCCCACCGCCATCGCCGAGCTGACCGCCGGGGTGAATGCAGGTGAGCGTGACCAGGTGCTTCTGGGCGCTACCGGGACGGGAAAGACCTTCACCATGGCCAAGGTGATCGAGGGCACCCAGCGCCCTGCCATCATCCTTGCGCCGAACAAGACCCTTGCCGCGCAGTTGTACGGCGAATTCAAGGGCTTCTTCCCGGAGAACGCCGTCGAGTACTTCGTCTCCTACTACGATTACTACCAGCCCGAGGCTTATGTGGCGCGGACGGACACCTACATAGAAAAGGAATCCCAGATCAACGAACAGATCGACCGGATGCGCCACTCGGCCACCCGGGCGCTTCTGGAACGCGATGACGTCATCATCGTCGCCTCCGTCTCGTGCATCTACGGCATCGGCTCGGTCGAGACCTATTCGGCCATGACCCAGGACCTGGTCGTCGGCCAGCTTTACGACCAGCGCCGGGTCATGGCGGAACTTGTGGCCCAGCAGTACAAGCGTCTCGACACCGCCTTTCAGCGTGGCGCCTTCCGCGTCCGGGGCGACAGCCTGGAGGTCTGGCCCGCCCACCTGGAAGACCGCGCCTGGCGGTTTTCCTTCTTCGGCGAGGAACTGGAAGCGATCACCGAATTCGACCCGCTGACCGGCGCCAAGACCGACAGCTTCAAGCAGATCCGCATCTATGCGAACAGCCACTACGTCACCCCGCGCCCTACCTTGCAGCAGGCGATCAAGGGGATAAAGGACGAGCTCTTCCACCGCCTGAAGCAGCTGGTATCCGAAGGAAAGCTCCTCGAAGCCCAACGTCTGGAGCAGCGCACCAACTTCGACCTCGAGATGCTGGAAGCCACCGGCTCCTGCGCGGGGATCGAGAACTACTCCCGCTACCTCACCGGCCGCGCACCGGGTGAACCGCCCCCCACGCTCTTCGAATTCATCCCCGACAACGCCATTGTCTTCGCCGACGAATCCCACGTCTCGGTCCCCCAGATCGGCGGCATGTACAAGGGCGACTTCCGCCGCAAGTTCACCTTGGCCGAACACGGCTTCCGCCTGCCCAGCTGCATGGACAACCGCCCCCTCAAGTTCGAGGAATGGGACGCCATGCGCCCGCAATCCGTCTTCGTCTCCGCCACCCCCGCGGCGTGGGAGATCGAGCAGACCGGCGGTGTCTTCACCGAACAGGTCATCCGCCCCACCGGCCTTCTCGACCCCCAGGTCGAAATCCGGCCCGTCGAGATGCAGGTCGACGACCTTCTCGACGAAATCCGCAAGGTCGCCGCCCGCGGCCTGCGGACGCTGGTCACCGTCCTGACCAAACGGATGGCTGAGGACCTGACCGACTACCTCCACGAACAGGGCATCCGGGTCCGGTACATGCACTCTGATATCGACACGATCGAGCGGATCGAGATCCTCCGCGACCTCCGCCTTGGCGCGTTCGACGTGCTGGTCGGGATCAACCTTCTCCGCGAGGGGCTCGATATCCCGGAGTGCGGGCTGGTCGCGATCCTCGATGCGGACAAGGAAGGGTTCCTGCGGTCCGAGACCAGCCTTGTCCAGACCATCGGGCGGGCGGCGCGGAACTCGGAGGGGCGGGTGATCATGTATGCCGACCGGATGACCGGGTCGATGGAGCGGGCGCTGGCCGAGACCAACCGGCGGCGGGATAAGCAGATGGCCTACAATATCAAGCACGGGATCACGCCCGAGACGGTGAAGAAGAACGTCGAGGATGTACTGGCGGGGCTCTGGCAGGGCGACACGGATCAGTCGCGGATCACGACGAAGGTCGACAAGGCGATGGTCGGGCAGAACCTCGCGGCCCATCTGGATGCTTTGCGGCTTCAGATGAGGAAGGCGGCGGAGAACCTGGAGTTCGAAGAGGCCGCCCGGTTGCGGGATGAGGTCCGGCGGCTGGAGGCGGTGGAGCTGGCGGTGGCCGACGACCCCTTTGCCCGGCAGGAGGTGATCGAGGAGGCGGTGGTGGAGGCCACGAAGATGTCCGGTCGGTCCACGGGGGGCAGGGCCGGGCAGAGGGGTGGGAAGCGGTCGAGGGGGCGGAGGTAGGGGAGGGCGCAAGGGGCTCCACTGAGGTGGGCACGGTGCGCAAAGTTTTGCGTCCAAGAAATTCAAGGGGTTAGCAGGGGGTCGTTAGGGGTTTGTTAAGATGTGCGGGTCGGGGATTGGCGTCCACCTTCCGGTTGTTTGTGCGGTGATGGCGATGGAGCGGGGCGAATTCCTGCCGGTATTGGGCCGCAGGGCCGGTCGATAGCTGCCGACCGCGCCGGGGTGCAAAACTTGCCCCATGCGCGCGGGGCGGCAAGGGCGCAGGATCGGTGCCGCAACCTTTGGAGTGCTGCCAAATGAAGACTGTGAAAGTCCTTGGCCTTCTGGCCTGTGCCATGACCCTCTCCGGCTGCCTGACCACCGACACCGAGCGCGGCCTTGCCGGTGCCGCCGGGGGCGCGGTGATCGCCGACGTGACCGGCGGGGATGCTCTGACCGGAGCGGTCATCGGCGGGGCAGCGGGGGTGTTCTGTGATGATTTGGGGGTTTGTGAGTAGGGGTTTCTGGTTAATCAAGGTGTCGGGATGAACCCCGACCTGCGGAAGGTGGGTTAACACCCACCCGACGCTTGCTAACGCTTCAGCTCGACAGAGGTCTTCACAATTCTAACTCCGATAATGACGAACAGAATAAGTATCCAAATCGGTCGAACGGATGTAAATCCAGCGCTAGATTCCGCCAGCCTCACAGCTGTAGCATACTCGCCGGCATCCGCCGCAACGGTATAGGTCCCTCGGCAGACCTTAGATAAATCAAACAACCAGTAGCTGTCCTCTGTCGATCGAACGAGTGCGCTAAGTGGTGTGATTTTGACAATGTGATCTGCTGCTGCGTGGAGGACTGCCGGACTGCTGTCCAAAGAAACTGGGCGAACCGCAGTAACCTCATTCGCCGGATTAATTTCATAAATTTTTGTATCAAGGTTCAGTTCCGCATACAGCGCTTCAATTTGATCACAGATGGAAACATTGTACTCTCCTGGCTCCCGAAGAGAAAAAGAACCATCCCCGTTTCTTACAAACTTTCTTCTCTCGAGCTTGTCTATTCGTGACAAATAGCTCCTATTCCACCGTCGCGAATCTAGCACAGAGCTGTCATCAACAATACCAAACAATGCTAAGAGTTGATCTCTTCCTGTCAAGTAAGCGGACAACCTAATGTCCCGACAAACATTTTGATACTGTTCCCACCAAAGGGTATCAGGAGATTTTCCCTTTGGTGAGTACGAATCGCCCTTGTAATCACTTGGAGGTGCTATCGCGCCTCCTTCAGTAGAAATGCACCTAAGCTCCAAGGCTGCTATGTCATTAGAAAGGAGACTCAGTTTTCGATCAAGGGTTTGAGATTTGATGCTAACAAAATTGATCTGCTGCGCACTAAACAGATCGACCCCGGCAAGTAAGATAGAAATTACCGCGCCGCAGTACCACACCATGTCCAGTCGTGGAAGAATCTTTGGATTCCGTGTTGCGGAGGAGAAAAGTAGACCGTGCGTCAGAATAATTGATCCAGCGGCCGCAAAAACTAACCGAAGTACTTCTATAGCAGAATATAGATTGGACACCCAGTAGAGCCTTTGGGAGTATCCTATCTGCTGACTTGAATCGCCTTGGCGCCAGGCCTCAAAACCATTTGAACCAGGTGGCCACTCAAAATAATTAAGCACCTTATGTTGAAATATAGTCAGCAGCACAAAAGCAACTATCAATGCAATACCGAAGAGCGCACACAACCAGTTTACACGCCCTTGCAGTTGCAATTTCTCTTCACCCATCCATCTTCAACGCCGAGATGAACGCCTCCTGCGGAATCTCGACCTTCCCGAACTGGCGCATCTTCTTCTTGCCAGCCTTCTGCTTCTCCAGCAGCTTCTTCTTCCGCGTCGCATCGCCGCCGTAGCACTTGGCTGTCACGTCCTTGCGCATGGCCGAGATCGTCTCGCGGGCGATCACGCGGCCGCCGATGGCCGCCTGGATCGGGATCTTGAACATGTGGCGGGGGATCAGGTCTTTCAGCTTCTCGACCATCGAGCGCCCGCGCGCCTCGGCCCGGTCGCGGTGGACCATCATCGACAGGGCATCGACGGGTTCGTCGTTCACCAGGATCGACATCTTGACCAGGTTGTCCTCGCGGTACTCGCTGATCTGGTAGTCGAAGGACGCGTAGCCCTTGGTCACCGATTTCAGGCGGTCGTAGAAGTCGAAGACCACCTCGGCCAGCGGCAGGTCGTATTCGACCATGGCCCGCGACCCGGCGTAGGTGAGGTTCGACTGGATGCCGCGGCGGTCCTGGCAGAGTTTCAGGATGTCGCCGAGGTATTCGTCGGGGACCATGATGGTGGCCTTGATCCGCGGCTCCTCGATATGGTCGACGTAGGTGAGGTCGGGCATGTCGGCGGGGTTGTGGAGATCGCGGACCTCGCCGTCCTTCATGTAGAGCTTGAAGACCACCGAAGGCGCGGTGGTGATGAGGTCGAGGTTGTATTCGCGTTCCAGGCGGTCGCGGACGACCTCCAAGTGCAGCAGGCCGAGGAAGCCCATGCGGAAGCCGAAGCCGAGGGCGGCCGAGGTCTCCATCTCGTAGGTGAAGGAGGCGTCGTTGAGGGCGAGCTTCTCGATGGCGTCGCGGAGGGCTTCGAAATCGGCGGCGTCGACGGGGAAGAGGCCGCAGAAGACGACGGGGACGGAGGGTTTGAAGCCGGGGAGGGCTTCGGCGCAGGGTTTGCGTTCGTGGGTGATGGTGTCGCCGACTTTCGTGTCGCGGACCTGTTTGATGGACGCGGTGAGGACGCCGATCTCACCCGGCCCCAGTTCGTCGATGTCGACCATCTGGGGTTTCAGGACGGCGAGTTTGTCGATGCCGTAGAGGGCGTTGGTCTGGATCATCTTGATGCGGTCGCCTTTGCGGACCACGCCGTCGATGACGCGGATCATGACGACCACGCCGAGGTAGGCGTCGTACCAGCTGTCGACGAGCATGGCCTTCAGCGGCGCGTTGCGGTCGCCCTTGGGGGCGGGGAGGCGGTGGACGATGGCCTCCAGCACCTCGGGGATGCCGAGGCCGGTCTTGGCGGAGATCGGGATGGCGTCTGAGGCGTCGATTCCGATGACGTCCTCGATATTCTCCTTGACGCGGTCGGGTTCGGCGGCGGGGAGGTCGATCTTGTTCAGGACGGGGACGATGTCGTGGCCCGCGTCGATGGCCTGGTAGACGTTGGCGAGGGTCTGGGCCTCGACCCCTTGGCTGGCGTCGACGACGAGGAGAGAGCCTTCGACGGCGCGCATGCTCCGGCTGACTTCGTAGGCAAAGTCGACGTGGCCGGGGGTGTCGATGAGGTTCAGGATGTAGGTCTTGCCGTCCTTGGCGGGGTATTCGATGCGGACGGTGTTGGCCTTGATCGTGATGCCGCGTTCGCGTTCGATGTCCATCGAGTCCAGCATCTGCGCCTTCATGTCGCGCGCAGCCACCGTGCCGGTCATCTGGATGAGCCGGTCGGCGAGGGTGGATTTGCCGTGGTCGATATGCGCCACGATGGAGAAATTGCGGATCTGGGAAAGCTCGG
>NZ_JBOFBI010000292.1:0-36195 GCF_051645465.1 Tabrizicola sp. | reverse complement strand
TGCCCACCCCCGCGCGCTTATCCCCAACATCTTGCGCCGCAGATCGGATGGCAACCGCAAGATGTTTCCGATATCACCAAGCCGATCGAAACACCGCCCGGCCCAGGATGCCTGTGAACAACCAAGCCCCCCGCCCGGGGCCATCGAGCCCAACGCCGCCACAAGCGCCTCCCTCCCCCTCGTGGGGAGGGATGGGGAGGGGGCACCCCGTCACCAGGAAACGCCCACCCCAACCCCTCGCGGCACCGCCCTCGCCCGTCCGGCGAAAGATAGGCCGGGCATGCTGACCGACATCGCGGGCTTCGCGATCTGGGCTTCGGTAAGCGAAGAAGTGGATGCCAAGATCCGCGAGCAGATCAAGGCGGGGACCTTCCCGATCCGGCTGAAGCCCGAGGACTGGCAGAGCGGGTCCGTCAACTGGCTTCTCGACGTGATCGCGCCGGACCGGAAGACGGCGGGGCGGGTGATCGCCAACTTTGCCCAGGTGGTGAAGGAAGGCGAGCTGCGGCTGCATCCCCAGATCGGCGGGCTTGTGGAGAAGGAGATGCTTGAGAAGATGGGCGCAGGGCGGTCTGGGGCCGCAGGGGCGACCAAGTGAAGGTTGAAGTCCGCCCTTGCCCCGGTTTCAGCGGCGCCCCGAATCTGCAGGGCGCTAATGCAGGAATGCACGCCAAGGCAAGACTAGACGCGCATGTTGAGTATTTAGGAGTTCCCGCATGGTGAACACGAACCCGCAACATCCCTCCACTCCCGAAGAAATCGTCGAGTTTGCGAAAGAACTTTGGCGTAACGAGCCGATCCGTGCCGCGATTGTCCAAGCGGGACCAGATTCTTTCCTCGACGAGGCGACCGTTCGTGCCATCGACGAGGTGATGCAATACGTGCCTGACCCAGGCACGGGGTGGCGGCGAGACAACATGCTGCTCGCCGAGGCGGTGATCCGGCGGATCAATTCCGGCCAATTCAAGGGTTTCGACGATCCTTCGGTTGTCGACTTTCTTTTGGACAGGATGATCCCAGACCTACATGTGTATCCCGGATTCTCCAGCGCCTCCAATGGGCCTGGCAGAATCTCTCCCGCTACATTCGAGGAGATGATGGATTTCAGCCGCGCGGTCCGAAACAATTCAGCCATCTGGGCCGCCATCCTGAACGATCCGGGCGGAGACTTAGCGCGCGATGAAAATTTAACACTGTTCTCCAACTATGAAAAGAACTATCGACGCGCAAACGGTATGCCCAATCGCAGAGGCTTTCTGCGAGCGATCGGGGTCCTTGGCGCCTTTGCGGCGATCTCCCCAGATGTGGATGTCGAGAGCCAGGCTTTCCAGGACCGAATACGACAGCGGACAGCCTATAACCGTTTTGATGTTTACTAAGACCGGGACACGAGCATTATGAGCGAGCTGATTTTTGGTGTCGAAGCGCGTACGATTCGGCTTCTGTTTCAAGCAGCGAGCCGTAGGGTGCGTGATTTCACGCACCATCTGCCCTCGACGACATACACAACGGTTCAAAACTCTCGGGTGGCATCGAACAATGGTCCGTAAACCATGGTGTGTTAAATCACGCGCGCTACGGGTCGCTACGGTCGGCCAAAGCCACCTTGAAAAACACCGAAGCGCGAGGAACGCGGGGGCGGATGTAGTCGGGCATTGCCCGAGCCTCGGAGAGCAATTCTTAACAAAACCTTACCAAACTCGATGAAAAACTCTTTGAAATCAATGAGCCTCAATTTGTCCCACCGTGGGACAACCAAGGTGATCCCCTTGCGGCCTCCACCCCCTCATGCCACCCTCTCCCCATCCTAAACCGGAGGGCCCCGATGACCCCACCCTTCTCCGGCCGCTGCCTCTGCGGCTCCGTCACCTACCGCTGCTCGGAGGCCCCCCTCTGGCAG
Source organism: Tabrizicola sp. (assembly GCF_051645465.1). Classification (GTDB taxonomy): domain Bacteria; phylum Pseudomonadota; class Alphaproteobacteria; order Rhodobacterales; family Rhodobacteraceae; genus Tabrizicola. The sequence goes on along the minus strand of NZ_JBOFBI010000292.1, from coordinate 34,295 downwards.
GACCACTGCCACTGCGAAAGCTGCCGCCGCGCCACCGCCTCGCCCTTCACCTCGTTCTTCGGCGTCCGCAACGGCGCCTGGGAATGGACCGGCTCACCCCCCGCCACCTACAACTCCTCCCCCGGCACCTGGCGCGATTTCTGCCCCACCTGCGGCACCCAGATGACCTATCGCACCACCCGCTACCCCGACGAGACACACTTCTACGCCGCCACCCTCGACGATCCCTCGGCCTTCACCCCCGCCGGCCACTACCACGCCGACGAGCGCCTGCCCTGGGTTCACCTCGCCGACGGCCTGCCGCTGAAATGACGCCCCATCAATGCCGCGAGCCATACGACTGGCCCGCCCTCCTCCGCCTGATCCAGACCGAATTCGCCTACATGGATGGCCGGATCGACCCGCCCTCCTCAATGCTCCACCTCACGCCCGAGGGCATCGCGGCCCAAGCCCAGAGCGGAGAGGTCTGGGCCATCGGCCACCCTCCCGCCGCCTGCGTCTTCCTCACCTCGAAGCCCCACGCGCTTTACATCGGCAAACTCGCCGTCGCGTCCAGCCACAGGGGCCAAGGCCTCGCCCGTACCCTGGTCACCCTCGCCGCGACCCGCGCCTGCGTCCTCGACCTCCCCGCGCTCGAACTCCAGACCCGCATCGAGCTCACCGAAAACCACGCCACCTTCCGCGCCCTTGGCTTTACCGAGACCGCCCGCACCGCCCACCCCGGCTACGACCGCCCCACCTCGATCACCTTCCGCCGTCCGGTCGCCGGGCATCCGGCCTAAATCACGTCCAGGCGGAACTCCTCGGGCACCCGATCACGCCCCTCCAGCACCAGATCGGCCATCACCTCCGCCACTTTGGGCGCCATGCCGAAGCCGATCTTGAACCCTCCGTTCGCCACGTAATGCCCCGCCCGCCCCGGCCATTCCCCCAGTAGCGGAGCCCGGCTCACCGCCCTTGGCCTGACCCCCGCCCAACGCGCCACCATTTCGGCACCGCGCAAGCAGGGCACTGCTGCCACCGCCTTCGCCAGAAGGCCGTCCAGCGCCTCGTCCGGACCCTCGTCTTGCCAGACCGCCTCGGACGTCGACCCCACCGCCACGGTCCCATCCGCATGCGGCACGATGTGGAGCCCGTCGACGAACAGCTGCGGCGCCTCCGGTGCCTCCAACCGCAAAGCCAACGCCTGCCCCTTCACCCCCGACCCGACCTTCCGCCCCAAAGCTTCCGACAGCGCCATCAACCCGGCAACACCCGTCGCATGGACCACCGCCCCCGCTTCATCACCCCCTCCCACCAGCACCTCCCCCCCTTTCGCCCGCACCGCCCCGACCAGCGCGGCCAGTGCCATCCGGGGCGAAATCCGGGCCGAGAGCGTGTCTTCGACCAGCCAGCCCGAAGGCGAGACCGGCTCCCAAAGGCTACACTTGGCCGGTACCACCCGCCACTCCGCCGCCCCCTGCCAGAGATGCTTCGCCTCCTCCTCCCGCCGCCGCGCCGCCTCTACCGCCCGCCCGTCCTCCAAGGGCTGCAACCTGCCCACCCGCCCATAACCCGACGCCAGCCCCGAGGCCGTTTCGATCCCAGCCCACCAGTCCCCCGCCATCAATAGGCTCTCCAGCTGAAACGCCTTCTTCGCATTCCACGCCTCCGGCACATGCGGCGACAACGCTCCGACCACGCCGCCAGAGGACCCAGCGCCAAGGCCGACCGTGTCGATGACCCGCACCCGCGCACCCCGGGACGCACAGGCCCACGCGATGGAGAGCCCGAAGATCCCCGCCCCGCGTACCGTCACATCCACGCTTGCCATTCCGCCGCCCCGCGCCCATCAACAGGTCCAAAGGACTACCCGCGATGCCCCTACCAGACCATCCCCAACTCGACTGGCGCGACGAGACGATCCCGGTCTCCCGTGCCTTCGATGACCCCTACTTCTCGCTGGCTGGCGGCCTTGAAGAAACCCGCCACGTCTTCCTGACCGGCAACCAGCTGCCGCACCGTTTTCGCGACGGCTTCCACATCGCCGAACTGGGCTTCGGTACCGGCCTCAACCTCCTTGCCACCCTCCTCACCCACCCGGGCGACGGCCACCTTCGCTACACCAGCTTCGAGGCCTTCCCGATGCCCGCGCCCGACATCGCCCGAGCGCTGCGGGCTTTCCCCGAACTTGCAGAAATCGCACAGCTATTCCTTGAGCAATGGGCGACAGGGGCCACGACCCTGCACTTCCCGAACCTCACCGCTACCGTGATCCTGGGCGACGCCCGCAAGACCCTCCCGGCTTGGAGGGGCAAAGCCGACGCGTGGTTCCTGGACGGCTTCTCCCCCGCCAAGAACCCCGAGCTTTGGTCGCCCGAACTCATGCACGAGATCGCACGCCACACCGCACTGGGCGGCACCTTCGCCACCTACACCGCCGCCGGTCACGTCCGCCGCGCCCTGACCGAGGCTGGCTTCACGGTCACCCGCCAGCCGGGCTTTGGCCGCAAGCGCCACATGACTACGGGCTATCTGCCAACGGCGTCCGATGCCAACTAGCGCAAGATCAAACCGGACGGAATCGCTGTAGCCAAAACGCCCGCCACATCCTCCTCGTGCACTTCGTGTACTCGTCGGGGCTTCCCTAGCGAGGAGTGCACGAAGTGCTCGACGAGCGGTTCCAGATGACCCGATCACGCTCTATCCCCCCGACACCTCAGCCTGAAGCATCCGGGCGATGAAGGGCTCGGGGCTGTCGACTTCGGTCAGGCGACCCTGATCGATCCACCAGAACCGCGTACCCACCGCGCGGATCAGGCTGCGGTCGTGGGTGACAAGAAGGGTCGCGGCCCCCTTGGCGGTCAGCTCGTCCTCCAGGGCCTCCTGGCCCTCGATGTCGAGATGGTTCGTGGGCTCGTCCAGCAGGAAGAAGTTCGGCCGGGTCAGCCGCAGGATCAGCAGCGCCAACCGCGCCTTCTGCCCGCCGGAGAGCGCCCGCAGCGCCGTCGTCTGCAGCGGCAGCGCGATCCCGGCCCCGGCAAGTGCCGTCCGCGCCGCCTGGTCGCCAAGGTCGAAGCGGGCCGTGATCAAACCGTGCGGCGTGGCCTTCGGGTCGAGCCCGGTGAGCCCCTGATCCGCGATCCCGGCGACCACCGAAGGGGCCGCGCGGATCGGTCCGTCCCTCCCATTCAGTGCGTCTTCCACCAACGCGAGGAACCGCGACTTGCCCGCCCCGTTTGCCCCCATCAGCACCACCCGGTCACCGGGGCTGATCCACAGCTGCGGGCAGCGGAAAAGCCTGCGACCGTCTGGCACCGCCACCTCGCAAGGGCTGACCGAAATCAGCGCACGGGCATGGGCTTCCGAGGTTTCCAGCCTGATCTCCCCCGCGCTCCGCGCCTTGTAGGCGGGGGTCGCCGCCGCCTCGATCTTGGCGGCGCGGTCGGTCAGCTGTTTGGTCTTCACCACCAATAGGTCACTGCCGGAGTTGAGGCCGATGTTCTTCAGCTTTGTCGCCTGCCGCCGGAGCTGGCGGGCCGCGCGGAGGTCAAGGTCATGCTGACGATCGGTCGCGGCATCCACCTCGTCCAGCGCCACCAACGCACGGGTGTAGGGCAGAGCAAACTGCGGCGACTGCCGGTCACGCAGGAACAGGGTCCGGGTCGCGATGTCGTCCAGAAAGGCCCGGTCATGCGAGGCGATGATCAGTGCCGTCGCTCGGGGCAGGCCGGTGATCCAGCACTGCAAAAGGCCGATCCGGGAGAGGTCGAGGTGATTGGTCGGCTCGTCCATCAGGATCAGATCCGGCTCGGTCACCCAGACCCGAGCCAGCATTGCGAACCTTTGCCAGCCGCCGGAAAGCTCGGCCATCTGCTGGCCATGCAGCGCCACCGGAATCGCCAGATCGTCCAGCGCCACATCTGCGCGCCAGTCCTCGCCGTCCTCCAGCGCCGAGACCACCGCTTCGCGCAGGGTCAGCCCGGCCAGGGCGGGCGGCATGTCCTGGGTGAGGAACCCGGTGACAAGACCGCGCCTGCGGGTGAGCTGGCCTTCGGTCAGCTCGACCTGACCCGCGATGGCCTGCAAAAGGGTGGATTTCCCGCGTCCGTTCGCGGCTACCAGCGCCAGCCGGTCGCCGGGGTTCAGGGTCAGGTCAAGCTGGGTGAAAAGCGGTGCGCCAAGCGTGATGCCAGCGTCTTTCAGGGTGATGAGGGTCATGGGATACTCCGGTCCGCAAATGGCAGCAGGCTGCCGTTCGGGCAGATCGGAGAAGCGATGTAGCCCCGATCAGCCCCGCACAGTCACATGCGGGGCAAAGACAGGTCCGGTCGTATGGTGGTGGTTGGCGCGAAGGATCACACGGACTCTCCCAATTGACGGGGTGAAAGGTGCGGCAATCCTTGCGGCGCGTCAAGCCGGTGCCACGGCCTCCAAGATATCCCCCGGCTGGCAGTCCAGCGCCACACAGATCGCGGCAAGCGTGTCGAAGCGGATGCCTTTGACCTTGCCGGACTTGAGAAGCGAGAGGTTCTGCTCGGTGATGCCGATCTTCTCGGCCAGCTCACGCGACCGCATCTTGCGGCGGGCGAGCATCACATCAAGGCGCACGACGATCTCCATCAGACGAACCCTTCGTTCTCGGCCTTGACCCTTGCGGCCTCGCGCATGGCCCAGCCGATGACGGTCAGGAGCCCCGCCGCCATCAGGAAACCAAGCGTGCCGCTGTCGACCCCGATGGACAGCGTCCTTTGCGGGGCGTTCCAGCTGAGGATCAAGGTCACAAGCGTCGGCGTCACGACGGTGAAGACCGCGACCAGGATCAGCGCCCGGCCGATCTGCAGGATGGTTTCGGCGTTGGTGTCGGACAGGACCTCTCCCGCCCGGTAGCGGCCAAAAAGCCGGGTCATTGCGCGGAGGGCCGCGACCATCGGCAGCACCGAGATGAGCGCGATGGCCGCGACAAGACCGGCTTGCAGACGGGTGACGGGCGTCTCGGCAGGCAGGCCGGACGCGCGGGCCAGAAGCGAGGCGGGATCGGCCAGGCCCTTGCCGGCATAGAAGAGGACGATCAACGGCAGGACGGCCGACAGGACGAGGGCCGTCCAGTAGAGCGTTTCCGAGAGACGCGCGAGGCGGGTTTGGTCGGGCATCATATGACCTCTTTTCACGATGATGATTTACTGTATTACAATAAACTTTCACTGTCAAAGGAGATTCGCGATGTTCCCTGCCCGCCTAACTGCCCTGGCCTGCCTGCTGCTTGCCGGTTGTGCTTCCGTTGTCCCCTCCACCGCCGCCCGCCTTGCGGCGTTGGACCCGCTGACCGCCGATCCCGGCGCAATCGAAGTGGTGGTGATCCTGCCCGAAGGGCTTGCCGTCAAGCCCGGCTCGGCCCGGCTGGAGTTCGGGGCGACGCGCGGCACTGAAACCCGCAAGGGGAGCTTCGTGCTGGAAGACCGGCCTGTCAGGACCGCTGTCGCCGGGCCGGAGGGCAGCTCGGCCCGCGGCTTTGCGCTGACCGAGGCGGACGCCGAACGGATGCGCGCCTTGCAGGCCGAGATCGCTGCCTGGAAGCGCGAGGGCAAGGCGAGAGGCACGCTCGGCCTTGGCCTTGGCGGCTGCGGAGTGGGCGATGGCCCGGCGCCGGATGCAACGGGGTCGGTCCTGATCCGGATGGCCGAGGACGGGCCGTTCCTGCCGCTGATCCGCGACGGCAAGCTTGCCGATCTGCTCGGGGCCGAGGTTCTGGCGGCGATCCAGCCTTGCGAAGGCGCGGAATAAGGCGTACCCGCCCGCCTTCGGTTGAGATTGGCCGATTCCGATGTTAGTCTTGATCAAGACAGCCCGGCGCGGGGGCCCTGATGTCCGCGCTTCCTTGGAGGACCAGGTCCTGTCGCATTCAGATCCCGTCACCGGCCTTCCGGTCGGTGCACGCCCGAAGCCCGCAGAGGGCAAAGCCAACAGCACTGAAGCCCAGGATTCCGCCGCGGTGCTGGCGCTTGTCCTGAAATCCGTCGATGACGACAAGGCCGAGGACATCGTCGAGATCGACCTGCGCGGCCGGTCCGACGTGGCGGATTACATGGTGATCTGCTCGGGCCGTTCTTCGCGCCAGGTGGCGGCGATTTCGGAAAAGCTCGCCGATCGGCTGAAGCAGGAGATGCGGATCTCCGTCCGCATGGAGGGCAAGGAAACCGGCGACTGGGTGCTGATCGATGCGGGCGATGTGATCGTCCATGTCTTCCGCCCCGAAGTGCGTGAGTTCTACCAGCTTGAAAAGATGTGGCTTCCGGCGGGGGTGACCCGCGCGGCCAAGGCCTGATGCGGCTTCATCTCTGCGCTGTGGGTCGCCTTCGGGCGGGGCCGGAGCGTGATCTGGTGGACGACTACCTTCAACGGCTGGAGCGGACGGGGCGGCCTCTGGGACTTGGTCCGGTGACCGAGCATGAGGTCGAGGACAAGAAGGGCGGCGGCATGGCGGCGGAAGCTTCGCTTCTGGGGAAGGTCGTGCCCGAGGGTGCAGCGCTTTGCTTGCTGGACGAACGGGGCAAGACACTGTCGAGCCCCGAGTTCGCTGAAGCACTGGCCCAGTGGCGCGATGCCGGGCGGCAGGACGCGGCCTTTGTGATCGGCGGCGCGGATGGGGTGGACCCCGGTCTGCGCGCCCGGGCCGATCTGGTGATCAGCTTTGGCCGGATGGTCTGGCCGCATATGCTGGTCCGGGTCATGCTGGCCGAACAGCTTTATCGCGCGGCCACTATCCTTGCCGGATCGCCCTACCACCGGATTTGAGGGGGCCTCGTCGAGCACTTCGTGCACTCCTCGGGACGGCTTCCGCGAGGAGGAGACGAAGTCGAACGAGGAGCAGTCCTAGCGAAGCGCCCGCTCTGCCGCCGCCCCCAGACGCAGAAGCCGGGCCTCTTCGCCCGCCCCCGCCATCAGGCTGATCCCGCAGGATGGCTGCGAGGTCGGCAGCGTCAGCGCGCAGACGCCCATCAGGTTGCTGATCCGCGTGTTGCGCAAAGTCAGAAGGTTCTCAGTCACGTAATAGGCGTCGTCCGTCATCAGCCGGTTCGCATCCGGCGGCAGGATTGGCGAGGTCGGCAGGACCACCGCGTCGTATACCGCCACCCGGTCGGCCCACACCGCCCTGATCTCACGGAGCCGCCGCCAGGCCGCGACATAATCAGTAGCGGCGAAGTTGGCGCCCGACCGGAAGCGTTCGAGAATACGCGGGAACATCTTTTCCGGTGCCTTCTCGATGGTCGCCCGCCAGATGCCATAGGCCTCTGCGGTGAAAAGGACCGCCGCCAGCCCCATCGCCTCGGCCACTTCGGGGGCCTTGATCCGGGTGACCTTTGCCCCGGCCCGGGCCAGGCGCGCCAACGCGTCTTCGAACCCTTGCGCGGGCCTCTCGCGCAGGTCGTCCATCGCGACCGTTTCCAGCACGGCGAGCCGCTTGCCGCTGAGCGAAGCGCCTTCCAGATCGGCCACCGGCTCCCCGCTGATCGCAGCCAGAAGCAGCGCGCAGTCCTCGACCGAATGGGCAAGCGGGCCGATCGTGTCGAACATCTCGCAAAGCGGCAGCGTGCCGGTCGGCGGCAGGCTGCCGACCGTGGTCTTCAGGCCGACAAGGTCATTCCAGGCCGCCGGAATCCGGACCGATCCGCCCGTGTCCGACCCGATGGCCGCGGGCGCTAGCCCAAAGGCAACCGAAGCCCCAGCCCCCGAGGATGACCCCCCCGGCACGGCCCGGTCGTCGTTCAGGCAGGGGGGGGTCGCAGTCACCGGGTTCAGGCCCAGGCCGGAGAAGGCCAGTTCCGACATGTGCGTCTTGCCAAGACACACCAGGCCCTGCAGGGTCGCTGTCTCCAGCACAGCCGCGTCGCGTTCCGGCACCCTGCCTTTCAGCAGCGCCGACCCTCCTTCGGTCGCTACACCCGCCGTATCGAAAAGGTCCTTCCAGCTGACCGGCACCCCATCCAGAAGCCCTTTCCGGAAGCCAGCCCTGGCGCGGGAGGCCGCGGCCATCGCCTCGCCCCGTGCCCTGAGGGCGGTCGTGCGGGCATAGATGCGGGGCGCAAGCGGGTGGTTTTCGATCCGGTCGAGGAACGCCTCGGTCAATTCCACCGGATGAATGCGGCCCTGGCCGATCTCGCGCCCAAGCTCCGCCGCGGTCATGTTCGCCCAGGTTCGGCTCATCGATGTCCCCCGTTTCGGGCGAAGGTAGCGGCTTGGCGACGCATGGACAATCCGGCTCTGGCGGCTAAGAAGGGGTATGACTTGGGACGCCGACATCCTGATCGCGGGCGGAGGGCTGAACGGCCCAGCACTGGCACTTGCTTTGGCGCAAGGCGGCTTCCGGGTGACGGTGATCGACGCCCGCCCCGCCCAGACCCGCGCCGAGGCCGGGTTTGACGGGCGGGCCTATGCACTGGCCATCGCCTCGGTGCGGCTCCTGACGGTGATCGGCGTATGGGAGGCCTTAGCTGACAAGGCCCAACCGATGCTGGAGATCAAGGCCAGCGACGGGCGCGCCGGAGAAGGGGCTGCGCCCTTCTTCCTGCATTTCGACCATGCCGAGATCGAGGAAGGCCCGATGGGCCATATGCTGGAGGACCGGTTCCTCTATGCGGCCTTCCTGGACGCGATGCGCGCCACGCCGGGGATCACGCTTCTGTCGGGCGAAACGGTGGTCGCGCAGGAGGTCGGGCCTTCCGGGGTGACGGTGACGCTTGCCTCCGGCCGGACGCTGACCGCCGGGCTTCTGGTCGGCTGTGACGGGCGGGGCTCGGGTGTTGCCGAACGGGCCGGGATCCGGCGGGTCGGCTGGGGCTATGGCCAGACGGCGCTGGTCACCGCGATCCGCCACGAACGCGACCACATGGGCGTGGCGCATCAGTTCTTCATGCCTTCGGGTCCGCTGGCCATTCTGCCCCTGAAAGGCGGCCACCATTCCAGCATTGTCTGGAGCGAGGCGGAGGAAACCGCCGCCGCGATCCAGGCGCTGCCGGATGCCGAGTATCTGGACGCCCTCCGCCCCCGCTTCGGCGATTTCCTGGGCGAGATCAGCCTTGCCGGCGCACGCTTCACCTATCCCTTGTCGCTGTCGCTGGCCGAGCGTTTCGTGGCCCCCCGCGTGGCGCTGGTGGGCGATGCGGCCCACGGGGTGCACCCGATCGCCGGGCAGGGGCTGAACCTTGGCCTCCGCGATGTGGCGGCCCTGGCCGAGGTGCTGATCCTGGCCCGTCGCAGAGGTGAAGAGCCCGGCACTGCTACGACACTGGAGGAATACCAGCGCTGGCGGCGGTTCGATGCGACCGCGCTTGCCCTGGGGATGGACACGGTGAACCGGGTCTTTTCCAGCGACAACCCGCTGATGCGGTTGGGCCGCGACCTTGGGATGGGGATCGTCGGCGCGCTTCCCGGCCTGCGGCGCGGCTTCATCCGGCAGGCGGCGGGGCTGACGGGAGAGCTCCCGAAGCTCCTGACGGGGCGTCCGATCTGACTTCTGGCGGGGGCTCGTCGATGACTTCGTCACTCCTCGCAACGTCGCGAGGAGGAGACGAAGTCGAACGAGGAGCCGCCGCCTTCCGCGCCTCGCGCTTGTCCAGAAGGTGAAACAGCAGCGGGTTCGCCAGGATCGAGATCATCGCCCCCGCCACCACCAGATCGCGGGCCTCTGGCGGTACGATCGAGAGCTTCACCCCCATGGTGATCAGGATGAACGAGAACTCGCCGATCTGCGCCAGACTAGCAGCGATGGTCAGCGCCATGTCGCGGCCTTGGCCCAGAGCCTTCACCAGATAGAACCCAGCCGCCGCCTTGACCCCGATGATCACCGTCACTGTCGCCAGCAAGGCCAGCGGCTTCGAGAGAAGGATCGCCGGGTTGAAAAGCATCCCCACCGAGACGAAGAACAGAACGGCAAAGGCGTCCCGCAACGGCAGCGTTTCGCGCATCGCCTGCTGCGAGAGGGTGGAGGACGACATCACCATCCCGGCGAAGAACGCGCCCAGGGCGAAGGAAACACCGAAGAAATGCGTCGCACCGTAGGCAACCCCCAGGGCGATGGCGAGGACGGCCAGCCGGAAAAGCTCACGTGAATGGGTGTGGGCGACGAAATGCAGGATCCAGGGGATGACCTTGCGCCCGATGATCAGCATCAGCGCGACGAAGGCTGCAGCTTTTGCCAGCGTTATCAGAACGGTAGCCGCGATGGGGCCGATCCCGACCCGCCCCACGATCTCGGCCTCTGCCTCGACCGGCAGCGCGACCCCGCCCAGAAGACCGGCCAGCGGAGGGATCAGGACCAGGGCCAGCACCATCACCAGGTCCTCTACGATCAGCCAGCCCACCGCGACCCTGCCCTTTTCGGACTGGACGACGTCCCGTTCCTGCAGCGCCCGCAAAAGGACAACGGTCGAGGCGACCGACAGCGCCACCCCGAAGATCAGACCGGCACCAATGCTCCAGCCCATCATAAGGCCGATCACCGTGCCGAACAGCGTGGCGACGCCGATCTGGCCAAGCGCGCCGGGGACCGCGACGGCCCTTACCGTCATGAGGTCGCGGGGCGAGAAATGGAGGCCCACCCCGAACATCAGAAGGATCACCCCCAGTTCCGCCAGCTCGCCTGCGAGCTCGAGGTCGGCCACATAGCCCGGCGTAAAGGGCCCGATCGCCACTCCCGCCAGAAGATAGCCCGCGATCAGCGGCAGCTTCAGCCGCTGCGCGATCAGGCCAAGGATGAAGGCCAGGCCGAAACCGGCGACGAGGGTGGTGATCAGCGGCGTGTCGTGGGGCAATGCGCGAAGGTCCTTTCTGGCCAACGCTCCGGTCAGAGGGCGGCCGAGATAGCTGAAAACTGGCTTTTGTCGGGAGACATCAAAATGATAGTGCCTGTGGCTGAAGGTGCAAATCCGATCACAGCGCATTTCCGCGCATTTGCGGGATTTGCTGAAATCTTTTGCAATGCTAAGCCTTGGTGATGCCCGATCTGATCCCTAACCACTTCGCCCGCCGTCTGTTTCTTGACCGCCACGCGCTTGCCGAACCGCCCTCCGGCCCGGCTTCGGGTCAGGCACTGCATGATCTGATCGAGCGGATCGGCTTTGTGCAGGTCGACAGCATCAACACCGTCGCACGTGCCCATGACATGATCCTCTGGTCGCGGCGGCAGGCCTTCCGGCCCCCGGCGCTGAAGCGGCTTCTGGAAAAGGACCGCAGCCTTTGGGAGCATTGGACGCATGACGCCTCGATCCTGCCGTCGCGGTTGCATGGGGTCTGGCAGCACCGGTTCCAGCGCGATGTAGTGCGGCTCGAGGCGGGGTGGAAGGGTTGGTTTCGGGATGGGTATGTCGAGCAGTTTGATAACATTCTCAATCGGATAGCGAAGGATGGCCCGGTCGGGACCGCCGATGTGGGCGAGGGTGAGGTGCGTGGGAAAGGCGGCTGGTGGGACTGGCATCCGTCGAAGACGGCGCTGGAATGGCTGTGGCGGACCGGGCGCATTGCGGTGACGCGGCGGGACGGGTTTGCCAAGATCTACGACCTGACGGAACGGGTGATCCCGGAGGTCCACCGCACCCCGGTGCCTGCCGAGGAGATCACCGATTGGGCCTGCCGGACGGCGCTGAAGCATCTGGGGTTTGGCACCTCGGGCGAGATCGCGGCTTACTGGAATGCCATCGGGCCCGAGGCCGCAAAGGACTGGTGCCGGGCGGCGTTGGCGCGGGGCGAGATCATCGAGGTGGAGGTTGAAGGGGCCGAGGGTCAGCGCCGTAAGGTGTTCATTTTCCATGATATTCTGGCGGAAGAGCCTCCCGAACCCACCCCCCGCCTGCGTATCCTTTCCCCTTTCGACCCCGCACTCCGCGACCGCAAACGGGCCGAGTTCCTGTTCGGGTTCTACTACCGGATCGAAGTCTTCGTGCCCGAACCGAAGCGCATCTTCGGCTACTACGTCTTCCCGGTTCTGGAGGGCGAGCGGCTGGTCGGCCGGATCGACGCCAAGGCCTTCCGCGATGCCGGGGCGCTGCGGGTCAAGGCGTTCTGGCCGGAGGCCGGGGTGCGGTTGACGAAGGCTCGGCGTGCGAAGCTGGAGGCAGAGCTGGACCGGCTGGCACGGTTTGCGGGGTGCGAGAGGGTGGAATTTCTGGAGGGGTGGGAGAGGGAGACGAAAGGGCTCTCAAGTATCTGAGATCGCTGGGTTAATCTTGGACATTTCTAACGGGTTAATGATCTTGTTTTCATCTTGGTTCTGTCTTCTTTCCATCTCTACGCGCAGGAAGATGGAGGAGCGTTAACGATGCGGGGCGAATCGGGCGGTTTGACGAGCTTGTGGCTGGCACGCACCCCAGGGCGTGCTTACCGAGCTTGACGGCAGGTGTGCAATATGTGCATCTACACTCATGGACATGGCTCATCCTTTCAACTGCCTGACCTTTAACCTGCAAAGGGCAACCCGCAGGCTGATGCGGGGTTTCGAAGCAGCGGCCAAGGACAGCGGCTTGACCGCGCCTCAGTTCACGACTCTGTCGCTGATGGCGGGCTATGGCCAGGCGAGCGTGACGCAGATTGCGGACAAAATGGGCACTGACAGGACCACCATGACGCGGAACCTTGACGTTCTTGCCCGCAAAGGCTGGATCGCCGAGGTGGCCGCAGAAGATGGCCGGTTGCATGTCTGGACGCTGACCGATGCTGGACAGGAGAGATTGAGGATTGCCTTACCAGCTTGGCGAGCATTTCAGGCTGGTCTGATCGACAAGATGGGCAATGACACTGCGGAAGCACTGCTTAAGACACTGGGCCGCCTGTAACCGAAGAGCGGCATCTCTACCGAGTTTCCCATATAAGTGTAGCTACACATAAAAGGATCTGACAATGACCTATGCTACCTCCGTTGCAACGCCGTCCGGACATCCACTAAGACAGCCCTGGCCGTGGGCGGTCCTGCTGGTCTGGGGAGCCGCCATCATGGCGCTGGCCGGATCAGGAATGTTGCGCCCGGAAGGGATTTCGCTGCCGTTTCCACTGGCCATCGCGGCGCTGATTCCGCCCGCGATCTTTGCGCTGGCGTATCGGCTGTCTCCCGGGCTGCGGAGTTGGGTTGCGGCCATCGACATGAGCCTGATCGTCGGCGCGCAGACCTGGCGAGTAATGGGTGTTGTATTTCTGTTCGTCTGGGCGATGGGCGATCTGCCGACGATCTTTGCCCTGGCTGCCGGGATCGGCGACATGGCGGTCGGCCTGGCCGCACTGGGCGTCACGCTGGCGGTTGCAAGAGGAGCGGTCGATCAAGACGCGAAAGTGCGCAGACTGACGGTGTTCGGTTTGATGGACTTCGTGCTCGCCTTTGGCACAGCGATCTTGTCGGGTGAAGGCATGCCACTGCGGCTTGCAGGCGAGCCGTTGCCAGCTTTGATGCAGAGCCTGCCCATGGCAATGATACCGGCGTTCCTGGTGCCGGTGTTCATCATCCTGCACCTCATGGCCTGGTTCAAGCTGCGTTGAGCACCATCACGCCGCCACCCACCCATCAATCACCGCGACCGCCTCTTCCGCCGTCTCGACCATCGCGAAGAGGCTCAGGTCCTCCGGCGCGATCACCCCTGCATCGGCGAGGTGCTGCCAGTTCACCACCTTCTCCCACCACTCGCGCCCGAAGAGGAGGAAGGGGATGGGCTTCATCCGTTTGGTCTGGATCAGGGTTAGCGACTCGAAAAGCTCGTCCATCGTGCCGAAGCCGCCGGGGAAGACGCAGACGGCCTTGGCGCGCATCAGGAAATGCATCTTGCGGATGGCGAAGTAGTGGAAGTTGAAGCTGAGGTCGGGGGTGACATAGGCGTTCGGGGCCTGTTCGTGCGGAAGCACGATGTTAAGGCCGATCGACTGGCCCCCGGCTTCGTCCGCGCCGCGGTTGCCGGCCTCCATTACGCCGGGGCCGCCGCCGGTCATGACGACGTTTTCGCGGCCGTAAGTCTCCAGGCTCCGCTCGGTCATTATCTTCGCGAAGCGGCGGGCCTCGTCGTAGTAGTGCGAGAGGTCGGCGAGGGTTCTGGTCCGGGCTTGGTCGCGATGTTCGGGGGCGGGGATGCGGGCGCCGCCGAACATGACGATGGTGGACTCGATCCCGCGTTCGTCCATGATCAGTTGGGGTTTCAGAAGCTCAAGCTGCAGCCGGACGGGGCGCAGTTCCTCGCGCTTCATGAAGTCTTCGTCGGTGAAGGCGAGGCGGTAGGCCGGCGCCCGCGTCTGCGGCGTGTCAGGGATGCGCTTGACCGCCGCGATATCCTCGACGCTGTCGCGGAACGGGTGGGTGCGGGGTTCGTCTTTCATGCGGGTACTCGGATTGCGTGGGTCTGGCTTCAGCCTTATAGGGTCGGGGCCGCCGTGACCAACCGAAAAGGGAAATCCCCATGACCAACGCCGCCCTTGAAGCCGCCATCGAAGCCGCCTGGGAGGTTCGCGACACGATCACCTCGGCCACCAAGGGTGAGACGCGGGACGCGGTCGAGGCGACTTTGACCGCGCTTGACAGCGGGGCGCTGCGGGTGGCGGAGAAGCGGGGGGCGGACTGGCATGTGAACCAGTGGGCCAAGAAGGCGGTGCTGCTGTCGTTCCGGCTGACCGACATGTATGAGATTTCGGGGTCGAACGGCGGGTCGAACTGGTGGGACAAGGTGCCGTCGAAGTGGCAGGGCTGGGGCGCCGATGACTGGCGCAAGGCAGGGTTCCGGGCGGTGCCGGGGTCCATCGTGCGGCGGTCGGCGTTTATCGGCAAAGGCGTGGTGCTGATGCCGTCCTTCGTGAACATTGGGGCCTATGTCGATGAGGGCTCGATGGTGGACGGTTGGGCCACGGTCGGGTCCTGTGCTCAGATCGGCAAGAACGTGCATCTATCGGGCGGTGTCGGGATCGGCGGCGTCCTGGAGCCGATGCAGGCGGGGCCGACGATCATCGAGGACGACTGCTTCATCGGTGCGCGGTCGGAGGTGGTGGAGGGGTGCATCATCCGCGAAGGCTCGGTCCTGGGGATGGGGGTGTTCATCGGCAAGTCGACCAAGATCGTCGACCGCGAGACGGGCGAGGTCATGTATGGCGAGGTTCCGGCGGGGTCGGTCGTGGTTGCGGGGTCGATGCCGTCGAAGGGCGGGATCAACCTTTACTGTGCGGTGATCGTGAAGAAGGTCGATGCCCAGACGCGGTCGAAGACCTCGATCAACGAATTGCTGAGGGACTGAGGCCTCAGGCCACAAGCAGGCCCGCGACATGGGCGCGGACCTCGGGCCGGGCGGCGGGGCCGTAGGCGGTGTCGGGGTTGAGCTGAAGCTGGGGGAACAGGGCGAAAAGCTCATCCTGCTGCTCGGGGTCGTGGCCGTGCAGGGTCGCGGGGCCGGGGTAGTAGCTTTCGCTCCACAAGCCTTCGGCACGGATGATCTGGTGGCGGTCGAACATGAGGTGGTGGTAGGTGACCGGTGCGCCGGAGCGGTCCTGATGCAGGCACCCGGCGCGGACGAGGTGGATGGCTTTCACCAGAACCTCGGCCTCGCCGCAGTAAAGCTCGGCCCGCCAGCCGGAGAAATGCAGCCGGTGCTGCGGTGAGACGGCAAGCGCGCCGTGGTCGCCAAAGACCCCCGCGGGAATGCGGACGGCGGCCATTGTGCCCTGCGACGGCACTTGCCGCACACCGTGCCAGCGGACAGGCTGAAAGCCGTGGTCCAGCGTCAGGACCAGATCGCCGACCGCTATATCCTCAACCGGAACGGGGCCGCGTGAGGTTTCGATCCGGCAGCCTGCGACGAAGCAGGGCACAATCTCGCCTTGCACGAAACCGACGTCGGTGATGCCCGCCTGGTTCTTCACCTCGTAGGAAAAGCTCGTCCCGCCCAGGGCTTCGTCCAGGTCGCTGACGGCGGTGATGGTGCCGTCGCTGTTGACCACGATCTCAAGCCCCGAGGGCAGGATGACGTGGTCGCCGGCCTTGACCGGAACGCCGTTGATCTTGGTGATCGTCAGCGTCCCGCCCGCGGCGTCGAAGTCATTTCCTGTCAGGTTGACAATCGTCTCGCCACCGAGGCCCAGGGTGAAGCTGTCGTCTTCAGCCACGACTGCGGTCTGGACCGAGTCGCCCGCGATCAGAAGGTTGCTGTCGTAGGCCGCGTCGCCGCCATCGGCGATGCCGATCTTGATGTGGTTGACCTCACCGGGGATGACGGGGGCCTTCAGCGTCAGTGTGACGGTGAAGCCGTCCATCTCGGTGTTGTGCTGGTCCTTCGCGTTGTCGACATAAAGGTTTTCGTTGTTCGTCGGGTTGATGTTGTCGACCGAGATGTCGCCGTTGCCGACAGTGAGCTCGGCCTTTTCGCCGTTGACCCAGACACCTACGGCATCGTTGAAGCCCGACCCCACGTATTCGAGGTATTCCTCTGACGAGAAGGTGATCTGCATCGTCAGGGTCGACCCGTCGGGCACGAAGTCGGCCTCAAAAATCGCGGCATCGTAGGTCTTGGTACCGGCGATCTCGTTCAGGTCGCTGTCGTTGTCGACGCCCTTGGTATCGGTCGTGCGTGACGCGGTATGGTTCGCCTCGCCCTTGGAATTGGTGAAGTCGCTGGCCTTGCCGGTGGACAGGATCACGCCGGTGTCGGACGGAGTGGCATCGGGGGCGATCGTATCGCCTTTTGTGTAGATGCCTGCCGAGGCCGGGTCGCCGGTGTAGGTTGCCTTGACGATCTGGATGCCCGGGCCGAACATCGCCTCGGCCATTTTGGTGGCGCTGGCACCTGTTTCGACCGGCAGTTTGGTTGCTGAGACCATGAGACCCTAACCCGCAAAGACCAGTCAAGGGTTGAGGAGAACGTCTCAGGAACGGTTAACGGGTCGGTCGCAAATGCCTAAAATGCTTCGGATCCGCCAGCAGCACGGCACGGCCAGGCCAGTTGCGCAACAGGACCGCGACCGAAGCTGTCAGTTGAAACGAAAGGGTTGTGAAGGCTGGCATGGCCCCAAGGGTGCCCTTGGTCATGACCGTCGCCAGACCCCAGCAGGCAGCCGATCCAATCATGCAAAGGACGGCCCCAAGGCACGACCCCGGCGCCACGTGAAGGGTGTTGATCACCCCTTGCGCCGCCTCGGAAAGCCCGTCGTGGGCGATCTGGGCATCCGCTTTCGTTCCAGGGCTTCGCTAGTCGACCTCGCAGCCGGTGCCGCCGATGCCGTCGTCTTCGTCCGGGACGCAGTCGGTTGCCCCGGCGACCTTCTGTTCGGCGGCGACAGGTTCCTCGGCCACTTCCTCGCGCATTATCGGGGAGCAGGCTGACAGAAGGGCGATAGCCAGCAGGGCAAAGTGGCGCATCAATCGGTCTCTCCGGTCCGGTAGAAGTAACCGCCGGCCCGGAACCGCTGGGTTCCAGCTTCGGTGTTTTCTTCCTTCATCCGGGCCGCAGTCTGGCTGAGTTCCTGGAAAAGCGCCATCTCGGCTTCGGCGAAACGTTTGGAAAGTACATTGATCTGGGTTTCGGTAAGGCCCGAATAGTGCACGGAGCGTTCGAAATGTGGAGGCGTCCGGCCTTGCACGTTGTCGGCGGCGGCCTGGGCATGGTCGCCAAGGTTGCGGGAGAGGTAGGCGAGCTGGTCGTCCGATCCGGCAAGCGGCTGGTAGGAGGTCTGGGTCAGCAGAACCTGTTGGCCGTCCGCAGAGAGGGCCACGGTCCCGGCCGCCAGAAGCGTATCGAGCATCGTGCGGGGGTGGACATCGCGGCGGACGGCCTGGGCCAGGGCCTCGAAGCTTTGGCCGGGGCCGGAGCGGACGAGGGGAAGGGCTGCGCCGTCGCGGGACCACCCAGCCCCCGTCTGCCACAGCGCCACCAGCCGGGCGAGGTGGTTCGGGCGGCGGTCCTTCACATCTTCACCACGCAGGCGCACGACATCGCGGCGCTGGAGGCCGGTCATGACCGAGACCCGGCTGTCGGTCGCGCGGTCCCCAGCTTGGGTCAGCGCGGCCTGGACGTAGTGGAGCTTCATCCGCTCCACGAGGTCCGGGAACGGCAGGCCACGGGCGACGAGGAGGCGGGCGATCGGGGCGAAGAGGGCGTCGAAAATCTGCATGATGTGTAATATGCACATTTTCTTTGACAGGTCCAGTGATAAGAGATATGTGTAATTTGCACATTCCATTTGGAGCCCGCCATGCGCCCTTCCCTTTCGATCCTGCCTCTCACCTATGTCTCGATCCTTGCACTGATGACGGCCTGTTCGCCGACGGGCCCTTCCGGTGCCGTTTCCGAAGAGCGCGCCTATGCCGGTGCAAGCGTTGCTGCGGAGCCGGTTGCTGAAGCCGCCGCTCCGGAGAAGTCCGGCGGCGCCGGGGTGGCGCGGCGTGGCGTGATCACGGCGGGCGAGATCGACGATCTGCGGAACCTTGGTGCCTTCACCCGCTATCTGAAGAGCGCGGCGGGTTCGACCGGCCTGCCGCAGCTTGGCCTTGGCGCGCCGGTTCTGGTCCGCCTGACCGGCCCGGATGGCCGCCCCGCCCCCGGCGCACGCTATACGCTGCGCCGCCCCGGTGCGGCCGATCCGTTCCACGAAAGCTATGCCGGGCCGGACGGCCGGATCGTGGATTTTCCGCAGCTGTTGGGGGCGAAGGGGCTGGAGTCGGTCGAGCTTCGTGTCTTCGGGGCGGATGGGCAGGAGGCCTATCGCGAAGAGGTGGCGACCGGCAAAGAGGTGACGATCCGCCTGCCTGAGGGCGCAAGCTGGAAGCCGGACTTCCTGGACCTGGTCGTTGTCGTCGATACCACTGGCTCGATGGGCGACGAGATCGCCTTTCTGCAGCGCGAGCTGATCGGGATCACCCGGGCGGCGGCGCGGAAGGCTCCGGGGGTTTCGATCCGCTATGGGCTGGTGGCTTACCGCGACCGGGGCGATGAGTATGTGGTGCAGAACTACGGCTTCACCGGGTCGAGCGGAACGATGGCCGGGTGGCTGCGGGGTTTGTCGGCAGATGGCGGGGGCGACTATCCCGAGGCGGCGGCGGCTGCTTTGAGCACGGGTGTGGGTTTGAACTGGCGGGCTGGTAAGGGGGAGCGGCTGGTGCTGCATGTGGCCGATGCCCCGCCGCATTCGCGTGATGCGGCGACCTACCTGCGCGCGGCCAAGGCGGCGGCGGAGGACGGGGTGCAGATCTTCACGCTTGGGGCTTCGGGGGTGGCGGAGGAGTCGGAGTATCTGATGCGCCAGGCCTCGGTTGCGACGGGCGGGCGGTATCTGTTCCTGACCGATGACAGCGGGGTGGGCAGTGCTCACAACGAGCCGACTGTCGCCTGCTACCAGGTGACCAAGCTGTCGCGGCTTCTGACCAGTGTCCTGATGACCGAGCTTTCAGGCCAGCGCCAGACGGCGGGCGGCGACGTCATCCGCGAGGTCGGAGGCTCCTCCGGCGGGGTTTGCCGGAACTGACATTGGCGTTTGCAGCAAGTCATTTGATGACGTGATCGATTGGAAGCTTCCCTCCTCCAGCCTGGGGAGGGAGATGGTGGGGGGCTCGACCATGTCCCCAGGTTGACCCCCCACCCCCATCCCCTCCCCACGTTGGGGGAGGGGAGGCGCATCACGCTTTGCGTCCTGCCAGGCCGCTGCCGCGACGGGGTCTTCGGCATGGGCCAGAAGCCAGCCCTGCACTTCGGCCCCGGTCAGACGCCGCGTGCCGATCCGGTCGGCGAAGCGGGTGGCCCCGGCCTCTTCGCCGGGGAAGAAGCGCAGGTAGAGTTTGGCGGCAGTGGCGGCGCCGATCGTGCCAAGCTCCATCTGCACATCCGCCCGCCCCGGCCGGATCAGCGCCGGGTCAAGCTTTTCGCGGTGGTTCGTGGTCATGACGAGCGCCCGGCCCTCCTGTGCCGCCACCCCGTCGATGGCGTTCAGAAGGCCCGAGAAGCTGATCCCGCCCTTCTGATCCGCTTCGCGGCCCCGGAAGACGGCATCCACATCCTCCATCGCGATGATCGCGCGGTCGGGGGCGCAGAACATCAGCTCGCGCAGATCGTCATCCGAGAGGCCCGGACGACAGAGATCGATCAGCGCGAGGTCGAGCTTGAGCTCGGTGGCAAGCGCCCGAAGGACCGAGGATTTGCCAGTGCCCGGAGGGCCGTAAAGCAGATAACCCCGGCGCCAGGGGATGGCGCGGTCAGCGTACCACTGCGATGCACCAAGGAAGCGGCGCATGTCCGCGGCGAGGTGGTGCAGCCGGTCGTCGTCCGAGAGCACGGTGGAAAGCCCGCGGCCCGGCAAGGCACCCATTGCCTCCCACCAGTCACCCCGCGCGACGTGGAGCTCGGGCCCCCGGCGCTCACGGCTGCGAAGATGCGCGGCGCCTTCGGCAAGCCAGCCGCGGATCACCTCAGCCCGGCCAAAGGGCAGGGTAAGCGTGATCGTCTCCATCGGCTTTGCGTCATAGGGTCCGCCGACCCGCGTCTTTTCATCGAGGTCGCGGCTGAACCGGCAGGGTCGCCCCTGATACCAGAACCAGTAGCTGCCGGGTGCGGGGCCGAACATCTCGCCCGACGTGCCCTTCAGGTCGGTCAGCCGCAGCTGGCGGACATGGCTAAGCACCCCGGTCGCCTCGATCCAGGCGTAGAGATGGCGGTAGGCCGCCGCGCGGTTGTCGAGCGTCATCGACACGACAAAGCGCCGCCCGGCCAGCCAGCGAAGGCGCTGGTAAAGCAGGCGCGACAGCCCAAGGGCCGTGCCGAGAAGGCCAAGCGCAAGACCGCCGGCAAAGATCTCGGATTGCAGCGCGTCGGCTGCAAAGGAGGTGATGAAGTCGTGCATTTTCACTGGGTGCGGGCAAAAGGGGATTGTGCCCCGGCGGGGCCGAGACGGGGTCAGGACAGGTGGTCCGGGTTTTGTCCCTGGGTCGCGCCTTAGCGGCGGACGAGGGGCAGGCGGTTATCAATATCAGACACGTTTCCCCTCCTTCATGCAGTGATTGCGACGGGAGCGGGGGGATACACACGATTGGTGATTCGTTTCAAGCCCCCGCCTTGACAGGCCGGTGGCCGCCGGGGTTACTCC
Source organism: Tabrizicola sp. (assembly GCF_051645465.1). GTDB lineage: Bacteria > Pseudomonadota > Alphaproteobacteria > Rhodobacterales > Rhodobacteraceae > Tabrizicola. Next base: position 13,238 of record NZ_JBOFBI010000292.1, on the reverse strand, counting down.
GCCAGCCCCCGCTGGAGCGCCCGATGATCGACCCGATCCCCCTGCTGCAGGACCTGATCCGCATTCCAAGCTGCGAGCCGCCAGGAGGCGAGTTGGCGGTGGCAGAGCGGGTGGCGAGGGCTTTAACGGACCTTGGGGTCGACGTGCGGCTGGATCAGTTCCTGCCGGGGCGGGCGAATGTGCTGGGCCGGGTGGCGGGCACCGGGGAGAAGCCGGCGCTGGTCTTCTCGGCGCACCTTGACACGCTGCCCGCAGGTGGCGGCTGGACGCGCGACCCGTTCTCGGGCGTGCTGGAGGACGGCCGGGTGCATGGGCGTGGGGCGGCGGATATGAAATCTGCCGTGGCGGCCTTTGTGGCGGCTGCCGGGGTGCTGGCCGCCCGGAAGACGAAGCTGAAGGGCGATGTGCTCTTGATGCTGACGGCGGGGGAAAGCGCCAACTGCATCGGGGCGCGGCGGTTCCTGGCGCAGGGGCTGCAGTCCGAGATCGGGGCGTTCCTGTGTGGTGAGCCTTCGGGGCTGGATCTGGTGGTTGTGGAGAAGGCCATCCTCTGGGCCAGGGTCACGGCGCGGGGCGAGGTTGGCCATGTCTCGGGCAACGGCGGGGTCAACGCAATCTGGCGGATGACCGAGGCGCTGGCGGCACTTCGGGCGCTGCAGCTGCAGACCCCGGCGCATCCGCTCCTGGACGGGCCGAGCCTTTCGGTCGGGCTGATCCGGGGCGGGACGGCGGTGAACCTGACGCCCGATCTGTGCGAAGCCGAGATCGACGTGCGCTTTGCCCCAGGGATCGGCGCAGACGATGTGCTGGCGCAGCTTCGGAGCGTGCTGCCGTCCGGGGTGACGATCGACCTGACGGATTACAAACCCGCAGTCGAAGAGGCTCCGGACAGTGCTTTCGTGCGGACCTGCGCCGCTGCCGTCCGGGCTGAAACGGGCGTCGAACCGCGCCGCCTGGGGGTGAATTACTACAGCGACGGAGCGATCCTGCTGGACGGTCACGCGGCGCCCTTCTGTATCCTCGGCCCTGGTCGACTGGGCGACAGCGGGACTGCGGACGAAAGCGTCAGCGCCAGGGACGTGCAGACCGCCGCGCGGCTTTACAAAATCATCGCAGAGGAGTGGCTGGCATGACCGACCCGGAAAAGCCCAAGCGGCCCCAGCAGGTCTATTCCCTGATCGTCGAGGTCGGCCGCAAGGAAGGCGACGGGCTCCCAGCGAAGGCCACGGGCGCGGCGCTTCTGTGCTACGCCTCGGGCGTCGATGAGGCTGAGGCGGTGCGTGAGACGGTGGCGATCCTGAAGGAGGCGGACCTCTCGCCCTTGGAGGTGCAGGGGTTGGGGACGCTTGAGGAACGGCTGAAGGCGGGCGAAGAGATCGACGAGGGCGAGCAGGAGCTGATGCAGCGGGCCTTGCAGGAGAACTCGGTGATCGTGGCGGAGATGACGCCGTTCTTCGACTGAAAGCGGTGCGCCTCGCGGTTGCAGGTCGGGGGCCAAGCGGGTAGGGATGCCGCTTACGCCTCTCCCTGGACCTGATGATGCCCTTCGACCCGATTGATCCCGTTGAGCTGACCGCCAAGCTGATCCGCTGCCCTTCGGTCACGCCTGCTGAAGGCGGTGCAATCGCTTTGCTGGCCGGGGTGCTGGCCGGGGCGGGGTTCACCTGTACGCGGGTCGACCGGGGCGGAATTGCCAACCTTTATGCGCGCTGGGGCAAGGCGGGGGCGAACCGGGCCTTCGGTTTCAACGGCCATACCGACGTGGTTCCCGTGGGCGATGCCGCGGCCTGGACGCACGACCCGTTCGGCGCCGAGATCGAGGATGGCGTCATGTATGGCAGGGGTGCCTGCGACATGAAATCGGGCGTTGCGGCCTTTGTCGCGGCGGCGGTTGATTTCGTGCGTGAGACGCCTCCGGACGGGGCGGTGATCCTGGCGATCACGGGGGACGAGGAAGGCGAGGGCAAGGACGGGACGATCGCGATCCTGGACTGGATGGCGTTCAACGGCGAGCGGATGACGCATTGCCTGGTGGGTGAGCCGACCTGCCCGAACGAGATGGGCGACATGATGAAGATCGGTCGTCGGGGCAGCATGACCGTGAAGATCACGGCGGTGGGTGTGCAGGGCCACAGCGCCTATCCCCACCGGGCGAAGAACCCGCTGACGGCCCTGGTCAGGCTGCTGGCGAGGCTTGACGCCGAGCCCCTGGACCGGGGCAACGCCGACTTCGATCCCTCGACGCTTGCGATCACCACGATCGACTGCGGCAATCCGGCCTCGAACGTGATCCCCGCCCGGGCGACGGCGACCATCAACATCCGCTTCAACGACACCCATTCCGGCGAGACGCTGTCGGCCTGGCTGCGGTCGGAAGCCGAAGCCGTGCAGGACGCGACGGGGGTGGAGATCGGCCTTGCGATCTCGGTCTCGGGCGAGGCCTTTGTGACCCCGCCCGGCGAGTTCGCGGCGCTGGTGGCCAAGGCGGTCGCGGCCGAGACCGGGCGCAAGCCGGCGCGGTCGACCTCGGGCGGGACCTCGGACGCGCGGTTCGTGAAGGACCATTGCCCGGTGATCGAGTTCGGGCTGGTCGGCAAGACCATGCATCAGGTCGATGAGCGGGTGGAGATCGCGCATATCGTCCAGCTGAAGGCGATCTATGCGCGCGTTTTGCGGGATTACTTCGCCTGATGCGGATCGTTGTGACCCGCGACATCCCAGCCTGCCAGCGCCTGCGGCGTATCGTGTTCATCGAAGAGCAGGGGGTCAGCGAGGCTGACGAGGTGGACGGGCTGGACGGATCGGCGATCCATCTGCTGGCGTTCGACGGGGACCACCCGGTCGGCACGGCGCGGATGCTGGTGAAGGGTGTTACGGGCAAGATCGGCCGGGTCTGTGTGCTGCCGGAGGCGCGGGGGACAGGGCTTGGGGCGGCGCTGATCCTCGCCGCGCTGGAGGAGTTGCGGCGGGTGCCGGGGGTGAGGGAGGCGTATCTCGGGTCGCAGTCGCATGCGACGGGGTTCTACGAAAAGCTGGGCTTCGCGGTCGAGGGCGAGGAGTTCCTGGACGCGGGGATTCCCCATCGCCACATGCGCCGCGCCCTCTGAACGGCGGTTTTCATATTGAGCGCTGACGCGCGAAGACCTTTTGTCTCGCCTCTGCGCTTGCGCGCAACCGGCTCGGGTGGGCGCGCCGCGCGGGGATATTTGGGCAAAGATGAAAGGCATGGCTGGTTGTGCGGACGGGACTGCTGGTCTGTGCGGACCTGTGGCTTGCGAGGGTCGGCGGAAGGCCCATGTTGCCGGGGAAGGAGAGTGTCATGTCCCGTTCCCCGTTTCAGACGATTGCCGACGAAGTGACCACTTGGCCCGGCATCACCACCGGCCCCGGCCGCTTTGGCGCGACGACCTTTTCCTATGGCACCCGCGAAGTGGGCCATCTGCATGGCTCCAGCCACGCCGATCTGCCGTTCCCGACGAAGCTTCGCCATGAGTTGGTGGCCGAGGGCCGGGCGGAGGCGCATCACTTTCTGCCTGAGAGCGGTTGGGTAACCGTCCGGCTGGGGGGCGAGGGGGTGGCGCGCGCGCTGGACCTCTTCAGGCTGAACTACGATCTGATCGTCCGGAAGAAACAGCCGCCGGAGCCGATGCAGGAAGGATAGTCTTCGGTCCTTTGCCGTGGTAGTCGGGGGGCATGAAACCGCTCCCCTCCAAGGACGAGATCCGCCAGTGGATCATCGACAACCCCGGCCTTTCGGCCAAGCGCGACATTGCCAAGGCCTTCGGGATCAAGGGCGATGCGCGGATCGAATTGAAGCACCTCCTGCGCGAGCTTGAGAGCGAGGGCGTGGTCGAAAAGACCTCCCGCCGGTTCCGTGAGGCGGGGACGCTGCCTCCCGTGGCGGTGTTGCAGGTTCTGCCGCCGGACAAGGCGGGGGACCTTTATGCGACACCGCTGGAAGAGGGGATCGAGGATGCGCCGCGCATTCTGATCATCCCGAAGAAAGGCGATCCGGCGCTGGGGGGTGGTGACCGGATTCTGGCGCGCCTGGCGAAGGTTGATCTGGACGACTACGTGTACGAGGCGCGGCTGATCCGGCGGCTGGGGTCGAACCCGCGGAAGGTGCTGGGGGTGTTCCGGGTGGGGTCCGAGGGCGGCAGGATCGTGCCGGTCGAGAAAGGCTCCGACAAGGAATGGCGGGTGGCCGCCGATATGGCCATGGGCGCGCGGGATGGGGAATTGGTCGAGGCGGAGGCCGTTGGTGCGCGCCGCATGGGTCTGCCTGCGGCGCGCGTGGTGGCACGGCTGGGCGACCCGGCGGGGCCAAGGGCGGCAAGCCTGATCGCGATCCACCAGCATGGGATTCCGGATGCCTTCCCCGACGCGGTCATGGCCGAGGCCGACCGCGCCGAACCCGTGGGGATGAAGGGGCGCGAGGATTTGCGGGGTTTGCCGCTGGTCACCATCGATCCGGTCGATGCCCGTGACCGCGACGATGCGGTTTTGGCCGAGGCGGACGCCGACCCCGGCAATCCGGGGGGCTTCATCCTCTGGGTCGCCATCGCCGATGTGGCGCATTACGTGACGCCGGGCTCGGCGCTGGACCGAGAGGCGCGGAAGCGGGGCAATTCGACCTATTTCCCCGACCGGGTGGTGCCGATGCTGCCCGATATTCTCTCGGGCGATCTCTGTTCGTTGCACGAGGGCGTCGACCGCGCCTGCCTCGCCGTGCGGATGGTGATCGACGCGGGCGGGCACAAGCGGAGCCACCGGTTCGTGCGGGGGATGATGCGGTCAGTCGCCTCCTTGCACTACGCGCAGGTGCAGGCGGCGGTGGATGGGGCTCCCGATGCGGCGACGGCGCCTCTGCTGGAACCGGTGCTGAAGCCGCTTTACGCGGCCTATGCGGCGCTGACCCGGGCACGGGAGGTGCGGCAGCCCCTGGACCTGGACTTGCCCGAGCGGAAGATCGAGCTGGACGAGGAGGGCCGGGTTGTCTCGGTCGCGTTCAAGGACCGGCTGGACGCGCACAAGCTGATCGAGGAGTTCATGATCCTCGCCAATGTCGCGGCGGCGGAGGAGCTGATCCGGCTGAAGCGGTCGCTGCTCTTCCGGGTGCATGAGGAGCCCTCGCCGTTGAAGCTGGACAGCTTGCGCGAGGTGGCTGAGGGTGCGGGGTTGACGCTGGCCAAGGGGCAGGTCCTGCAGACGCGGCACCTGAACCGGCTTCTGGCGCAGGCCGAGGGGACGGAGTTCGACGAGCTGATCAACATCTCGACCCTCCGCTCGATGACCCAGGCCTACTACCATCCGGAGAACTTCGGGCATTTCGGACTGGCTCTGCAGAACTATGCGCATTTCACCTCGCCCATCCGCCGCTATTCCGACCTGATCGTCCACCGCGCGCTGATCTCGGCGCATGGCTGGGGGAAGGACGGGTTGTCCGTCTGGGACGAAGAGAACCTGGAGGAGACCGGGAAGCTGATCTCGGAAGCCGAGCGGCGGAGCATGGCGGCGGAGCGGGACACGACCGACCGGTATCTCGCCGCCTATCTGGCCGATCGGGTGGGGGCGGAGTTTGCGGGGCGCATCTCGGGCGTGCAGCGGTTCGGGCTTTTCGTGCGGCTGGACGAGACGGGCGCGGACGGGCTGATCCCGGTGCGCGCCCTGGGGCGGGAGTTCTTCCACTACGATGAGGGCAGCCAGACCTTGATGGGCTCTGATACCGGGCTGACGTTGGGGATCGGGCAGAAGGTGACTGTCCGGCTGGCAGAAGCGGTGCCGGTGACCGGCGGGCTGATCCTGGAGCTTCTGGCGGTGGAGGGATCAGTGCTGAAACCGGCGCGGCGGCAGGGGGGCAAGTACCAACCCCGGAAACCGGCGCAAGCGGCGGCGAAACGGCGGCTGGTGCGCAAGCGGAGATGACGGGCGGGCCAAATTTCTTCGAAGAAATTTGCAAAGTCCTTCGAAGGATTTTGGTGAGCATTGGGCTGGCGATAGTGTTTGGCACTGCGGGTGCTGTGGCCCAGACGATCCTGCCCGATCCAGTCAAGGGAGTGGAGGTTGAGATGGGCACGCAAGCGGGGCTTGAGGCCTGGGTGCAGGACTTCCGGCCACGCGCGCTGGCGGCAGGGGTTCCGGCGGCAACCTTCGATCAGGCGATGCGGGGGGTGGAGTTCAACCCGAAGGTCGTGGAACGCGACCGGAACCAGAACGAGTTCACCAAGACGATCTGGGATTATCTCGACACTGCTGTCTCGGAGGACCGGGTGGCGCTTGGGATCAAGGCGCTGGAGAAGAACCGCGCACTCCTTGAGCGGATCGAGGCGGAATACGGGGTGGAGAAGGAGGTCGTCGCGGCGGTCTGGGGGCTGGAAAGCGCCTATGGCACCTATCGCGGTGATCTGCCGGTGCTGGGGTCTTTGGCGACCCTTGCCTATGAGGGGCGGCGGGGGGCGTTCTTCGAGGCGGAGCTGATCGCGGCGCTGAAGATCGTCGATGGTGGCCATGTGGAAAGCTTCACCGGCAGCTGGGCGGGGGCGAGCGGGCATACCCAGTTCATGCCCTCGTCGTGGGAGAAGTTCGCGGTCGATTTCGACGGTGACGGGAAGCGGAACCTCTGGGGCGATGACCCGGCGGATGCGCTGGCCTCGACCGCCAATTACCTGCGGCATTGGGGGTGGCAGACGGGGATGCCGTGGGGGTTCGAGGTGAAGTTGCCGGAGGGCTTCGACTATGAGCAGACGACCGAGCGGGTGGTGAAGCCGGTCGCGGAGTGGCAGGCAATGGGGGTCAGGACGGCTTCGGGGGGCGATCTGCCGGACCCTGGGCCGGGTTCGAGTTTGCTGCCTGGCGGGGCGCGGGGGGCGGCGTTTCTGATCTTTCCGAACTTCCAGGTGATCGAAAAGTACAACACGGCCGATGCCTATATCATCGGGATCGGGCATCTGGCGGACCGGATCAAGGGCGGCCCTGCGATTGCCGGGACCTGGCCGCGCGAGCTGCGGGCGCTGACGCTGGAGGAGCGGGTGGAGCTGCAGGGCCTGCTTGGCAGGGCCGGGTTCGATCCGGGCGGGGTGGACGGGCGGATGGGGCCGAAGACCATCGCTGCCGTAAAGGCGTTCCAGAAAGCGCGCGGGCTGATACCGGATGGTTATCCAAGCCTTGAGGTGCTTGGCCTTTTGCGATGAGGCCTCAGGCCGGTTTCCGTAGCCGGGCGAGGAAGAAGCCATCCATCCCGCCGCGATCCGCCCAGTAGTCGGGGCGAAGGCGCAGGCCGTTTGAGGTCGTCCACCAGTTCGGCTCGACCCCCGGCAGATCGATGCGCTCGACGGTCAGGTCGGGATGGCGGTCGAGCGTGGCGGAAAGCTGGTCCTCGCCTTCATCAGACAGAAGCGAGCAGGTGGCAAAGACCAGCCGCCCGCCGGGCTTGAGCCAGCCAAGTGCCCGGTCGATCAGCCTGGCCTGCAGATCGACCAGCCCCGTGACTTCAGAGCCATCCTTGACAAATGGCAGGTCGGGATGCCGACGGATCGTCCCTGTCGCCGAACAGGGCGCATCGAGGAGGATCGCGTCGAAGGCCCCGTCCGGCTCCCAGGTCAGGGCATCGGCGACTACGAGCTCGGCGGTCAGGCCGGTGCGGCTGAGGTTGGCTTCCAGCCGCGCCATGCGAGGGCCCGAGATGTCAAGCGACACGACCCTTGCTCCGGCTGCGGCAAGCTGGAGGGTCTTGCCACCTGGTGCCGCGCAAAGGTCCAGCACCCTCTCGCCCGGCCGCGCATCCAGAAGCACGGCGGGCAGGGCGGCGGCGGCGTCCTGTATCCACCAGCCACCCTCGGCATAGCCTGGCAGCGCCGATATCTGCCCCGCGCCGCGAAGGCGCAGACTGCCGGTCGGCAGAAGCTCGCCCTCCGGTGCCGGGAAACCCTCGCGGAGTGTCAGGTCAAGCGGGGGCTCGGTGGCCTGCACCGCCTCGATCTGCGAGACGACATCCCGGCCCCAGGCGTGAACGAGAGGTTGGCGCAGCCAGCGCGGCATCTTTTGCGGCGACGCGCCGTCGAGAAGCCCCGTCTCTGGCAAGGCCCGCAGGACAGCATTGACGAGCCCGGCGAGATGCGCGGTGCGCTTGCCCTTCCGCACGATCTCGACTGCCGCGTTCACGACGCCGTGGGCCGGGGCACCCTCTGCGCATTCGATGACAGCCAGGCGCAGCACGTTCCGTGCCGTCAGCGGCGGCGCCTTGCGGAGATGCCGGTCGAGGAGCCGGTCGGCCGGTTCCAGATGCCGGAGGACCGTTTCCGCCAGCCGCAAGGCCCGCGCGCGGTCGGCAGGCGACAGATCGCCCCCGGCAAAGTCCGACAGCATCCGCCCTTCGCCCAGGACTCCGTCCAGGATCGCAACCGCTGCGGCCCGTGCCGCCACACCTTCGGCCATCGCCGTCCCCTTGCTGCCCATCCGCGCGGCCTATATCACCAAGTAAGGGCACACAAGGAACCATGGGCATGGACAAGAACGATCTGCCCCCCGCCGCAAAACGGGCTCTGGCCGAGGCCGAAGCGCGCCGGAAGGCAGCCGAGGCGCAGCCCCCGCTGCCGAAGGAACTAGGCGGGCGCGAGGGGCCTGAACCCGTGCGCTATGGCGACTGGGAGAAGAAGGGGATCGCTGTCGATTTCTGACGCCCCCTCCTCGTTCGACTTCGTCTCCTCGTCGGAGCTACCCGAGCGAGGAGTGACGAAGTCATCGACGAGCGGCACCGTAAAGCTTAGCGCAGCCGGAACGTCGCCGAGTCGCCCTTGCCCTGGTCAACCGTGAACCGGACCCGCTCACCGCCGTGCGCTTCGACCAGCTGGCAGTTGTAGTCGATCGCCGTCCCGCTCCAGTCCATCTCGCGGCAGAAGTAGCCGTCCTTCCAGGACCAGTTGCCGGTGATGTCCCAGCCCATGGCCGAGCCATCGATACGGCCATCCGGAGAGACCGTCAGCGACAGATTGTAAAGGCCGATACGCAGCTCCCGATCCTTGACCAGATCGAGGAACCGGTCCTTTTCCTTGACTGGCTCAAACCCCTCGGCGGCAGCCGGGATTGGTGCGGCCAGCATCAGCACTACGGCGCAGAAACGAAACATGGCATCCCCCAAGCATCAGTCTGACGACTGATACGCAGCCGGGACGGAACTGGATCACCCGCTAGATGCCAAGCACATCCATCATGTCGTACTGCCCGGGCTTCTGCCCCTGCCCCCAAAGCGCCGCCCTCAGCGCGCCGCGGGCAAAGAGCGCCCGGTCGGTCGCGACATGGCGTAGGATCACCCGCTCGCCCTCGCCCGCGAAGATCACATCGTGCTCGCCCACGATATCGCCGCCCCGGATGGCCGAGAAGCCGATGGCTCCTTTCGCCCGCGCGCCGGTGATCCCGTCGCGGCCCGAGACCTTCGTGTCCTCCAGCGAAACACCACGTCCCGCCGCAACCGCCGCACCCAGCATCAGAGCGGTGCCCGAGGGCGCGTCGACCTTCATCCGGTGATGCGCCTCGACGATCTCCACATCCCAGTCGGCATCGAGCGCCGCCGCCACCTTTTCGGCGACCCGCACCAGAAGGTTCACACCCAGCGACATGTTCCCGGCCCGCACGATCACCGCGTGGCGTGAGGCGGCCTCGATCTTCGCCAGATGCTCGGCCTCAAGCCCCGTTGTCCCGATGACATGGCAGGCCCGCGCCTGGGCCGCCAGTGCCGCAAACTCCACCGTCGCGGCGGGTGCCGTGAAATCCACCACCGCCTGCGCCTTGGCAAAGGCTTCCAGCGCGTCGTCGGTCACCTTGACGCCCACCGGGGTGCCACCCATCGCCTCGCCCACGTCCCGACCGATCCAGGGGTGACCCGCGCGCTCAACACAGCCGACCAGCCGCAGCCGGTCTGACCCCTGTGACAGCCGGATCAGCGTCTGCCCCATCCGCCCTGACGCACCTGTGACCACCAGTCCGGGAACATCGCTCATGCCGCACCTCCGCTTGCCCGACCCTCCTAGCGCCTTACTGCGGGGCAAGAAAGCCCGGCGTTGCGGGCGGCGCGGAAAGGGCCTAAACGGTCGCCCATGTCGAACAAGCGCTTCTCCACCGGCTCAGGCCCGTCGCAACGCCAGCTTCGGGTGGGCGAACTTATTCGCCGCACGCTCTCGGACGTTCTGAACCGGGCCGAAATCCACGACCCGGAACTCAACGCCATGTCGATCACGGTGGGCGAGGTGTCGTGCTCGCCGGATCTGAAGGTCGCGACCGTATATGTGATGCCGCTGATGGGCTCGGTGCCCGTGCAGGATGCTATCACCGCTTTGGCGCGCAACAAGGCCGAGCTTCGGCATCGCATCTCGCGGGAGCTGACGCTGAAATACGCCCCCGACCTGCGCTTCCGGCCGGATGAGACCTTCGACCGCCTGGACGAAACCCGGCGCCTCTTCTCGGACCCGGCAGTGCAGCGCGATCTCGACGCGGCTGACGAGGAGGAGTGATGTTCCGCCTTGCGTTTGCCCTGATGCTGGCCCCCTTGGACGCCGGGGCGGTCACCTGCCGCGACACCACGTTCGAGGGCGCCTCTTACACGCTGTGCGAGGTCACCTCGGGCGAGGACCTGCGGCTCTTTCATTCCGGCCCCGAAGGCGTCTACGGCAGCTTCAAGAACATCGACGCCGCGCTGGTAGCCGAGGGCAAGGCCCTGAGCTTCGCGATGAACGCGGGCATGTATCACCACGACCTTTCACCCGTCGGGCTGTACGTCGAGGACGGCAACGAGGTCGCTCGCCTGGTTACCGCGGACGGGCCGGGCAACTTCGGCCTTCTGCCGAATGGTGTCTTCTGCTTTGGCGAGAGGTTCCGCATCCTCGAAAGCCGAGCATTCAAGAAAGAAGCCCCCGACTGCCGCTTTGCCACCCAATCGGGGCCGATGCTGGTGATCAAGGGAGAGCTTCACCCGAAGCTTCTGCCCGACAGCGACAGCACCTATGTCCGCAACGGCGTCGGCGTCAGCGAGGACGGCACCCGCGCCGTCTTCGCGATCTCGAACGACGAGGTCAATTTCCACGCTTTCGCCCGGCTTTTCCGCGATGAGCTGGCGCTGAAGGACGCGCTCTACTTCGACGGCAACATCTCGCGCCTTTATGCCCCCGACTTGAACAGACATGACGGTGGCTTCCCGATGGGGCCGACTGTCGGCACCGTGGTTCCGAAAGGCTGAACGATGGGCCGCACCAAGAAGGGCCGCCCCGTCACCGGCTGGCTGGTCATCGACAAGCCCGCCGGGGTGACCTCGACCGCTGTGGTGAACAAGGTGAAATGGGCGTTTTCGGCGCAGAAGGCCGGGCATGCCGGGACGCTCGACCCCGATGCGACCGGGGTTCTTGCAGTGGCACTGGGAGAGGCGACGAAGACCATCCCCTACATCACCGACGCCCTGAAATGCTACCGGTTCCGGGTGACCTTCGGCGCTGCGACCGATACCGACGATGCCTCGGGCCGGGTGATCGCGACCAGCGCGCTGCGGCCAAGTGATGCCGAGATCGAAGCGGCACTTGCCGCCTTCCGGGGCCAGATCCAACAGGTCCCGCCGCAGTATTCCGCCGTCAAGGTCGAAGGCGAGCGCGCCTATGACCTCGCCCGCGAAGGCGAGGAAATGGACCTTGCCGCCCGCCCGCTCTGGGTAGACAGTCTGGTGGTCAAGGCCCGCCCCGACCCCGACCATGTCGAACTGGAGATGGTCTGCGGCAAGGGCGGCTACGTCCGCTCCATCGCCCGCGACCTTGGGCAAGCGCTCGGCTGCCTTGGCCACGTGCTCTGGCTCCGCCGCACCTGGTCCGGCCCCTTCAGCGCCGATCAGGGCGTGACGCTCGACCAGATCGACGCCGAGGCCAAGAGCGAGGCGCTGGATGCTCGCCTCCTGCCCCTGGAACTCGGCCTGGAAGACCTGCCAGAGTTCCCCGCGACCCCCGAAGGCGCGGCCCGGCTGCGCAATGGCAACCCCGGCCAGGTTATCGGCCATGCCGACTGGGGCACCGAAGGCTGGGCCAGCCTGGATGGGCTGGCCGTGGCTGTGGGGCATTATCGGGGCGGAGAGCTGCACCCGAGCCGGGTGTTCAACAGGTAGGCCTGAGGTTGACCGTTTCGGTCCTCGATAATGTCAAAGTTCTCGCTTAGGCATATGCTCGACGCCAAACTGATTAGGTCCTCCGAATGGTAGCCAAGCCCAGGCTGTTCGCCGCATTCCTGATTGCCCCGATTGTGCCCGCGCTTCTTGTGCTCGCCTTCAGCATCATGTTCGACGAACTGGTGTACTATGAGTTCATCCTCGGTATGGGCGCGCTGGTGGGATACCTGTTCGCAACGATCTTGGGCGGTCCGGCCTACATCCTTTACTTCCGGAAGCTCGACCCGGTCAGGAAGCTTCCGTTCGTCTGCTTCACCTTGGCTTGTCTGGCGGGCTATTGCATCCTGTTCGGATCGATCATGGTGAGCCAAGACGGCTTTCTGGCACTTCTGTCCCCGACATTCCTTGGCTATGGCGTGATCTTCTTCGTCTCCACCTCGATAGCCGTGGCCGCCTTCTATCTGATCGCGTTTCAAGAGTTCCGGAGCACGAAAGGCTAGCGTTAAGCGGTCCCGGGAGAACCCCGAGGGCGACATCGTTGGCCAAAAGCAAAAGGCCCCGCATCGCTGCGGAGCCTTTCCGGATTTCGGGGCTGTCGGTCTCAGACCAGCGCGGCTTTCGCCTGGCCGGCGATGGCGTTGAACGCCTCGGGCTCATGCACGGCGAGATCGGCGAGGACCTTGCGGTCGACCTCGATCCCGGCTTTCGCCAGACCGTTGATCAGCCGCGAATAGGTCATCTCGGCATCGAACAGCCGGACCGCAGCGTTGATCCGCTGGATCCAGAGCGCGCGGAACGACCGCTTGCGGGCCTTGCGGTCGCGGGTCGCGTACTGGTTGGCCTTGTCGACCGCCTGGGTGGCGGTGCGGAAGTTCGTGGAACGGGCGGCGTAATAGCCCTTGGCAGCCTTGATCACCTTGCGGTGACGGGCATGCGTGACGACGCCGGATTTGACGCGGGACATCTGGTGCTCTCCTTACCGGTCGTAGGGCATGTACTTCTTGACGATCTTGGTGTCCGCAGCGGACAGCAGCATCGTTCCGGAAGCATCGCGAATGAACTTCGTCGTGCGCTTGATCATGCCGTGCCGCTTGCCGGCAACGCC
>NZ_JBOFBI010000291.1:0-24224 GCF_051645465.1 Tabrizicola sp. | reverse complement strand
GACGAACCGTCGATCGAACACCGCGACCTGCACCCCCTGGCCATCACCCGCCCCCGGGAAGCCGACGCCTCCCGGCTAAAGGCCTGGGCGCAAAGCGAAACGGGCCTCCCGTTCCTGGACGCGTGCCTGCGCTATCTTCGCGCGACCGGCTGGCTTAACTTCCGGATGCGGGCGATGGTGACCTCGGTCGCCTCGTACCACCTCTGGCTCGACTGGCGGGCGAGCGGCTCGCATCTTGCCAGGATGTTCACCGATTACGAGCCTGGCATCCACTGGCCGCAGGTGCAGATGCAGTCCGGCACCACGGGCATCAACACGCCCCGCATCTACAACCCGGTGAAACAGGGGCTGGATCAGGACCCGACCGGCGCCTTCACCCGGGCATGGCTGCCCGAGCTCGCGACCGTCCCCGATGCCTTCCTGCATGAGCCCTGGAAGTGGCCCGGCGCGGGAAGCCTTCTTGGTCGACGCTACCCCGAACCAATTATTGACCTGGCCTCGGCCGCACGAGAGGCGCGGGAGCTGATCTGGCGGGCCCGCAAGGCGACGGGCTTTGCCGATACGGCCGCCAAGATCGTCCACCGCCATGCCAGTCGGGCCAATGTGCGCCTGGTCAAGGGACGCCCCCCTCGGCGAACCGTGGTCCAGACACAGCTGACCCTGGACCTCTGATGCCAGGCGGGGTGAAGAAGTCGGACCTTCCGCAGAAGACCTGCGCCACCTGTGGCAGGCCCTTCACTTGGCGGAAGAAGTGGGAGCGGGTCTGGGATGAGGTGAAGCATTGCTCCGACCGGTGCCGGGCCGCAAAGAGTTCGGGAGCCGCGCCATCACAAACGGAATTGTCCCACCGTGGGACAAGATAGAATACGAAACAAAATCAAATGCTTGCACAGATGCAGGCAACGAGGTAAGGTTTCGTTAAGCTTCATCTTGTCGGCCGCCATGAACGGTCAAGGAACCTCAACCCGCTTCCACGGACAGCGGCGATCAATCCGCCCCCACAAACCGCGCAAGCTTGCCCAGCGTCTGCAGCCCCAGCTCGACCGCACCGAAGCCCCTCGCGTCCTCGAACTCCTTCGGTGTCTGGAACACCATGCCGAGCGTTACCTTCGTCACCCCGTCCACCTCGGCGAAGTTTGCCCAGGCGTCGGCATGCTTCGGCCCATTCTCGCCCCAATGGAGCGCGTAATCGATCCGCGCTTCTGGGATGACACGACCATAGCGGTGGTGGTTCGGGAAAACCGTCCCGTCAGCGGCGATCATGTCGAAGACCCACTCGCCGCCCTCGCGCAGGTCGATCCGCGACGTCTTGCAGGAAAACCCATCCGGCCCCCACCACTTTGGCAAGGTCTCCGGGTTCATCCAGGCGCCCCAGACCACCGAGACCGGTGCCTTGATCACGCGTTCCAGCACCATGGTCCGCTCGGCCACGCCCGCAAGGTTGGCAAGGCCTGCGCCAAATCCCTGCCGATACCCCTGCTCCATGTCCTCGGCCAAAGACGAGAGCTGGATGGTCAGCGCCAGCGTGCTCCCTGCCCCGGCCTCGGCAAACCTTGCGGTGACAAGGGCTGCCGACTGGATCAGCCCCTCGCAAGAGACAACCTCATAGTTCACGCTGACCTGTCCAGGCTGAAGCTCGAGCCACCCGCCTTCCACCCGGATGTCGGGCTGCCCGGCGACCTTGCAAAGCGAGACCTCCCTGCCGCCGACACGGCAGTCGGCTTCAAGAAACTCGACCGTCACAGTGGGGGAAGGCGACGCCCAGACCGCCCGTGCAGCGGGCGACGTCCAGGCCTGCCACAGCGTTGCAAGCGGGGCGGCCACGTTGCGCTCGAAGGTCAGCGTCGCGGTGCGGTCGGCGGTCACTTAACCAGCCCTTTCGCATAGTCCTCCAGCTGCGTGACCACCGTGCCCCAGCCATCGAAGAAGCCCATGTCCTCATGCGCCTTGCGGGTGTCCGGATTGCGGTGCCGGGCGATGGCTGTGTAGGTCGTGCCGCCCCCCTGCGCGTCGGAGAGAAGCAGGATCGCGGTCATGAAAGGTTCGGGCGCGGGTTTCCAGCCTTCGGTGTAAGCATCTGTGAAAACAAGCTTTTCACCTGGGACAACTTCAAGATAGACGCCGTGGTTGTCCATCACGTTGCCTTCGACATCGAAGCTGGTGTTGAAGCGCCCACCCACCCGCAGATCGATGTCGACTGCCGTCACCTTGTGCGGCTTGGGCACAAAGAAATGCGGGATGTGCTTCGGTTGGGTCCAGCATTCCCAGATCAGCTGACGGGGGACGGCGAGCGTCCGGGTGAAAGTCAAGTCGGTGGCGGGGTCGAGGTCAGAGGTCATTTCTCACGCTCCTTCATGAGGTTCGTCACATAATCGTCGAGCCGGTCGAGCCGGGCCTCCCAGATCGCCCGCTGCTCTTCAAGCCAGTCGCGCATCGGGGCCATTGCTTGCGGCTGAAACGCACAAGACCTGACACGCCCGTCCTTCTGGCTTGCGATCAAACCAGCGTCTTCAAGCACAGACAGATGCCGCAGGATGGTGGGAAGCTTCAGGCCCGTCGGCCCGGCAAGCTCTGTCACCGGAGCCGGTCCGCGGGCCAGCCGGTTCAGCATCATCCGCCGCGTCGGGTCGGACAGGGCGTGGAAGAGAAGGTCGAGCTGGGGGTCATGCTTAGCCATATTGCTAACTATATCCCTTCGACCGCAGCCCGCAACGGAAAACTTAGCCATATTGCGAAGTTCTTCGGGCTTCGGGATGGGGTCTTGTGGCGTTGTCCCCAAATCCGGGGACCAGTCTGCTTGCTGGCCGGACATCCCCTCGCCTATCGTGCGCAAATGCTTACGCTCGGCCCTGTCGGCCAGCAGAGGAGGTGACATGACCCAGCGAACCGATCGGGCCGGACTGCAGGTTGCCGACGTACTCGCCCGCTTTGTCGAAGACGAGGCCCTGCCCGGCACCGGGATCACCCCAACGGCCTTCTGGGAGGGGTTTTCCGGCCTTCTGCGCGACTTTGCCCCGGGGAACCGCGCGCTTCTGGCAAAGCGTGAGGCGCTGCAGGCCAAGATCGATGCCTGGCACATCACCCGGCGGGGTCAGCCCCACGACCATATCGATTACAAGGCCTTCCTCGCCGAGATTGGCTATCTTCTGCCTGAAGGCCCGGACTTCACGATCGAGACCACGAATGTCGACCCCGAGATCGCCCGGATTCCCGGGCCGCAGTTGGTGGTGCCGATCACCAATGCCCGTTACGCCCTGAACGCCGCGAATGCGCGCTGGGGCAGCCTTTACGACTGCCTTTACGGAACCGATGCGATGGGCTCGCTACCGCCCGCGGGCGGGTATGAGCGAGGCCGCGGGGCACGGGTGGTGGCGCGGGCGCGGGTGTTCCTGGACGAGGCCTTCCCGATTGCCGGCACCAGCCACGCCGATGTCCGCCGGTACTACGTCAAGGACGGGGCGCTACTGGTCGACGACCTGCCGCTCGTAAGCCCGGAGAAGTTCGCGGGCTACCGTGGGAACCCCAAGGCGCCGGATGCGGTGCTGCTGCGGAACAACGGGTTGCATGTCGAACTGGTCTTCGATCGGGCGCATTTCATCGGCTCGCGCGATCAGGCTTTGCTTGCAGACGTGCAGCTGGAAAGCGCGCTGACGGCGATCATGGACTGTGAGGATTCGGTCGCCTGTGTAGACGCCGAGGACAAGGTCGGGGCGTATCGCAATTGGCTGGGGCTGATGAAGGGCTCGCTGACCGAGGTCTTCGAGAAAGGCGGCCGCACGGTCGAACGGCGGCTGGTGGTGGATCGGGAGTACCTCGATCCGGCGGGCCGCCACTTCGCACTGAAGGGCCGGGCGCTGATGTGGATCCGGAACGTGGGCCACCTGATGACGAACCCGGCTGTGCTGCTGCCCGATGGGTCGGAGATCCCCGAGGGGTTGATGGATGCGATGGTGACCGTTGCTATCGCGCTGCATGACCTGAGGAAGACCTGGGGGATGCGGAACTCGACGCAAGGGTCGGTCTATGTGGTGAAGCCCAAGATGCATGGGCCGGAGGAGGTGGCTTTTGCCGATGCCGTGATGGCGCGGGTCGAGGAGGTGCTGGGGCTGCCTGCGAACACCGTGAAGCTTGGGATCATGGATGAGGAACGGCGGACCTCGGTGAACCTGAAGGAATGCATCCGGGCGGCGAAGGGGCGGGTTGCGTTCATCAACACCGGCTTCCTGGATCGGACGGGGGACGAGATCCACACCTCGATGGAAGCGGGGCCGTTCAGTCGGAAGGACTTCATCAAGCGGAAGGCGTGGATCACGGCCTATGAGGCGCTGAACGTGGATATCGGGCTGGAGTGCGGGCTGTCGGGGAAGGCGCAGATCGGCAAGGGGATGTGGGCGATGCCGGACCTGATGGCGGCGATGCTGGATGAGAAGATCGCGCATCCGAGGGCCGGGGCGAATACGGCCTGGGTGCCCTCGCCAACGGCAGCCACTTTGCATGCGTTGCACTATCATCGGGTGGATGTCTTTGGGGTGCAGGCGAAGCTCGCCAAGGGGGGACGGCGGGCGCATGTGGATGGGGTTCTGGATATTCCGCTGGCCAGCTTCCAGGCGTGGAGTCGGGAGCAGGTGATGCGGGAGGTGGAGAACAATGCGCAGGGGATCCTGGGGTATGTCGTCCGCTGGATCGATCAGGGCGTGGGGTGTTCCAAGGTCCCGGACCTGAACGATGTGGGGCTGATGGAGGACCGGGCGACGTGCCGGATCTCGGCCCAGCATATCGCGAACTGGCTGCATCATGGGGTCGTGTCGGCTGAGGAGGTGACGGAGGCGATGAAGAAGATGGCGGCGGTCGTGGACCGGCAGAATGCGGGCGATCCGCTTTACAAGCCGATGGCGCCGGGGTTCCAGGGGGCGGCGTTTCAGGCGGCCTCGGACCTGGTTTTCAAGGGGCGGGAGCAGCCTTCGGGGTATACCGAGCCGTTGCTGCATGCCTGGCGGCTGAGGGTGAAGGCGGGGTGATGGGCACGGTGCGCAAGAATTTCTGTACAATGAATTCAATATCTTACGAGGGGGTCGTTAAGGATTTGGAAAGGAATGCCATGCGGGGCTTGGGGTGGTGAAAGGGTCTCTCGGCGGCCCGCGGAGTGGCCACGTTCGTCAATCCGCCGGGTATCCGGGGGGGGCGGGTCGAGCCGGAGTGGGCGGGGGTCGAGATCAAAGGCACGTTCGGGGCGTAGGGTGGATGAAATCCACCGTGCCTCGGTTGGGTTCATCGTTGATTGTTATGGATATTCAGATGGTTGCAATGTGGGTGGTGGGTTGGCACCCACCCTACAGCTGGCTGCTCGGAAGCAGGCATCGTGGTCGCCGTAACGACGAAATTGTACTCCGCCTCGACTTGGACGCCCTTGGCATACCTGCTTAACGCGTCGAGAAGATTTTGATTGGCTTTGTTGCTGACTAGGCCATGGTGGCTGTTTATTGGATTACGCGGCATTCTTTAAACAACTCCGATAAGCTATTAGATTGTTTTCACTTGGTAATGCGTAGGTATCTTCAACCCCGCCGCGTCGATGGCAGCTTTCAGCTCGTCGGAAATGAAGATTTGGGGATTGCTCATCCGACGTTCACGCCACAAATGCGCGCCGTCTATCTTCGCCGTAGAAAAAACCATGGCGTTGTATTTGGCTTTGTTGCCTACACCGCGAACACGGTAGTCGGATTTCCTCAGATGACCGCCACCATCGTAGAACTCGGTTCCCCCTTCAAATGCCTCTGGCTTCGTGGCCTCCGGCAGAAAGCTCTCAAGGAAACGGTCGATCACGATGCCATAGTAGCGTGCCGGAAAGTCCTGCCCGTTGGGCTTGACCAGCCGCAGCGGCCAGAACCGGTGCACACCCGGCTCTAGCCCCTCGATCAGCGCTTTCAGTCGCTCGTCGACCGCTATGATTGCGAGTTGTAGTTCGAGCCAAGCCCCGAGCGTCGAATAGTTCTTCCTCAAGGCCACTTCGGTGGGGAACTCGTGCGGGGCCAGGGGCTCGACCACTTGGTGATCCACGACTGAGCCGACTTCATAACGGAACTTCCCCGATACTGATGCCCAGTAGGCGCCAGCGTGTTGGGGGCGGATGCGCGCGCGTTGCGCCTCTGGCATCTCCTCGTGATAGTATTTTTCCAGAAGCTCTTCGAAGCGCCTGAAATTGTTCTCAGGACGGCAAGGGCCGTCCACCCGATCCATCACACACCACGCCATCTCATCTCTCCTTCGCTGCCGCTACCGACTATTCGATCATGCCCGCATCTAGATCGCTTGCGTGCCTAAATCCCTGACAAAGTCCTAACGCGCACATAAGTCATTGAATTGGTGTAAGTTAGCCCTTGACCCACCGTGGGTCAGGACGATCCTTAGACCGGCCCGCGCGACCCGCCCATCTTCTCCAAGAGGTCCTTCTCGACCAACCCGCCGATCTGCGGATGCAGCCGCAGCTCACCTTCCTTCACCACCTGGGCGAAGTTGGCGATCACCCGGCCTGCCGTCTTCCGGTCTGGTGCGATCACGTCGAGGAGCCAGTTGATCGACCCGCTCTGCCAATCCTCGGGCTTAAGCCGGATCGGGAAGGTCCCCGCCTTGATCTGCTCGCGGATCTTCGCATCGACCTCTTCGTTGGCCGAAGCCCAGATCGCGAAGCCCGCGATGTCGGTCAGCATGCCCGGCTCTTCGTTCGCCGGTCGCGCGATGGCGATCCGGTCGCGAAGCTCGCGAGAGTGGTGGGTTGGCGCCCGTCCTACGATTGCTGGTGTCAGAATTTCTCGCAGGCAGTAAAGCCCTCGCCCTCAAGGAACTCGCCAAAGTCGAGGGTGCTGGCCTCCTTCAGTTTGACGGCGAGGCTCAGAGAAGCCGCCTCTACCTTCGTCTCGTCATAGGCGTTCTGGCACCGGTATTGCGTGGACCAATCGCTCCACCGGACATCGAACACGATCTGCTTTTCGCCATCGCGGTAGAAGTATCCGCGAATGGTCTCTTTCGAGACGACGTAGCGTTGATTGATGACGACAAATTCCGCCGCCAGAACGCTTGACGCAAAGAGACAGGGAACCATTGCCACGACGAGATGCTTGACGATCATGTTCATCACCCATCATTCCGCTGAGGACAGAACCGTAACGGCAGGTAGGCCAGGATGCCAGCCAAATCGGACCTGCGGAGGAAGTAGGGTGGGGAAACCCCACCATGGTTCGGTCGGGTTTGACGTGGATTGTTACGGCAATTCATAAGGTTGCGATGTGGGTGGTGGGTTGGCACCCACCCTACAACGCGCTGGTGAACGGGGCAGCCGCCCGATCATGCGACCGGGTCGGCGGCAAGGCGGTCGATCACCTCGGCCACCGGCAGGATGGTCAGACCGGCATCGAGGGCGGCGCGGAGTGCTTGATCCAGACGGGCGGGGGGGCAGCTGAAGGGGTGGTCCGACCTGTCCAGCCCATGCGCCAGAAGGATCGCCCACGACTTTTCGCGTGCGACCGAGAGGAAGATGCGGTCCCAGTCGGTCTGGTCGGCAAAGGCGTTGTCGATTGCGAGGACGCCCAGATTGTCGCGGTCCGCGCTGTGCGTGTTCACGCCCGGGCGCACTCCGCGCGCAGTCTGGAAGCGGCGGCTGCAGAGCCACTTTGCCCCAACCGAGACCTCGCCATAGGGATAGGCGATGCTGCGGGCCCGGAACCCTGGGCCTGCCACTTCGGACAGGAAAACGTCGTTCAGCGCGATCTCGCGCGCGACCTTGCGGGGACCGAGGGCGAGGGCGCTGTGGTGGTGATAGAAATGCGAACCGATCTCGTGCCCCTGGGCGAGGATATCCGCGACATCGCCTTGACGGAACTGTTCGCGCCCCTCGAAGACCTGGCCGCAAAGACTGCCGCAAAGGTAATAGGTTCCGCGAAGCCCGTGGCGGTCCAGGATCGCGCCGCCTTCGGTCCAGGCCGAACGGGGGATGTCGTCGAAGCTGAGGCTGAGATAGCCGCGATCGGGGGGCCGGGGCAGCCTGCGCAGGCGGAGGCGCGTCGCGGCGGCAAAGGACAGTCGCCCGGCAAGCGTTGCGCGGCGCGGTGCGGCCTGCGGCGGGTCAGGAGCGATAGAGTTCAAGCACTTTCCCCCCCGCAAGCTGCGAGCAGACCCCTGCGTGCAGCGCGGCGCGGATCAAGGAGCGCGCCAGCCGGGGCGGCGAGAAGGCGGACAGCCCGGCTGATCCGGCGAGCACGCAGACCTTGGCCGCGGCTTTGGCGAACATCACCCCGCGCGCCGCAAGGCCGATGGGACTGTTGATCCGGCCATGGGTTTGCCCGGCGCGGAAGCTGCGGCGCAGGAGGTAGCGCAGGGTTTCCCTGCTCTCAGGTATCTCTTCATGCGCTATCGCCGCAGGCGCCTGGCCGATCCGGCCTCCGTCCCGCACGAGGCCACGAAGGAAGGCGTCGTCTTCGCCCCCGGTCTGGCCAAAGGAAAGATCGAAGCGTCGGTCGCGCAGCAGGGGGCTGTCGAGGCGCAGAATGACATTGCCGGCGTAGCCGGTCAGGATCCGGCCGTCGCGCTGGATCACCGGGCGCACGTCATGCGGCCGGCCCTGATGCAGCCAGCGCGGCGCCTGGGGCCGGTAGCTGGCCAGAACCGGACCCAGGACCGCATCGGCCCCGGAGGCGGTGATTTCCGTGATCAGGGCCTGGGCCCAGTCGGGACTGGCGGCTTCATCGTCGTCGATCATTGCAAGATAGCTGGCACCCTGGGCACGGGCCTGATCAAGCAGGGCGTTCCGCGCAAGCGAGATGTTGCGCGCGGGGGCGTGGATGTAGTGGAGCGGCATGGTTTGCGCCCCCCGCGCCTTTTCGACGCGAGACCGGGCTGAGGGTTCGTCGTCATTGTCGGCGACGACGATGCAGCCGCGGTGGGTCGGGCCAAGCCGCTGTGTGGCGAGACTTGCGAGCGTGCGGTCCAGGATCGGTCGGCGAAAAGTGCAGACGCCGATCGTGACCAGCGGCAGGTTTGAGTCCTGGGCGTCGAGAGCCTTGCCTGTCATGACTGCCCCCTAGCGCGCGGGCAGGATGCCCTGTGTCCGCTGTGGCGTGGGAATCGATTGACGCAGGGTCATTAGAGTCAATGTCTACAACCAATAGATGACTGTCACGGTCAACGCGCAAGCAGAGAGGAGAGGGATCGGGCATCAGACGCAGCGTGTCGCGAGGCGGTGCCGGTTTTTGAGGCAAGCGAACGTGTTGTCGACGGCAGAACGCGCGTGAAATCACCCAACCGACCGGGCAACCCCCTACCCCACGTCCAGCGCAATCGCGTGGACGCGCTGGTTGAGGTCGCCGAGCGCCTGATGCACGGCGCGGTGGCGGGCGACGCGGGTCATGGGGGCGAAGGCGGCGGCGCGGATCAGGATGTGGAAGTGGCTTTCGCCGGTCCCATCATCCCCCGCATGGCCCGCGTGGCGGTGGCTTTCGTTCGTCACCTCCAGCCGATCGGGCGCGAAGGCTGCTGTCAGGCGAGCCTCGATGTCGTCCTTCACCGTCATGTCAGCCCATGCCCCCTTCTCTCTTCCGGGAAAAGCCCTAAACTCGTGGCCCCGAGTCGGAAAGGCCCTTCATGACCAACCGCACGCCCTTCGAATTCGATCTCCGCGTCTCGGCGGACAAGAAGCGCAAGAAAACCGGGCGTCGGGGCATGTCGGGGGCGTTCGACACCGCGGACCGGCCCTGCGACTATCCGGAGTGCAAGGAACAGGCCGCCTACCGCGCGCCGAAGTCGCCCGATCAGCTGGATGAGTTCTTCTGGTTCTGCAAGGACCATATCCGCGAGTACAATCTGAAATGGAACTTCTTCAACGGGACCACGGATGAGGAGTTCCAGAAGTTCCTGGACAAGGACCGGCTCTGGGGCCGCGAGACCAAGCCCTTCTCGCGCCAGGGCGACGGCAACGCCTGGGCGCGGCTGGGGGTGAACGACCCGATGTCTTTGCTGGGCGAGAAGGCCACGCAGAATCCGGGGAAGCCGACCTCGGCCGCGACGCGGAAGCTGCCGCCGACCGAGCGGAAGGCGATCGAGATCCTGGATGCGCGAGATACCTGGACCAAGACTGAAATCCGCAAGCAGTACAAAGCTTTGGTGAAAGATCTTCACCCTGACATGAATGGCGGCGACCGGCGGGATGAGGAACGGTTGCAGGAGGTGGTCTGGGCCTGGGACCAGCTGAAGGACAGCCGGTTTTTCAGGGAGTAGCGCTCAACTGGGCATTAGCGGCCGGATGGGCCGCGTGCGCATGGCAAGATGCGCCCCGGCCATGGTCGCTGCCCAGGCCAAGAGGACTGCCGGCGTCGTCAGGATCGCGTGGCCGACAGTAGCCGGCCCGTAGATGATGCCGATAAGGGTCGGCCCCTCCCAAATCCCGTAGGCGGCACCGGCCAGGGCCGAGCCAATGAGTGTTGCGAGAACAGCTCCGATCGCTGTAAGCGCCAGACCAAAGCGACCTGGCAGGCCGAAGAGATCGGCGCAGATCGCACCACCTATGAGTGCCCCGCACGCGGCGGGCAGGATGATGTTCAGGTCGCTTATCCGAAGCTGTGCACCCATCGCGAAGATGACCGCGAGACCCGAAACGGCGCAGAGACCTGCGGCAAGCGCGCGATGTGACGTTGGCATTTGATCCAGTCCCTTGTTGATACGGGACCGTCATGCCTGATGCCTGTGCAGGCCGGGCTCAGGAGTTGTGCAGGATTGGTGCAGGTCGAGGCTTGCCGTCTCAGGCCGGAACGAAGCTGAGCGCCACCCCGTTCATGCAGTAGCGCAGGCCCGTGGGTTCGGGGCCGTCGTCGAACACATGGCCGAAGTGCCCGCCGCAGCGGCGGCAGTGGACTTCGGTCCTTGCGCCAAGGAGGCCGCCGTCCTCGCGGGTGCGGATGGCGTCTGGAAGGGGCTTCCAGAACGAGGGCCAACCGGTGCCGCTGTCGTACTTCGTCTCGGACGAGAAGGCCGCGAGGTCGCAGCCCGCGCAGTGGTAGATGCCCGCGCGCGTCTCTTTGTCCAGTGGACTGGTGCCGGGGCGTTCGGTCGCCTCTTCCCGGAGGACCCTGTAGGCGAGGTCGCCAAGCTTTTCGCGCCATTCGGCATCGGTGAGCACGTATTCGAAGCTTTCCCCGGCTGCGCCGAGGCGCGGGATGAAACCAAGGGCGGCGGACAGAAGAAGCAGGCGGCGATGCATGGCGGATGTCCTGATTGTCTGACGGCACGATAGACCACTTTGATGTTACAGCGGGCCAACAGACCGTGAGTTCACGCAATTGCGAGCGAGGTGCTGCGCGTGATGGCTTGGACGGAGGCCGGGGCGCAAAGCTTGGGTCACGGTTCCCGCAGTTGTGGCGGCATGGGGCTTGCGTACCATGGCACCATGACCTGCAACCGAAAGGACCCTGGAATGATCCGCACCAAGCTTTTCAGCCTTACTGCCGGGGTGTTTCTTGCCCTGTCTGCAGCCGCGACCGCCGAGATTGCCTTCAAGGGTGGCGATGGGGCCAGTGTCGAGACGGCCATCGTCGTCCTTGGCGCCCAGGGCTCATCTGACGGGGTGGCCGCCGAATACCAGTGGATCGAAGCCAACCGCCCCGGCGCCGAGGTTCTGGGACAGGCTCTCGTTCAGAACGGCGATCGGTTCTACGATGTCATCACCATTCGCGTGGGCGGCCGGGAAGAAGACCTGTTCTTCGACATCACCGACTTCTTCGGCAAATTCTGACGCCGCGCCGCTTTGCCCCGGCCCGGTCCCCTTGAACCCCCCGGCGTTATGTTCCAAGGATGGCTTGGGCCTGCGCATGGGGTGCGGGTCTCCGAGCGATAGGCCCTTGCGATGCTGGATCAGGCGATGAAACCGACCGAGGAAATTTCGGTCCGCGAGGTGTTCGGGATCGACACCGACATGCGTGTGAAGGGCTTTGCCGAGCGCGCCGACCGGGTGCCCGAGATCGACACGACCTACAAGTTTGATCCCGATACCACTTTGGCCATCCTGGCGGGCTTTGCCTATAACCGCCGGGTGATGATCCAGGGTTATCACGGGACGGGGAAGTCGACCCATATCGAGCAGGTTGCGGCGCGGCTGAACTGGCCCTGCGTGCGGGTGAACCTGGATTCGCACATTTCCAGGATCGACCTGATCGGGAAGGACGCGATCAAGCTGCGCGACGGCAAGCAGGTGACGGAATTCCACGAGGGGATTCTGCCCTGGGCTTTGCGCAACCCGGTGGCGATTGTCTTCGACGAATACGACGCAGGCCGGGCGGATGTGATGTTCGTGATCCAGCGCGTGCTGGAGCATGACGGGAAGCTGACGCTGCTGGATCAGAACGAGATCATCACGCCGCATGTGTCGTTCCGCCTGTTCGCGACGTCGAACACCGTGGGTCTGGGCGATACGACCGGGCTTTACCACGGGGTCCAGCAGATCAACCAGGCCCAGATGGACCGCTGGTCTTTGGTCGCGACGCTGAACTATCTTTCGCATGACGCCGAGGCCGCGATCATCCTGGCCAAGAACGCGCATTACAACACCGACAAGGGCCGCAAGGTTATTGGCCAGATGGTCACGGTCGCGGACCTGACGCGGACGGCGTTCATGAACGGCGATCTGTCGACGGTGATGAGCCCCCGCACCGTGCTGAACTGGGCCCAGAACGCCGAGATCTTCCGCAATGTCGGCTACGCGTTCCGGCTGACCTTCCTGAACAAATGCGACGAGCTGGAGCGGCAGACCGTGGCGGAGTTCTACCAGCGGTGCTTTGCCGAGGAACTGCCGGAATCGGCGGCAAGCATGGCGATGCGGTGATGCGGGTCTGGCAGGCCGGTCTGGCAGCGCTTGCGGTTGGGTCGGTTGCGGCTTGTGTGGAACCGGTCGGTTCGGGTGATGGTGATGCGGGGGCGGCCCCTCGGTGCCAGGTGACCGGGATCGTGGATGGCGACACGTTCGACCTCTCGTGCGACGGCGGGCCGGCGGTCAGCTCGCGGCTGATGGGCATCGATGCGCCGGAGGTTGATCGGGCGGAGTGTCCTGAGGAGCGCGCGGAAGGTCTGAAGTCGCGCCGCTACCTGGAGAGGCTGGTGGCCGGGGGGCCGGTTACGTCGGTCCGGCGCGGCGGGCAGCACCCCGATGGGCGGACTCTGGTGACGGTGGAGATCGGCGGGCAGGATGTGGCGCAGGCGATGCTGGCGGGGGGCGTGGCCCGACCGCTTTCGGGAGAGGCCTACGTGGACTGGTGCGCGCGGACCTGAGGGGGTGCTGAAGCCAGCATGACCATAAGGCAAGATCGGATGAGTTGGGCGACGGCGATCGGCTGGACTATTGCGCTCTTGGCCTTCTGGATTGAACCAGCACCAGCTACCGCCCAAGAAATCTGCATCGATCCGCAAGACCTTACGCGGCTTTACCAACCCGGCGAACCAGGCCCCTGTCTGTCCCCAGCGCCCACAACTTCCGAAGTTGGTCGTCCACCGGACGATACAGCGTTGCATCTTGCCTGGTGTGCGGGCCTCCATGACGCCGCAGTTTTGCTTGAGCCTCAGATCGGGGACGACCCGTCGATTGTTAGTGGAGAAGCATTTTTCTCGGTCGCAAAAGGCCAACGCGAACGCCCTGGACTTGGCGATCTTGAAGCGGCGCGCGCGGAAGGCCGCGACTGGCTGTTGGCGGACGATATGGATGAAAGCTACTCTCTGGGAAGCCTCGTCCCGCATTCGTTTATCGTGTGCGGCCAAGCATATCGTTTTGCCAAAGGCGAGCATTAGCCCACGGCAACAGGTTCGTTCTCACTTCGCCTTGAAAAAGTGCGGTTTTGGGTGTGCCATGCTGAAATGGCGCGCGGTTTGGGAAGTTTTCTGGCTGCCCTCGCCCTGGGGTTCCTTGCCGGGGGGCCCGCAGTGGCCGATCCCTTGCGTGATTTCGCGGTTTGTGCGGGCAGGCTTTCGGCTTTGGTGGAAGAGCAGTGGATGTTCGACGGGCCGGGGTCGGAGCAGACAGCGGCGGAGCTTGGCGCGATGGTGTCGCTGATCGAGGCGTCGATGAAGCCGGGCCTGGGGCCGACGGTGCTGGACTGGCGGATCAAGGCCAAGGTCGCTTACCGGTCGCTTCTGTTTCAGGCGCGGTTCGGCGAGGATCCTGGCCTGACAAAGCAAGCCGCGACAAGGGCCGAAACCCTTGCCGCCGAGTGCAGATCGATGATCCTGGGGCGCCCGGCAGCTTAGCCTCTTGCGGCCCTGGTGGCCGCCCCGGACCATGTCATCCGGCATCGCCTTGGCCGCGGGAAGGATACCGGCAAGGCCTGCTGATCCGACTGTTCGTCAGGCAACCGGTCTGAGCCGCGCCACAAAATGCAGTTTGCGGCCGAAGATCAGGTTCAGCGGGAACCCATAAAGGGGAATATCGGTCTGGAAGGTTTCAATCCTGAGACCAGCTTTGGCAAACCACCTGTCCCAATCGGCGCGGGACCCGTAGTTATAGGGCAAGACCACTCCGTGCGGCGCATTGCCGACCCAGTCCATCAGGCGCAGGGTAAAGCGATCCAGCGCGGTTTCCGACAGGTGATCCTTGATGATCACACAGTCCTTGCACGCCCGCGCTGCCTCGGCGATCAGGACACCGGGGTCATCGGTGTGGTGGAGCACATCGACGAATGTCACCACGTCGACGCCCTTGTCCCCGACAGGAATGACCAGCCCGTCAAACAGCTCTACCGGGATATGTGTCTTGACCCGCAGCATGATATCGATGCCCCGCACCGATGTTCCCTGCTGTTCGGCTGCGATCATCTTGGCAATCTGACCGTCGCCCGTCCCGACATCGAGCATGCTGCTTCCGGATGGAACCAGAGCGCCGCTCCGCTTCACCAGGACAGCGACCCGCCGGTTGAAAATGAGACGTTCGTGAACCCGGCCGAGAAGTGATTTGAACAACTGACTGCCCCCGATCTGGCTTTGGCACACCAAAGCACGCTGCCCGCGATTTATCCAATGGGCAGTCAAGACTGCATATTCAAGGCGAAAATTCGACCAAACGACCGGATGCGGATGGCGATTTTGGGATAAATGGGCCGGGGTGAGGGCCACGGCTTGTCAGTCACGTGCAACGACGATCAGACGAGTGCGTAACCGGCAGAGGGGTTGGGTGAGCCGTCGAGCTTGGCGCATAACGGCTCACTCCTGTCCTTGTGTTTGCAAGATCGGCACTTCTGCCGATCCCGCCCGGTTAGCCGCGCGCGGCCTTGGTGGCGTTCGCCCACCAGACCACGTCATCCAGCATGCCTTTTGCCGCCGGAAGGATCCCCGCCTCGATGTCGGCGAGGTTGCCCGAGCCGCCGAAGCCCGGGTGCACGCGGAAGAAGTCGCTGCCGCCGATGCGGACGTTGTGACGAGTGGGCACCATCTGCAGTTCCACCCCGATGTTCTGCAGGTGGCCGATCGCGTTGGCGGCCCCCATCGAACCGTAGCCGATAGCGCCGAAGGGCTTCTTCGCCCATTCGACATAGGCCTGGTCGAGCGCGTTCTTCAGGACGGCAGTGATCGAGCGGTTATACTCGGCAAGGACGAAGATGTAGCCGTCGTATTCGGCGAGCTTTTTCTGCCACTTAACCGCTACCGGGTCCTGCGTCGGCGCCCAGGCGTTCGAGGCCACCTCGGCGAAGAAGGGCATCGGGTAGTCGCGCAGGTCCAGAACCTCCACAGTCAGGTCGTCGCGCGCCTCGGCCTGTGCTTTGATCCATGCAGTCGGGATGTCGGCAAAGCGGGTGGGCCGGGTTGAAGAGACGATGATCGCGATCTTGGGTTTGGTGGCCATGAGGGTTTCCTTTTGTGTTGAAAGTCT
The DNA here is from genome assembly GCF_051645465.1 of Tabrizicola sp. Classification (GTDB taxonomy): domain Bacteria; phylum Pseudomonadota; class Alphaproteobacteria; order Rhodobacterales; family Rhodobacteraceae; genus Tabrizicola. The sequence continues at coordinate 8,335 of NZ_JBOFBI010000291.1, read as the reverse complement.
TGCCCTAAGCATGTGGCACGCTCACCCGCCGCGCCAATTCCGCGCACCCGCGCCGGATATGTGCGCTGTCGCACGGCCTTGCCCCTGACAGCGCCGGGTGCTTAACCTAAGGCATGACCAAACCCAGCGACAACCCAGCCGATCCGTTCAAGAAGGCCCTGGCCGAGGCCACCCGCACTATGGCGGATGATCCGGAGATGACGGTCACCTATTCGGTTGATCCGGCGGGGATGAACAAGGAGGGCGTGCGGCTGCCGCAGGTCAGCCGCCGGATGACGCGGGACGAGGTGCTGCTGGCCCGCGGCACCGCCGATGCCTTTGCGCTGCGGCGGAGGTTCCACGACGACGGCGTGGCCGCGCGTTACGCGCCGACGGGGCCGTTGGCCCGCGACATCTATGAGGCGATGGAAAACGCCCGCTGCGAGGCGGTGGGTGCCCGCGCGATGCCGGGGACGGCCGGAAACATCGACGCGAAGATCGCGCATGAGGCGGACCGCAAGGGCTATGGCCAGGTGACGCAGGCCTCCGAAGTGCCGCTGCCGGTCGCGGCGGGGTATCTTGTGCGGCAGATGGCGACGGGGCGTTTGCTGCCGAAGTCGGCAGAGCATGCGGCGGACCTTTGGCGGGGGTTTGTCGAGGAGCAGGCGGGGGAGACGTTGTCGAGCCTTGACGATGTGCTGGGGGACCAGGCGGCCTTTGCACGACTGGCGCGGAAGGTGATTGCCGATCTTGGGTATGGCGACCAGCTGGGCGATGACCCTGACGCACCGCAGGACGAGGCGGGGGACGATCAGGCGGAAGAAGATCAGGACGCGCCCGATTCTGCGGGGGAAGAGCAGGAGGAGAGCGACGATTCGGAGGCTTCTCCCGAGCGATCGCAGGAGGAGCAGGAGGACCAGTCCCAGGCGCAGGTCACCATGGACGACAGCGCCGACATGGAGCAGGGCGACGAAGCGGAGATGCCGGAAGGGGAGGCGCCGCTGGAACCGCCGCCACCGGCGCCCTATTCGGATGCCGATCCGAACTATGCCGTCTATACCACTGATTTCGATGAGGAAATCAAGGCGGACGAGCTGGCCGAGCCGGCGGAGCTGGAGCGGCTGCGGGCCTATCTGGACCAGCAGCTGGAGCCTTTGAAGGGCGCGGTGTCTCGGCTGGCGAACAAGCTGCAGCGGCGGCTCCAGGCCCAGCAGAACCGGAGCTGGGAGTTCGACAAGGAGGAAGGCATCCTTGACGCCGGGCGGCTGGCGCGGGTGGTGGCGAACCCGACGACTCCGCTGAGTTTCAAGTGGGAGAAGGACACCGAGTTCCGCGACACAGTGGTGACACTGCTTCTGGATAACTCCGGGTCCATGCGGGGGCGGCCGATTTCCATTGCGGCGATCTGTGCGGATGTTCTGGCGCGGACGCTGGAGCGATGTTCGGTGAAGGTCGAGATCCTTGGCTTCACGACGCGGGCCTGGAAGGGCGGGCAGTCGCGGGAGAGGTGGCTGGCCCAAGGGCGGCCGCAGATGCCGGGGCGGCTGAACGACCTGCGCCACATCATCTACAAGTCGGCCGATGCGCCGTGGCGGCGGGTGCGGCCGAACCTGGGCCTGATGATGAAAGAGGGGCTGCTGAAGGAAAACATCGACGGCGAGGCGCTGGAATGGGCGCACCGGCGGACGATGGCGCGGCCCGAGGCGCGGAAGGTGCTGATGGTGATTTCCGATGGGGCGCCGGTGGACGACTCAACTTTGTCGGTCAACCCCGCGAATTATCTGGAGAAACACCTGCGCGACGTGATTGCGATGGTGGAGCGGCGGAAGGCCGTGGAGCTGATCGCGATCGGCATCGGCCACGACGTGACGCGGTACTACCAGCGGGCGGTGACGATCACGGATGTCGAGCAGTTGGCGGGTGCGATGACCGAGCAGCTCGCGTCCCTGTTCGAGGTGGACCCGAAGAAGCGCTCCCGGACGTTGGGGATGCGGCGGGCGGGGTAAGGGGGGGCTGTCTGCCCCCCTCGTCGCTTCGCTCCTCACCCCCCGAGGATACTTGTCGACAAGAAATGAGCTGAGCGATGTTCCAGAGTTTTGAAAGCCATGCTTCACCCGATCAAGGCCCGCCACGGTTGGCGGCATTGCGGGCGAAGCTTCGGGAAAATGGGCTCTCGGGGTTCATCGTCCCCCGCGCCGATGAGCATCAGGGCGAATACGTTGCGGCGCGGGATGAGCGGTTGCAGTGGTTGACCGGGTTTACCGGGTCTGCCGGGTTCTGCATCGTTCTGCCCGATATCGCCGGTGTCTTTATCGACGGGCGTTATCGGGTTCAGGTCAAGACGCAGGTCGACCTGGCGCATTTCACGCCGGTCAACTGGCCCGAAATCCAGGGCGGGGAGTGGTTGGCGCAGCACCTGACCAAGGGCGTCGTCGCTTACGATCCCTGGCTCCACACGCCAAAGGAGATCGCCAAGCTGCAGGCGGCGCTCGACAAGACCGAGGTTACGCTGCGCCCGACCGCCAACCACGTGGATGCGATCTGGCCCGACCAACCCGGCCCGCCCCGTGGCCGCGCCTTCATCCATCCGGATCATCTGGCCGGCGAAACCAGTGCCGCCAAACGCACACGACTGGCCGAAGTCTTGCGCAAGGCGGGCCAGCGTGCCGCCGTCATCACCCTGCCCGACTCCTTGTGCTGGCTGTTCAATCTGCGTGGGGCGGATGTGCCGCGCAATCCGATCCTGCATGGGTTTGCGATCTTGCATGATAATGGCTGCGCAGGCCTATATGCAGATACAAGAAAATTCGATGCTGAGACGATCCAGCAGCTTGGCCCGGACGTCACTCTGGTCCCGCCCGAGAACTTTCTGCCGACGATCTACGACCTGACTGGGCAGTTGGTTTTTCTGCAAACGTTTCTGCCCATTCACTATCCGTTTTACGACCTGAAAGGGCCGGTGCTTTTGGACATGAGTTCGGCCCCGGTCATTGTACATTCCGCGTTGGTTGCTGCCGGTCTTGAGGTCATTGACGGCGACGATCCCTGCCGCTTGCCGAAGGCCTGCAAGAATGCGGCGGAGATTGCGGCGACCCGCGAGGCGCATCTGCGCGATGGGGCGGCGATGGCGGAGTTCCTGCGCTGGCTGGACGAGCAGGCGCCGAAGGGGGGGCTGACGGAGATTTCGGTGGTCCAGGCGCTGGAGGGGTTCCGGCGGGCGACGAATGCTCTGCACGACATCAGTTTCGACACGATCTGCGGGGCGGGCCCGAACGGCGCGATCATGCATTACCGGGTGACGGAGGAGACGAACCGTCCGGTGCGGCAGAACGAGCTTCTGCTGGTCGATTCCGGCGCGCAGTATCTGGATGGGACGACTGATATCACCCGCACCATCGCCATCGGCGATCCCGGTCAGGAGGCGCGGGAGTGCTATACACGTGTGCTGCAGGGGTTGATCGCGATCAGCAGGGTTCGGTTTCCCAAGGGCCTGGCCGGGCGTGACATCGATGCGCTGGCGCGGTTCAACCTTTGGGTCGCGGGGCAGGACTATGACCACGGCACGGGCCATGGGGTTGGCGCGTTCCTGTCGGTGCATGAGGGGCCGCAGCGGATCAGCCGGTTGTCGGAAGTGCCGCTTGAGCCGGGGATGATCCTGTCTAACGAGCCCGGCTACTACCGCGAAGGGGCCTTCGGCATCCGGCTGGAGAACCTGATCGTGGTCGGGACGGCCTTGGCGTTAGGTGACAACCGGGCACAGATGTCGTTTGAAACGCTGACGTTTGTGCCCTTCGACCGGCGGCTGATCCTGACTGCTGAGCTTTCGCCCGGCGAGAGGGCCTGGCTTGACGCCTATCACGCCGAGGTTCTGGAAAAGCTTGCCGCGCGGGTTTCCGGACCTACCCTTGAATGGCTGAAGGGCGCCTGCGCGCCGATCTGAGGAGCATCCGATGGCCAGCCATATCACCATCGCCCCGATTGCCGAGCCGGTGACCGTCAGCGCGGGCGGCGTGGACCTGGGCAGAACCTCCAAGGCATTGGAACTGAAGGAAGGAAGCTACCCGCCGGTGATCTATGTCCCCCGTGCCGACATGGACATGGAGAAGCTTCAACGGACCGAGCGGGCGACGACTTGTCCCTGGAAGGGGCAGGCGAGCTATTACTCGATCCGGACGGCGGAAGGGACGCTGGACAATGCGGTCTGGTCCTATGAGACGCCGAAGGCGGACGTCGGCGACATCGCGGGGCATCTGGCCTTTTACACCGACCGGGTGACGGTCACGCGCGGCTAGCGGCTTCTTCGCGGATCCGCTGGACCATGGCGCGCAGGCCGTTCGACCTTTGGCTGGAGAGGTGCTCGTTCAGGCCGAGCCTGCCAAGCTCTTCGGTCGCATCGATTTTCTCCACTTCGGCGACCGGAACACCAGCATAAAGCGCATGCAGGATGGCGATCAGGCCGCGGACGATCATGGCGTCGCTTTCGCCCTGGAAGTCGAAGCGGCCCCCCTCGATCATGGGCCGGAGCCAAACCTGACTTGCGCAGCCCTGCACTTTCAGCGCGGGGACCTTGAAGCTGTCGTCCAGGGGCGGCATCGCCTTGCCAAGCTCGATGACATGGCGGTAGCGGTCTTCCCAGTCGTCCAGGAATTCGAAGGTTTCCGCGATGTCTTCAAAGGCTTCGGTCGCCATGGCGCATCCCCCTAGGCGTCTTGAGGTAAGGCGGCAGGGCAGAAAGGTCCAGCCCCAGAGAAGCGCTTTTCAAATGCGGTGCCATCGGCTACCCAAGAGGCAGTCGTTCAGGAAAGCAATCATGCCTGTTACCCGCCGTCTCTTTGCTGTCAGTCTGGTCGCAACCCTAGCGGGGTGCGGAGGGTTCCGGCAAAGCAGGCTTAACCCCTTGAACTGGTTCAGGAGATCCGAGCCGCGCGAGTCGATCGTGCTTCCCGAACAGGCCGATGATCCCCGCCCGCTGGTCGAGGCGGTGCTGAGCATGGCGGTCGAGCCGATCCCGGGGGGTGCCATCGTGCGAGCCCGTGGTGTGACGCCGACGCAGGGGTGGTGGCAGGCCGAGCTTGTGCCGCGGGACATTGAGGAAGACGGCGTGCTCGTCTACGAGTTTCGGGTGTTTCCGCCCCCTGGGCGAACCGACGTGAACACGCAAACCTCGCGCGAGATCGATGTGGCGATCTTCATTTCCGACGTGAAGCTTGAGGCGGTCCGCGAGATCGTGGTGCAGGGCGCGACCAACGCGCGGGTTTCGCGGCGGTAGCAACGGGTCTGCGTTGAAGGTCCAGTATACCTGACTGAAGTCCGTCGTCAGACCCTGTATCCTATCAGCGCGGGCAGGCCCGCTTGATTGGTCAGGATACGGCATGCTTCTCAGGCTGATGGTCGTCCTTCTTCTTTCCCCGCTGGCCGCTCTTGCGGAGGGTCTGCCAGAGCCGCAAAGCGACACGGTCTCGGATTTCGCTGATATCCTGCCTGAGCCTGACGAAGCCGAGGTCGATGCGCTGATCCGCGAGATCCGCGATGAGACCGGCGTGAGTATCGTCGTCGTCACAATGGACCGGATCGCGAACTATGGCGGTGGCGGGCAGAGTCTGGAGGCCTATGCCAGGGCGCTCTTCAACGACTGGGGGATCGGCGATGCAAAGCGGAACGATGGCATCCTGATCCTGGTTGTCCCCGGTGATCGCGAAGCGCGGATCGACCTTGGCGCGGGGTACTCCGCCGAGTTCGATTGCCCCGCGCAGTGGGTGATGGATACCGCGATGGTGCCGCAGTTCCGCGAAGGGAAGATGGCGCGCGGCATTGTCGAGGGCGTCCAGGCGGCGCGCGATGCGTTGGTGCAGCCGTTTGTCGAGGGGCGGGTCGATGGGCTTTGCCAACCTGTCGCGGCGTATTCCGATCGGATCGGGCGTGAATGGCCTTCAGCCGTGCCTCCGCGGACCGTGGAGCTTGTGGCCGGGCGTCGCCAGCGGGCGGGGGTCGATGGTCGGATATACCTGACTGAAATCCGCCATCAGATTGTGTATGGTTGATCGGCAGAATTTGCTTGAATGGTCTGGCTGCATGAGGACGTGAGATCGAAACTGGCAGGCCTGCTTTATCGGTGAGGATAGTACATGCTCTTCAGGTTGATCATTGTCCTTCTCTTCCTTCCGCTGAGCGTTCTTGCGGACGGGCTGCCCAGGCCGCAAAGCGATGCGGTCTCGGACTTCGCCAATCTCCTTCCCGCAGCCGAGGAAGCCGAGGTCCGGGCGCTTGTCCAGGAGATCCGCAAGGAGACCGGCGTGCAGGTCGTGGTGGTCACGATGGAAGAGATTGAGCAGTACGGCGGCCGCTATCTGGGCTTCGAAACCTACGCCACCAAGCTGTTCAACGAATGGGGGATCGGCGATGCCGAGCGGAACGACGGCATCATGATCCTTGTCGCCCCCGGCGATCGCGCGACCCGGATCGAGCTGGGTTCGGGCTTCTCAAGTGCTTACGATGCCCGCGCGCAAGCCGTGATCGACAAGGCGATGTTGCCGGATTTTCGCGAAAGGCTTTTCGCTCAGGGCATCCTGGACGGCGTCAAGGGCGTGCGCGACGAGGTGGTGCAGCCGTTTGTAGATGGCAAGGTGTTCGGGATCGTTGACTTCTGGCGCAAGGTTCTGATCGGATTGGGCGTGATCGGAGGCGGGGCTGGGCTGTTCTTTGCCGGGAAAGCTGCTTGGGCCGCCTACAAGCGCTGCCCGCAGTGCAGCCAACTGTCGCTTGAACGCTGGAATGAGGTGACGGACTACGCCACCGAATACAGCACGGGAAGCGGGATCACCCACCTTAGCTGCGCGCTTTGCGGCTACACGGAAGATCGCCATTATACGATCTCGCGGAAGAGCGACCGCAGCTCGTCCGGCGGCGGGGGCGGCGGGTCGTCCAGCAGCGGGGGGTTCGGCGGGGGCAGTTCGTCCGGCGGTGGCGCGTCGGGCAGGTGGTAGGCCTTTCGGCGGGACTACTCCTCGTTCGACTTCGTCTCCTCGTCGTGGTGCCCCGGCGAGGAGTGCATGAAATGCATCGACGAGCGTCCCCGGACTAAAGCCGGACCACGCGCACTTCGTTGCCCTTGGCCGAGAGCGCGATTTCACCCTTGCAGAGGCGAAGCGCATCGTCGCCGAACGCCTCATGCCGCCAGCCGGAGAGCGCTGGGACGTCACGGTCGCCGGCTGCAATCAGGTCAAGGTCGGCGGAGGACGCGATCAGGCGGGGTGCCACGCCCAGGGATTCGGACTTGGCCTTGAGAAGGACACGGAGGAGGTCGGCAAGCGCCGGGTTCACCTGCATCTGTTCGCGTGACGTCTCGATGCGGGGAATGTCTTCGGGGCGCATCTCCAGCCCCTCTTTCACGGCAGCGAGGATGCCGTCGGCGATCTCGGGTTTGCGGCCTTCGCGCAGGAGGAGGCGCGAACGGCCCAGCTCCTCGACCGTCGTGGGCCGGGTCGAGGCAAGTTCGAGGAGCGCGTCGTCCTTCATCACGCGGCTGCGCGGCACGTTCTGGCCTTGCGCATAGGTCTCGCGGAAGCGGGCGAGCGCCTTGACCACCGCAAGAAAGCGGCCAGAGGTCGTGCGGGTCTTGATCCGCTGCCAGGCCTCGTCAGGGTTCACAGTATAGGTCGCGGGGTCGGTGAGAAGCGCCAGTTCCTCGCCCACCCAATCGGCGCGACCGTTCTTTTTCAGCTGGGCCGCCAGGAATTCATAGATCAAGCGCAGGTGGGTCACATCGGCCAGCGCGTAATCCTTCTGCGCCTCGGACAGCGGACGGCGGGACCAGTCGGTGAAGCGGCTCGTCTTGTCGAGGTTGGCTTTGGCGATCTTCTTGACCAGCGTCTCGTAGCCCACCTGTTCGCCGAAGCCGCAGACCATGGCCGCGACCTGGGTATCGAAGAGAGGGTTCGGGAAGCTGTTGCCTTCGACGAAGAAGATTTCAAGGTCCTGCCTTGCGGCGTGGAAGACCTTGACCGTCGCTTCGTGGCGAAAGAGGTCGTAAAGCGGCTCCATCGACATCGCCGATCCCTCGATCGGGTCGACGAGGACAGCTTCGCCATCACCCGGCAGCGCCATCTGGATCAGGCAGAGCTTGGACCAGTAGGTGCGTTCGCGAAGGAACTCGGTGTCGATGGTGACGTAGGGGGCGGCCTTTGCGGCCTCGCAGAAGCTCGCGAGGTCTTCGGTCGTGGTAATCGTGCGCATCGGGCGCCTTTCCGGTTGGCGCGGGGTCATCCCGCAGGTCCGTCAGAATTACGCGGCAGAGCAGCGAAAGGGAAGGCGAAACTGGCGGATCGGCGGCGGCCCTGTCACGGTGCGGTTACACCCC
>NZ_JBOFBI010000290.1:0-4363 GCF_051645465.1 Tabrizicola sp. | reverse complement strand
ATTGACGCATTGAGGAAGGCAAGGCTCTCGCCGATCTCGGGTTGAAATGCGGCAATGTACACCAGCGCCTTGACCTGCGGATCGGTTCCTGCCTGGCTGATCACCATCCCGCCGTAGGAGTGGCCGACAAGCACAACGGGGCCATCCTGTGCGTAGAGCGCGCGGCGTGTTGCCGCAATGTCATCCGCGATCGAGGTCATGGGCAGTTGAACCACCGTGACGTCATAACCGTCAGCGGTCAGCCGGTCATAGACCGCCCGCCAGGCACCGCCATCCATGTTCAGGCCATGCACCAGAACGATGTTGTTCACGTCGGCGAGCGCAGCTCCTGACTGGGTGGTCAGTGCACCGAAAGCCATGGTGCCGGAAAGCAGAAGAGTCTGTAGATGGGTCATGATTGGGGTCTCCATTTGTAGCAGATGTCGTGGTGACTATGCTGCTCATGCTGCGGCGCGACGCGCGCCTTCCTCAGGATCGAACATCGACAGGCCAGCTAGACCGGCCGCTGGCGGCACCTCGGCTTGCAGAACATCCCAGTGTTCAGCCAACTTACCGCCCTCGACCCGGAAGATATCGACCACCACTTGCGGCACGTCTGCCCAGCCGCGGATGCGACCGTGAATGGCCACCAGATCACCTTCGGCGATGATCAGGCCCGGCTCGTAGTTGACGGAGGGCGACAGGGTCTCGACGATGCCGCGCAGGGCGTCCCGCCCCTGAGGAATGTTCGGATTGTGCTGGATATAGTCATCGGCATACAGGCGATCGACTGCCGAGGCATCGTGACGCTGAAACAGAGACGTCATCGCATCAAGCACCAGCGCCCGGTTGCGCTGGGGGCGATCATCGGGCGTGCGATCTGCGGGCCGGGTGACGGCAATCGTTCCGGTCATCCGCAAAAACTGGCCATCGGGCAACGTGGCAAACGAATGGACCAGGCCGCGATCATAGTCCTGAACATTCGTGACCGTCGCACCGTCCTTCTCCTGCCAACTGACGGCGAAGCTGCTGTTGCCGAGCGGTTCAACCTGAATATCGACCGTCTCGATCCGGGCGAAGGACCCTTCCTTGATCTCGAACCTCAATTGGGTGACGGACTGGAGGGTGAGGCTCACCTTGAAGCTTGGATAGGTGACGTCCATCTGCTGTCCGACGGGGAAATGATCCATGGGAACTCGGTTCCTTTCGAAGACGGGGTTGATGGGGGCTGGCGCGTCGATCAAGTGCCTGGCTGGTCGAGGAAAACGTGCAGGGACCGAATGAGTCCGCGCTGAACATGCGCAACATCGGTGCCAGTCACGGCAACGGGCCCGCCCGGCGGTCCAGCGCTCCATTGCAACCGGCCAAAACCGTTGTGGCCTAAGGCCGGTCTGATGGCAGTAAAGGTGAAATCCGGCGGCAGCTCCGCGAGCAGATCGCTTACGGCCTGCGAGATCGCGTCGTGGCCCTGCGCCGACTGATGCGGTTCGTGCAGGGTGGCATCCGCGGCGTAAAGGTCACGGATCGCCGCGATGCGCCGCTGGGCGTCACGTTCGCCGAAAACCCGCTCAAGGTTCGCCTGCATGATCTTTTCGTAGTCCACTTGTCACTCCCTGTGGCCGAGCGCGAAAGAGAAATGGGGATGACGAGCAAAGATGAGCGGTCGACCGCAACGGCGCATCGTCCGGGCTCCTCGCCACCCCCTGCGAAGGATCACTCAGCGGCAGTTCGCAGCGGCGTGTTGAGGAGCTGCTGCTCCCACAGATAAGCGATGCCGCTGCCGCCGCCGTGCTGGGTCAGCACCTCGGTCAGCTTGATGGCGGTCTCCATCCGCGCCCAGTCGCGCTGCCATTCGGCGGCCAGCGCCATCCAGGTCACCATGTTGGCACCCGCCGCGACCATGCGCTGGATGGCGACCTGATGCGCCTCAACCGAGACGCCGCCCGATGCATCGGTGACTACCGTAACGTCCCACCCTTCGCCAAGCGCCTGGATCGCGGGCATAGCCACGCAAACCTCGGTCCAGAGGCCCGCGAGGATCAACTGCTTGCGGCCCGTTGCCTTGACGACATCGACCACCTTCCGGTCCTCCCAGGTGTTGATGAACGTCCGGTCGATGACCTCCTGGCCGGGGAACACATCGGTGATCTGGGGAAAGAGATAACCGCCCCGCTCGGCCACCACGGTGGTCAGGATCGTGGGGACTCCGAAGGCCTTGGCCGCTTTCGCGAGGCCCGCGGTGTTGTTGATTACCATCTGCGGCTCGTGGGTGTTCAGGTTCGCGAGCTGGTAGGGCTGGTGGTCGATCAGAACGAGCACGGAATCTTCGGGACGAAGCAGCGAGGCAAGGCCGTTGCGAGAGGTCATGGGATTTTCCTTCGATTGCAGGGGTGAGCGAGGCTCAGGTGTCAGACCCTAGCGAAGCCACTCCGGCCTTGCGGCGCGGAAACTGCCGCGACGGTGCCAGTCTTGCGGCCAAGCCGCATTTGCCTCGTTCGACACCATGTTGCGGAACCCCTACCGGTCGGGATCACCCAAGAAGCCTTGCCGCTTGACTGGCACTTCCCGGCTCTCACGACCCCGCTCCTGCAAGACTGACCTGAAAGACCGCAAGATCGGCACCCTGGCGGCAGGTTCTGCGCCGCGACGGATGCGGACCCCCGGTACCTTACGACTGCAGGGCGCCCCGGTCTTCGCGGAGCCGCTGTCTCGCGAAAGGATGACCAATGCACCTCAGCAATGACCTGACCCAGCTAGCGCTGACCCGACGCACGGTTCTCTCCTCTGCTGGAGCGCTCGCCGCTGCGATCGCTCTCCCCATTCCGGGTCTTGCTCAAACTCACCCAAAAGGAGACTTCGTGATGGCATTCCTCACCACATCCGACGGCACACAGCTTTTCTACAAGGACTGGGGCCCGAAGGACGCCCAGCCCGTCATGTTCCATCACGGCTGGCCCCTCAGCGCCGACGACTGGGACAACCAGATGCTTTTCTTCCTGTCGCAGGGCTACCGAGTGATCGCACATGACCGGCGCGGTCACGGCAGGTCGGACCAGACCGATACCGGCAACGACATGGACACCTATGCCGCAGATGTCGCGGAAATCGCCGAGGCCTTGGACCTGCGTGACACAATCCATGTCGGACACTCGACCGGCGGTGGCGAGGTCACGCGCTATGTCGCACGCGCCAAGCGCGGCCGCGTAGCCAAGGCAGTGTTGATAGGTGCTATTCCGCCCGTGATGGTCCGGTCCGATGCGAACCTGGATGGCGTACCGCTTGACGTGTTCGACGGGTTTCGCGCTGCCCTGGTGGCGAACCGCGCCCAGTTCTATCGCGATGTGCCCAGCGGACCGTTCTACGGGTTCAACCGGCCGGGCGCGACGGTCACCCAGGGGCTGATCGACAACTGGTGGCGTCAAGGCATGGCAGGCGGCGCAAAGGCGCATTACGACTGCATCGCCGTCTTTTCCGAGACGGATTTCACCGAAGATCTGAAGGCGATCTCGGTCCCGGTTCTGATCATGCACGGTGAGGATGACCAGGTCGTACCGATCGCGAACTCGGCCCACAAAGCCATCAACCTGGTGCGGAACGGCATCCTGAAGACATACCCCGGTCTTTCGCACGGCCTCTTCGCCACGCACCCCGAGATCATCAACGCCGATCTCTTGGCGTTCGCCCGCTCGGCCTGACGAGGCGCACGTCACCGGCAGGCACCAACGCCCTGTGGGCAGCAAATACGGCTGCAGTGCCGACAACCAGTGTTCCACCCCAGAAAGGAGAGAAGACCATGACCAATACTCTGAAAATGATCGCCGCTGCGGCAGTTGCGGGCAGCGTCGCCTTTGGTGCCAGTGCCGACCCCGTCCGCAACATCGTCCTCGTCCACGGCGCCTTCGCCGACGGATCGGGTTGGCGCGGGGTTTACGATGAGCTGACCGCGCGCGGCTACACCGTCAGCATCGTGCAGAACCCGCTGACCTCCTTCGCCGACGATGTCGCGGCCACCCGGCGTGTGCTGAATCGGCAGGACGGCCCGGTGATCCTCGTCGGCCATTCCTATGGCGGCAGCGTGATCACCGAGGCAGGCACCGATCCGAAAGTCGCGGGCCTTGTCTACGTGGCGGCCTTCGCGCCCGAGGTCGGGCAGTCCACGCTGGACCAGTATGCCGAGGTCCCGCCGCCGCCGAACTTCGTGCCCGAAGAGCAGCCCGATGGTTTCGCCTATCTGAACGGCGAGCGGTTCCGCGCCGGCTTTGCCGGAGACACCAGCGAGGCTGACGCGGCCTTCCTGCGCGATAGTCAGGTGCCCATTGCGATGGCGGCCCTTGCCGCCCCCGTGACCGTCGCCGCCTGGAAGACCAAGCCCAGCTGGTACATC
>NZ_JBOFBI010000289.1:0-7260 GCF_051645465.1 Tabrizicola sp. | reverse complement strand
CCATCAGGTCGGTGTAGGATGTCCCGTCATAGCCCTGACGCCAGAACACGTCCTGGGCTTGGTTCAAGACCTGATCGGGATCAAAGCCGCGCGGCCTTCCACGGGATTTTTCGGTGCCGTCCATCTTCGCCTCTTGACCGTTCTATACCGATCGGTATTTAATACCAAGCGGTACATAATACCACACATCAGAAATGGAGGTACAGCATGACCCGTTTTGCGGAAAGGACCGCTTTTGTCACCGGCGGAACGACAGGGATCGGCTTCGCGACGGCACAGGCGCTGATTGCCGAAGGCGCCCGCGTGGTGGTGACCGGGCAGGATGCGGGCCGGGTGGCCGAGGCCGGGCGGAAGCTTGGCAACCAGGCGTTGGCGGTCACGGCGGACGTGACCAGCGCCGAAGCGATGGAAGCGGCGGTGGCCAAGGCCGTCGCGGCATTCGGGACGATCGACGTGGTGTTCGCGAATGCCGGGATTGCGCTGGGCGGGCCTGCGGGCGACACGCCGACGGATGTGGTCGAGCGGATGCTGGCGACCAACATTTCCGGGGTTCTGAACACGGTGCGGGCGGTTCTGCCGCATCTGGCCGAGGGCGCTTCGGTCGTGCTGAACGCGTCGTCCGTCGCGACGAAGACCGTCGCGGGCGTTGGTGTCTACTCGGCGACCAAGGCGGCCGTGCTGTCTTTGGGCAAAACGCTTGCGGTCGAGCTGGCGCCGCGCGGCATCCGGGTGAACATGGTCTCACCCGGGATGACGGAGACCCCGATCTTGGGCAAGTTCGGGATGCCACCCGAAGCGCAGGCCGCGATGCTGGAAGGCGTCAAGGCGGCGCTGCCGGCGGGTCGTGTGGCCCAACCCGACGAGATCGCCGGGGCGGTTCTGTTCCTGTCGGACCGCAGGTCGGGCTATGTGACGGGCAGCAACCTGATCATCGACGGCGGTCAGAACGTCGCCTGAAGCCGCTCCGACCCAAGCTGGGCCACAGACAGCCTTGCTTTGCGGCGCGGCACAACTTGCCTTGACCCGGAAGTTGCGGATTCGGGTCGGGGCGGGGTGCTTTGCGGGGCCGCTTGTGCAATGATGGAGGGCGGCCCCTCACCCTGGCCCTCTCCCCCCGGGGGAGAGGGGACGCCTGTGGCGGAGGGCATCGCGATAGACGGGAGGATGTGCTGATGTTGCCTGACGCTGAAACGCTTTATGCAGCCCTTGTCGCGCGCGACGATCGGTTCGCCGGGCTGGCCTTTGTCTGCGTCAAGACGACCGCGATCTATTGCCGGTTTGGCTGCCCGGCCCGGACGCCGCTGCGTCGGAATGTGACGTTCCTTGCAACGACTGCCGAGTGCGAGGCGGCCGGGTTCCGGGCCTGCAAGCGGTGCAGGCCCGAAGAGGTCAGACCTTCGTCCCTTTCGCGGGAAGCTGTTCCGTCACTGCTTCATAGCCCGAGCCTGACGCCATAAGGCACATCTGACCGTCGGGAAGGGTGATTGCGATGGTCCAGGTGCCGGTCTCGTCGGCCGCGTAAAGCTCCATCACCGCGTTTTCGCCTGCGATGCCGACACTGCGGCGGGTTTCGCCGTAGCGCTCGGCGAGAAGTGCCACGACGCGGTCGCGGGCGTCGCACTGGGTATTGCCTAAGGCGACATCGGCAGCGGCGATCATGCCGCCGAGGCCGAGCGAGAGGGCAAACATCGTCTGGTTCATGGGAAGGCCTTTCTGCCGGGTGATGCGCAAAGGCTGCCGGAGCTTGCCTGCAGATTGGTTAATGGCGCGGGCGGAGGGAAGGCTGGCCCTTGGCGAGAGCAGGGCAGGGTTTGGTCTTTGGTCGGGGTTACGCTGCGGCGCGGCATTTTCGGGCTTGCCGTTTGTGACGAATCCGTGCTTTCAAGCGCAAGAATGTTGCGCAGAGGTGAGTCGTGGTTCGTCCCTACCGGTCAGTCCTGTACATCCCTTCGTCCCGCGAGCGGGCGCTGGAGAAGGCGCGGGAGCTGGCTGTGGATGCGGTGATCTTCGATCTGGAGGACGCCGTCGCGCCGGAAGAAAAGCTGCGGGCGCGGGAGCTTCTGGGGCAGGTTCTGAGGCGGGACGACTTTGGCGCCAAGGCGCGGATCGTGCGGGTGAACGGGCTGGAGACGGAGTGGGGCGCAGGGGATCTCGCGGCCTTCGCCGACCATCCGGGCGCGGATGCGGTGCTGGTGCCGAAGGTGAACGGCCCGGCCGATCTGGATGCAGTTGCAGCACGGGTGTCGCGTCCGATCTGGGCGATGATGGAGACGGCGAAGGGGTGCCTGAACGCGGGGGGCATTGCGGCGCATCCGCGGCTTGAGGGCATGGTGATGGGGACGAATGATCTGGCGAAGGAGCTGGGGGCCCGGTACCGGAGCGACCGGTTGCCACTGATCGCGGCGCTTGGGGCCTGCGTGCTGGCGGCCAGGGCCGAGGGCCGGGTGATCGTGGACGGGGTCTTCAACGCGTTCAAGGACGAGGCGGGTCTGAGGGCGGAATGCGAGCAGGGCCGGGACATGGGGTTTGACGGCAAGACGCTGGTTCACCCGGCGCAATTGGCCATCGCCAACGAGGTCTTCGCGCCGAGTGCGGAAGATGTGGCGCTGGCCCGCCGGCAGATCGAGGCCTTTGCTGAGGCGCGGGCGCGGGGCGAAGGCGTGGCGGTGGTGGACGGCCGGATCGTGGAGAACCTGCACGTTGCGACCGCGGAAGCGCTGATCACGAAGGCCGAGGCGATTGCGGCGCTGGCCGATTGAGGGCAGGGTGACGCCCATGACCGGCGGTGGAGGCAGCGATGATCTGGATCGTAGTGGGACTGGCGCTGTGGTGGGCGGCGCATCTGTTCAAGCGGCTGGCTCCCGGCCCGCGGGCCCGGCTTGGCGACCCCGGCAAGGGTCTGGTGGCGGTCGGTGTGATCGGAGGCGTTGTCCTTATGGTGATCGGCTACCGGGGGGTCGAGCATATCGACCTTTGGTATCCACCGGCGTTCCTGACCCATCTGAACAACCTCTTGATGGTCTTCGCGGTCTATCTTTATGCGGCAAGCGGGATGAAGACGCGGATCACGCGCCCGATCCGGCATCCGCAGCTGACGGCGATCAAGACCTGGGCGGTGGCGCATCTTCTGGTGAACGGCGATCTGGCCTCGGTCATCCTGTTTGGCGGGCTTCTGGCTTGGGCGGTGGTCGAGGTGATCCTGATCAACCGGGCCGAGCCGCGGGGGCCGCTGCCCGAGCCCGCTCCGGTCGGCAAGGAGATCGGGGCGGTTGTCGGGGCCGTGGTGGTGACGGGCGCGATGGGTTGGGTGCACAACTGGCTGGGCGTCTGGCCCTTTGGCTGAGGTCGGAGCCGGGGGTTTCACACCCCCGGACCCCCGTGGGATACTTTTGCAAAGATGAAAGCTGGGGAGTTCGGGGCGTGAAGCTCTATCGGTTTCTGAGTGCGGATGACACGGCGGAGTTCTGTCACAAGGTGACGGCGGCGCTGAACAAGGGGTGGGAGCTGCACGGGTCCCCGACCTATGCCTTTGACGCGGGCAATGGGGTCATGCGCTGCGGGCAGGCGGTGGTGAAAGAGGTGGCGGGGGAGTACTCGCCTGATGTGAAGCTGGCCGAGCAATGAAGAAGTGCATTCGATGAAGACGGGGCCGGGCCGGTTCTTCGAGGACTATCGGCTGGGCGAGGTGATCGCCCATGCGGTGCCGCGCACTGTCGGCGCAGGGGAGCGGGCGCTTTATCACGCGCTTTATCCGGCGCGGGGGGCGGTGCATTCCTCGGACGAGTTCGCGCGGTCGGTGGGGCTGGCGGCCTCACCCTTGGACGACCTGATCGCCTTCCATATGGTCTTTGGCAAGACGGTGCCGGACATCAGCCTGAATGCGGTGGCGAACCTGGGCTACGCCGAAGGGCGCTGGCTGAAGCCGGTGTGGCCGGGGGACACGCTGCGTGCGGTGTCGGAGGTGATCGGGCTGAAGGAGACCTCGTCCGGGGCGACCGGGTTGGTCTGGGTGCGGACGAGGGGCCTTGATCAGCGCGGCGAGGTGGTGGTGGAGTACGTGCGCTGGGTGATGGTGCGGAAGCGGCGGCGCGAGGTGGACGTGCCGGTTCATGTGCCGGAGCTTGCCCCCGTGGTGGCGCCGGAAACGCTGGTGGTGCCGGAGGGGCTGGACTTCAGCCGCTATGATTTCGCTTTGGCAGGTGAGCGGCATCGCTGGGGCGACTACCGCCCTGGTGAGATCATCGACCATGTCGACGCCGTCACGGTGGAAGAGGCCGAGCACATGCTGGCCACGCGGCTGTGGCAGAACACGTCGAAAGTGCATTTCGATGTCGGGCAGCGCGAGGATGGGAGGCGGCTGATCTATGGCGGGCATGTCATCAGCCTCGCGCGCGCGCTGTCGTTCAACGGGCTGGCGAATGCGCAGTTCATCGTGGCCTTGAACGGGGGTGCGCATGCCAACCCCTGTTTCGCGGGCGACACGGTAAGGGCCTGGACCGAGGTGCTGGACCGCGCCGAGGTGGCGGCCCCTGGGGTAGGAGCGCTGCGCCTGCGGCTGGTCGCGACGCGCGGCGAGGCCGGGGCATTGCGCGGGGCGGATGGGAAGTATCTGCCGGAGGTGCTTCTGGACCTTGACTACTGGGCTTTGGTGCCGACCTAATGTGGGCCTCCGCCCCGCGACGGATGGGGCAAATGCGGCCCTTGTCAGTGCTGCCAACCGGAGGATTGCACAATGAAAGCTATTGTGACGCTGGGCCTTCTGGCCCTTGGCCCCGTCGCTGCCCATGCCGAGGGCTGCGCGCCCGATGAGGGCATCGCCGTTCCAGAGATCGAAGCGATGAACCAGCTCTTGCTGAACAAGGACTTTGACGGCTTCAGCGCGGCGGTCGAGGAAGTGATTGGTATCAAGATCACAGGTGACATGAAGCCCGTGGCCGAGATTTTCGTGGAGGGTTTCGACGGCTGCGCGACGATTGTCCAGCGGGTCGATGTGGGCGGAATGGTGCAACATGTCGTGGTCTTCAATGGCAAGCCCGGACCGCTCTACGGCTACTGGATGGCAATTCCGCGGGATGACGGGGTGCGGATCATGTCCTTTATCGTGCATACAGACCTCGACAAGGTAATGATGCTTCTGCGCTGACGCGGGAGGGCGGCGGCGGCACCCAGGGCCGTCGAGCCGAAGGACAGCCGGAGCGGGAGCAAGCGGCATTGCCAGGCCTTGACTACTGGGCGTTGCTACCGCGGTGAAGTCGACAAGCTCTGGTGGTCAAATTCTAAGCGCGCGCGTCGTCGCATGTGATTTCGTTGCAGAAACCGCTGGGCGCTTCCATCTTTTGACTATCCAGTCAGTGGAAGTCTGTGGCATGCTTTGGGCATAACAGCGGAGGGACGCCATGAAACTGCACACGGCACTTGCGGCTTTGGCGCTGATGACAGGCAGCGCGACCGCGCAGGACTTGATCCTCTACGGCGGGGCGGAACTTGAGTTCACGCATGACGAGGATGGGCCTGATACTGGCACGGACAGCTATCTGAGGGGCTACCTTGAAGCCGAAATCAACGGCTTCTATGCGGGTCTGGAAGGAAAGGTCTCGGACGAGAGGATCGAGAACCGGGCGGATGTCTACCTGGGCTATCGGAACGAAACGGCTGGCGGTCTGAGTTATGACTTCGGGCTTTACCGCTACAACTACGTGAATGACTCGGCCAGCAACTACACGGAAGCCTATGTAAGTCTTGGTGTGCCAGTTGGCGAGCAGTTTTCGACGACGCTCGACCTTTACTACGACATCGACAACGAGCTTGGCAGCGCGTACCTGGGTGCAGCCTTTGCCGCGACCGATGTGTTGGAGGTGTCTGCCAACTATGGCGTCTACGAAGTGGACGGCGCGGGTTCGGAAACCGAATGGGATCTGGGTGCGACCTATTCGTTGGGCGAGGAGACCGCCGTCGACCTGCGCTATTACGACGGGTCGGAGTATGAAGACAGCTACCTTGGGCTGAGCCTGACCTGGGATACGACCATCCTTGGCGGGTGACCGGGCTGGCTTGAAGGAGGTGTGATCACGGGTTCAAAATTTGTGATCACAAAACCGGATTTCTTGCTGCTGATAGCGACAACATGTTGCAGTTGCGGCATTCCTCGCGTGACACGGGCGAAATCCACGCTATTGAAGGTCTTGAACGACAGCCTGGCGCTGGCCGAGCCGCGCCGCCAGACGTGAGGACCGACCATGGCAGACGCAAAGCGGGCTGCGCCCGTAAACCGCCCCCTGTCTCCGCATCTGCAGATATACCGCTGGCAAGTGCCGATGCTGACCTCGATCCTGACGCGGATCACCGGTCATGCATTGGTTGCGGGGGTCATTCTGGCGGTTTGGTGGCTGCTGGCGGCGGCAATCTCGGAGGAGCGCTTTGCGGTGGCGAATGCTGTGGCCACGAGCTGGTTTGGCGATCTGGTCTTTACAGGGTCGCTCTGGGCGGTCTGGTATCACTACCTGAGCGGTCTGCGGCACCTGTACTACGACGCAGGCCGGGGGCTTGATATCCCGACGGCGGAAAAGCTGGGCTGGGCCTGTATCATCGGCTCGGTCGTGCTGACTGTGATCACAATTCTTTTGGTTCAGTGAGGATGACATGCGTTATCTGACCCCCCGCAAGCGCGCCGAGGGCAAGGGTTCCGCCCACGCCGGGGCCGAACACCACTGGGCGATGACCGTCTCGGCCGTGGGCCTGGCCTTTCTGGTGCCTGCATGGCTTTACGTCTTCGGGTCGACCCTGGGCCAGCCGCGCGAGGCGGTGCTGGAGACCTTTGCCCGCCCCTTCCCGGCGATCCTGACGGCGCTGGTCCTGGTCATCGGCATGCGACATTTCGCGATGGGGGCAACGACGATGATCGAGGACTATGCTCGGGGCACCACGCGGAAGGCGCTGATCATCGCGGCCATCTCGCTTTCCTGGATGATCATCGCGACGGGCCTGTTCGCGCTTGCCCGCATCGCGCTTTGAAGGACAGATCATGACTGCCTATCCGTATGAGACGCATGATTACGACGTGGTTGTCGTGGGAGCCGGGGGCGCGGGCCTGCGGGCCACGCTGGGCATGGCCGAGCAGGGGCTGCGGACGGCCTGCGTGACCAAGGTCTTCCCGACGCGGTCGCATACGGTGGCGGCGCAGGGGGGGATTGCGGCTTCGCTTGGCAACATGGGGCCGGACCACTGGCAGTGGCATATGTACGATACTGTAAAGGGATCGGA
>NZ_JBOFBI010000288.1:0-30971 GCF_051645465.1 Tabrizicola sp. | reverse complement strand
CCCGCCCGTTCAGCGGACCTGCGCGGCGGCGGACCGGACGGGGCATGCGATCCTGCATACGCTTTACGGTCAAAGCCTGAAGACCAATGCGGACTTCTACATCGAGTATTTCGCGCTGGACCTGATCATCACCGATGGCGCCTGTACCGGGGTGGTGGCCTGGAAGCTGGATGACGGCACGATCCATGTCTTCAACGCGACGATGGTGGTGCTGGCGACGGGGGGTTATGGCCGGGCGTATTTCTCGGCGACCTCGGCCCATACGTGCACCGGCGATGGTGGGGGCATGGTGGCCCGCGCGGGGCTGCCGCTGCAGGATATGGAATTTGTGCAATTCCACCCGACGGGCATCTATGGCTCGGGCTGCCTGATCACCGAAGGCGCGCGGGGTGAGGGGGGGTATCTGACGAACTCGGCCGGTGAGCGGTTCATGGAGCGCTATGCGCCGCACTACAAGGATTTGGCGCCGCGCGACTATGTCAGCCGATGCATGACGCTGGAAATCCGCGAGGGCCGGGGTGTGGGGGCGAATGCCGACCATATCCACCTGAACCTGAGCCACCTGCCGAAAGAAACGCTGGAACTGCGCCTGCCTGGCATCAGCGAAAGCGCCCGGATCTTTGCCGGGGTGGACCTGACGAAAGAGCCGATCCCGGTGCTGCCGACGGTCCACTACAACATGGGCGGTATCCCCACGAACTACTGGGGCGAGGTGCTGAACCCGACCGCAAAGGACCCCGATGCGATCTTCCCCGGCCTGATGGCTGTGGGGGAGGCGGGTTGTGCTTCGGTGCATGGGGCGAACCGGCTGGGATCGAACTCGCTGATCGACCTGGTGGTGTTTGGGCGTGCCGCCGCCATCCGGGCGGGTGAGGTCGTGGACCGGGGGGCTTCGGTTCCGGCGACGAACACCGCTGAGGTCGACAAGGCGCTCTCGCGTTTCGATGGGCTTCGCCATGCGGATGGTGCGGTTCCGACGGCAGAGCTGCGGCTGGAGATGCAGAAGACGATGCAGGCGGATGCGGCGGTCTTCCGGGCGGAGGAGACTCTGGCGGCGGGCGAGCAGAAGATGACGGCGATTGCGGGGAAGATCGGGGATATCAAGGTCACCGACCGCAGCCTGATCTGGAACAGCGACCTGATGGAGACGCTGGAGCTGACGAACCTGATGCCGAACGCACTCGCCACGATCTACGGCGCGCATGCCCGCACCGAAAGCCGGGGGGCCCATGCGCATGAGGATCACCCGACCCGCGATGATGCCAAGTGGCGCAAGCACTCGCTGGCCTGGGTGGATGGGGCGAAGGTCAGGCTTGACTATCGGCCTGTGCATACCGAGCCTTTGACCAAAGAAGCCGAGGGCGGGATCGCGCTTAAGAAGATCGCGCCGGCAGAAAGGAAGTTCTGATGCGTGTTGCAGGAACACTATCCACCATCGCCGCGCTGGTCGCCCTCAGCGCATGCGTGTCGACAAGTCTGTCACAGGACGAAGCCAAACGGCTGACCGAGGCTTGTCGGGCAGAGGTGGGAGCTGACGGAAGCTTTAGCGTCCGGCTTGGCCGGGGAGGCGTTCCAGAGGTCTTTCCCATCGTGGGTGCCTATGGATTGAAGGATGGGACATCTGCAGAGGCAGATGCAATGAATGCCTGCATCAAGCAGAAGGTATCCGGCTCGGGTGCTGCGGCTACTGCCTCGGGGAGCTGCAGTAACAGGAGCAATCCGCTGCAGGGAGGAACCGGCTATTGCTGATTGATGTCCCACGCGCCGTGGCACTGATCGCGCTGGTCGCGCTTACCGCCTGTGACCCGGCGGAGCTTGTCGACAGCGCCCTGAAGCGGACGGCCTATTCGGTGGTCTTCCCGGTCGTCAACATCGACATGCCCGCCGGTCCGGCACAGGCGGGGACGAACTGCATCCTCGACGCGGCCAGTCCGGATGAGTTGCGGCTTCTGGCCCGTGACGTGGGGGTAGAGGCTGGGACCTCGACCAAGGCCACGATCCGGACGATCGCGCTTCGGCCTGCGGCACAGTCCTGCTTTGCGGCCAATGGCGTGCCGCCTTTGGTGGGTGGGGGGCTTTAGTGGGCTGGATGGGTCAGATCCACCTGTGTTCGACCAGTTTTCGTTGCGGCAGACCAGCAGCTGCCACTTGCCGCGTCGCGCGGCGAAGCATACCAGCGCCAGAGTGAAAATCTGGAAAGAGAAACAACTATGAAGAGTATTTCGGTATTGGTCCCTCTCGGCGCTGTTCTGGGCGGCCTTCTTGTTCTGGCGGGCTGTGTCAGCACTGGTGGCACCTCGACCGCGCTGAACAAGTATTCGACCCCGTGCATGTTCGAGGTCGACCCGCCGGGCGCGTATGTCTGGAGCGACGGGGACTCGGAGGTGAAACCCGGTGGCGGCGGTACCGCCGAGGGTGCGGCGGCGATGAACGACTGCATTCGCAAGAAAGCTGCCGCTGCAGGTGAAACGATGGTCACAACCACGTCGACGGAACGCAGCGCGGTCGTCGAATCGGAGGGTACGGTGACCGAGACCTATACCTACGGCCAGCCGCCTTCGAATGGGACTGCGCCTGAGACATCTTCAGCAACTGGCAATGGCGAGAGCTGCCGGCGTCGCAATGTTCTTTCGGGCGGAACGGGTTACTTTGGCTGCAGCTGACAAAGGGCTAGGGAAATGAAACCACGGGCCAGACAGGGTCGGTCGAGAGTATCGCAGGCGCTTGTGCTTGCGGTGCTCGCGCCCTTCCTTGCGGCCTGCGGTCCCATATCCCTGGCCGAAGCCGAACGGCAGTGCTTTGAGCGGGCAAGGCTGGCCCAGCAGCCGCGGGGCGAGTTGACGGTGGGGGCGAGTTCGGATGGACGGACGGCGGCGGGGCTGGAGGTCAACGTCAGCTCGGACTTCCTGCTGGGGAAAGACCCGGCGGCGGTTTACGAGAGCTGCGTGATGGCCAAGGCGGGCGAGCCGCCGAGCCGGCCGCTTTACATGCGGCCGGACTGGAAGGACTGAGCATGGCGATGGACGGCATCCCGGTCCCGGACCCCAGGCAAATGCGCTTTGCGAAGGCGGCGCTGGAGCGGATCCGCAAGCGGCGTCTTCGGGAGTACGAGGCGATGATGGTGACGGGCTTCACCCGCACCTGCCCGGTCTGCGGCTATGTCGGCGAATTCGCCCCCGTGGGCGAGCCGCCGCGGCTGGATGGGCTCTGCCCGCTCTGCCGCTCACGCGAGAGGCATCGGCTTTTCAAGCTGTGGATCGACCGGCGCGGCAACATCACCAAGGACATGGCTGTGCTGCACTTTGCGCCCGAGCCGGTGTTCGAGCCGATCCTGCGTTCCATGGCGGGGACCTATGTCACCACCGATTTCATGCGCACGAAGGTCGACCTGAAGCTGAACATCGAGGCGCTGGAGCTCGCGGATGCAAGCTTTGACGTGATCGTCGCGCATCAGATTCTGGAGCATGTCGACCATCACAAGGCTCTGGCGGAATGCTTCCGGTGTCTGAGGCCGGGGGGGCGGATGATCGTGACCACCCCGGTGATCGAGGCCTGGGAAAAGACCTATGAGGTCGCAGGCCCGCTGACCCCGCGCGAACGAGTGCTACATTACGGTCAGAAGGATCACCTGCGCTATTTCGGACGCGATCTGAAAGACCACATGCGGGCGGCGGGTTTCGACGTTTACGAGTTTGTATCAGTCGAGCCGGATGTTTCCACCTATGCCCTGATGCGCGGCGAGACGCTTTACGAGCTGACGAAGCCTGCGGGGCCTGCCTCCAAGCCCTTGAAAGCCAAGACGAAGATCGGGAAAGATTGACTTATGGTCCAGTTCACCCTGCCCAAGAACTCGAAAATCCGGACCGGCAAGACCTGGCCGAAGCCGGAGGGCCGGAATGTGCGGAAGTTCCAGATCTACCGCTGGAATCCGGATGATGGCGAGAACCCTCGCGTCGACACCTATTTCGTCGACATGGATACCTGCGGGCCGATGGTCCTGGATGCGCTGATCAAGATCAAGACCGAGATTGACCCAACGCTGACCTTCCGGCGGTCTTGCCGCGAGGGGATTTGTGGCTCTTGCGCGATGAACATCGACGGGATCAACACTTTGGCCTGCATCTATGGGCTGGATGAGGTGAAGGGGGATGTGAAGATCTATCCGCTGCCGCATATGGCGGTGATCAAGGACCTGATCCCGGACCTGACCCATTTCTATGCCCAGCATGCCAGCATCATGCCGTGGCTGGAGACCAAGACCAACCGCCCGGCGAAGGAGTGGAAGCAGTCGATCGAGGATCGGGGCAAGCTGGACGGGCTTTATGAATGCGTGATGTGCGCGTGCTGTTCGACATCATGTCCAAGCTACTGGTGGAATTCGGACCGCTACCTCGGCCCTGCGGCGCTGCTGCATGCCTACCGCTGGATCATCGATTCCCGCGATGAGGCGACGGGGGAGCGGCTGGATGATCTGGAAGACCCGTTCAAGCTTTACCGCTGCCACACGATCATGAACTGCGCCAAGACCTGCCCGAAGGGGCTGAACCCGGCCAAGGCGATTGCCGAGATCAAGAAGATGATGGTCGAGCGGGTGGTCTGACGGGGCTAGGCCGTTGTTTCGGGAACGCTGGCTATTGGTGGGCCGTTCGGACTAGGGTTTGTCCTACGTTCCCCGCGCTCCGCTGACTGGGCCGGGCCATGGAAGGAACGACCCCATGCTCTTGCAGCTGACCTATGCCTCGCGGCCCTTTGGGTATGATGCGATGATGCTGACCGGCATCCTTTTCGACGCCAGGCGGTGCAACGCTCGCGACGGGATTACCGGGGCGCTGATCTGCCGGGATGACCTGTTCCTGCAGCTTCTGGAGGGGCCTGAGGCCGCTGTCGAGGCGACCTATGCGCGGATTTGTGCGGATGACCGGCACATCGAAGTGCGGCGTCTGACCCGCCGCATGATTGCCGACGATGCGCGGATGTTCGGGGGCTGGGCCATGCGCGACGATCCGGCGGCTTCGTGGGTCTGGTCGCGGGCCGAGGTGGATGCGGGCAAGCCCGAACAGGCGAGCGAGGACGAGGTGCTGGGGATGTTCCGCAGGTTGCCTGCTGTGGATGTGCCGGGCTAGGCCTGCGGGGTTGATTGCGGTTGCAAAGGGCGCAAGGGTGCGGGGATGAAGCCTGATACGCCCGCCCACGCTGCCCCTCCCGATGGCGATGTCCGCAAGGCTGTCCGTCCGGTCATCTGCTACCCGGTCGATGGGTTGCAGCAGCCGGATATAGCGGCGTATCGGGCGGCGCGGGAGGGGTGGGGTCTGGTCGGTGAGGTGCTGGTGCCCCCTCGCGAGGCCCGGTGTTTCGAGGTTCCGGCGGGGTGTTTCTTTCGGATCGTCAGTGTCGAGGGGTCGCAGGTTGGCGACCTGAATCTCTTTTCGGCCAATGACTTGGGCGAGAGGTTCTTCTCCGGCAAGACCCGTGCGCTGCATGGGACGCATCTGTCTGTTGGCGACCGGATGTGGTCTTGTCTGCCGCATCTGCGGCCTATGGCGACGATCACTGAGGATACGCTCGACTGGTACGGGTTCGACGCTTTTGGCGGGTCCGTGCATGACGTGATCGGGACGCGGTGTGATCCTTATACGCATGCGCTGTTGTCGGGGGGCGAGCAGTATCACCACTGCTGCCATTCCAATCTGACGCGGGCCGTTGCGGGCTGGACGGGCCTGCCGCTGCACGCGGCGGAGGTGCATGTGCATGATGTGCTGAACGTCTTCATGTGCACCGGGTTTACCCGCGATACGGGGCAGTATTTCATGAAAGCCTCGCCTGTCCGGCCCGGTGATTACCTTGAATTCTTTGCGGAAATTGATCTGTTGGGGGCGTTGTCGGCCTGCCCAGGCGGTGATTGCTCGGCGGAGCATTCATCGGACGCCGCAAGCTGCCATCCGTTGCTTGTGCAGGTCTTTCGGCCCAAGGCGCCACCCGTTGGGTGGAGCCCGCCGGAGCGCGCCGCTTATGACAGGAGCCATGGTTTGGGGTGATGGGTTGACGAAGTGTGAATGAGGTCAGCCATGGAGGGCCGCGACGGAGGTAGATGTGGCGCCCAACCCGTTGAGAACGCAGTGTTGATCTTGCACCTTTCGAACCGGTTAATGATCTTCCTTCTGTCTTCTTTTCATCTTCTTTTCGTCTCTACGCTTATGGAGAAATCCGGTCGTTAACCTCATTCGGCGAATCGCATTTGGCTGACGGCCCCCCACCCCCGGCCCCTCCCCACGGAGGGGGAGGGGAGGCGCTTGGGGCTGGCGTTGGTGTATGGTCTTCTGACGGCGATCTAGCTGAACCGTTCGGACAGCGCGGCTTGCGTGTTGTCGTAGCGGTCGCCCCAGGCCCAACCGACGGGGAGGAGGCGGTCGATTTCTTCCCGGTCGTCGTCGGTCAGGTCGATCTCGGGTGCCATGGCCCAGGCGCGGAGGTGGTCGGCGCTGCGGGTGCCGGGGATCGGGATCAGATGTGGCGCCCGGTCGAGAATCCAGGCGAGGGCCAGGGCTGCGGGGGTGACGCCACGGTCGCGCGCGTAGGTATGGAAGGCCTCCAGCTTCCGCTGGTTGTGCGGCCAGTTCTCGGGCTGGAAGCGCGGGATGCGGGGGCGGAACTCCTCGGTCGCGAAGGCTGCGGGGTCGGCCATCGGTGTGCCGAAGACGCCACGGGCGAGGGGGGAGAAGGGGACGAAGGCGACGCCAAGCGTGGCGCAGCGCTGGATCAGGCCAAGCTCGGGCTGGCGGGTCCAGAGCGAGTATTCGTTCTGGACGGCCATGACCGGGTGGACGGCGTGGGCGCGTTCGAGCGTGTAGGGGGCGATCTCCGAGAGGCCATAGCCGAGGATTTTGCCTTCCTCCTGAAGGCGTTGCATGGTTCCGGCAAGGTCTTCCGCCGGGACCTCGGGGTCGTGGCGGTGCGCGTAAAAGAGGGTCACGTGGTCGGTGCCCAGGCGTTTCAGCGACCCCTCCAGCTCGGCCCGGAGGTGTTCGGGGCGGTTGTCGAGGCGGCGGGCGGGATTGTCGGTGAAGGTGGCCTTGGTCGCGATGTGCGGCCGGTGGGGCCGGGTGGCGAGCCATTTGCCGATCACGGTCTCGCTGATGCCCTTGCCGTAGACGTTGGCGGTGTCGAGGAAATTGATCCCGTGGTCCCAGGCGGCGTCGAGGGTGTCCAAGGATTCGGCTTCGGTCGTTGCGCCGAAGATGCCGCCGAAGGAGAGGCAGCCGAGGCCGAGTGCGGAGACTTCGGGGCCGTTCCGGCCAAGTGTGCGGCGTTGCATGGGGCGTCCTTTCTTTGGGGGGATCGCATCAAACGCCGACGAATCGGTTCGTTCAAGCCCTGATGTAGTGGAGGCCCTGGAATTTCTGCCGCAGCGCAGCGGTTCTAGGGGCGACGGTTTCGGGGGCGTTGGAGCGGAGGCCTTCGGCGATCAGGGCGGCGAGGGCCGGGGCATCGGCGGGGGTGACGCCGCGGCGGACAAGCTCGGGCGTGCCGATGCGGAGGCCGTTGAGGTCGTCTGGGACCTCGGCGATGGGAAGGCCGATGCCGCAGGCGAGGAAACCGGCTTTACGGAGGGTTTTGGAGGCTGCCTGGCCTCCGCCGAAAGCTGCCGCTTCGATCGCGAACTGGTGCGAGGTAGTGGCGCCTTTGTCGGCTGCGAAGACGGGGAGGCCTTGGTCGTGCAGCGCCTGGGCGAGGGCGCGGGCGAGGTCGACCATGGCTTTGGCATAGGCCTTCCCGTGGTCGCGCCAGTCGAGGAGGGTCAGCGCCAGGGCGGCGGATTTCGCGGCGTCGAAGTTGGCGGTGAGGCCGGGGAAGGCGATGGCGTCGAGGCGCTGGGCGATTTCGGGATCGTTGGTCACGATCAGGCCTCCAGCAGGGCCGCCGAGGGATTTGTAGGTGCTCATCGTCATCAGATGCGCGCCTTCGGTCAGGGGATTGGCCCAGACGCCGCCTGCGATGATGCCGCACTGATGGGCTGCGTCGAAAAGGACCTTGGCGCCGACCTGATCGGCGATCTTGCGGACCTCGGCCACAGGATGGGGGAAGAGGTTGAGGCTGCCGCCGACGGTGATGATCCTGGGGCGGACGGCGTGGGCGAGGTCGTGGAGGCCCTGCAGATCAAGGGTATAGCCGTCGGGATCGACGGGGGCGGGGTGGGTGGCGAGGCCGTAGAGGCCCGCACAGCCATCGGCGTGGTGGGTGACATGGCCGCCGATGCTGGCGGGTGGTGCGATGATGCTGTCGCCGGGTTTCGCAAGCGCCATGAAGCCGTAGAGATTGGCCAGGGCGCCGGAGCCGACGCGGATTTCGGCGTATTTCGCATGGAAGACCTCGGCGGCGAGTTCGGCGGCGATGACCTCGATTTCTTCGATGGCCTCCAGCCCCATTTCGTACTTGTCGCCGGGGTAGCCGAGGCTCGGGCGGCTGCCCAGACCCCGCGCCAGGGCTGCCTCGGCCTTCGGGTTCATCACGTTGGTTGCGGGGTTGAGGTTGAAGCAGTCGCGGTCGTGGATTTGCTGATTGCGGTCGATCAGGTGGTCGATGCGGGCGGCGACTTCGGCGGAGGGTTTCCCGGCCGCGGCGGCAAGGCGCTGGATGTAGGTTTGGCTGGGTGCGGGAACCCAGGGACGCGAGGCGAGGTGGGTCATGCGAAGGCGGCTTCCAGGGCAATCTCGATCATCGCGCCGAAGCTGCGTTCACGCTGGTCGGCGGGCAAGGCCTCACCCGTGGCGATGTGGTCGGAGATGGTGAGGACAGCGAGCGCGCGGGCGCCGTGGCGGGCGGCGACGGTGTAAAGTTCGGCGGCCTCCATCTCGACGGCGAGGCAGCCGTGGCGGGTAAGCTCTCGGCCAAGGTCGGGGCGCTCGTCGTAGAAGGTGTCGGAGGAGTAGATACCGCCGACATGGACCGGGGTGCCTTTGGCGGTGGCGGCGGCGTAGGCCTTTGAGAGCAGGTGGAAATCGGCGCAGGGGGCAAAGTTCAGTTCACGGAAGATCGTGCGCGAGGGGGAGCCGACGGTGGAGGCGGTCTGGGCGAGGACGATGTCGCGGACCTTGACGTGTTCGGGGAGCGCGCCCGCAGAACCGACGCGGATGAGGGTCTTCGCGCCATAGTCGCGGATCAGCTCGTTGGCGTAGATCGAGAGGGAGGGCATGCCCATGCCCGAGCCGTGGATGGTGACCCGGTGGCCGTTCCAGGTGCCGGTGTAGCCGAGCATACCGCGGACTTCGTTCACGAGGACGGCGTCCTTGAGGAAGGTCTGCGCGGCCCAGCGGGCGCGGTAGGGGTCGCCGGGCAGCAGCACGGTTTCAGCGATCTCGCCGGGTTTGGCGCCAATGTGAAAGGTCATGGGGACTCCGTCGCGGCTGATCAAAGCTCGATTAATGCGGTGTGGGGGCCGCGTCGGCAAGATGCGAAAGCGCATGGCAGGGCGTGGGAGGATGGACTATCATCCGAGGACGGTCGGCTGCGGGAAGGTTTTGGTGTGCTGGACTATGACGTTACCCTGATCGCGGGGCACCGCGAGGCGCTGCTGGCCCGGACTCTTGCGTCATTTGCGACTGAGGTTTTCCCGAACTTCCCGATCCGCAGGCTGATCGCCAATATCGACCCGTTCATGGGCGATGCGGCCGAGGGGGACCGCTGCGAGGCGCTGGTCCGGAGCTACTTTCCGGACGCCACGATCTTTCGCCCCGAGACGCCGGAGTTTGCCTCGGCGGTGATCCGGACCTGGGCGGCGACGACGGCCCCGCGGGTGTTGCATCTGGAGGATGACTGGATCGCGCTGGAGCCGATTACGGCGGAGCGGGTGGAAAGCCTGTTCCGGCGCAAGGTTTCAGCCGTGACGTTTCTGAATGCCAGCAAACGCACCCGCGGCTTTCGGCATCAGACGGTGCGTCGGGTGACGAAGGAGGGCGACCAGGTGATCGAAGACATCTCGATCAACGCGTTCTCGACGTCGCCCGGAGTGTTTGACGGCGACTTCCTGCGCGAGGCGGCGCGGCGGATGAAGCCGGGGCTGGACCCCGAGAAGCAGTTCTTCGACCGCACGAACCCCGAGTTGGAGGAGCATGCGCTGGAGCGGCGGTGCATGTTCATGAAAGGCCAGCAAAGCAGGATGCTGATCGAGGATATCGGCCGGGCGGCGCGGCAGAAAGCTGGCCTGATGAAGCTTTACCGCGACGGCACGTCGGTGTGGCGTCTGTCGAAGCACCGGCTGCGGATGCTGGAACGGGCGAAGCGGGACGCGTCCTAGGGGCCGGTCAGTCCGGGACGGGCGTGCAGGTTGCGCTGAAGTAGTCCTCAAGCCCGTTGCGGGACAGATGTGCCCCGGACTTGCCGTCTGCAGCGATCCAGAAGATGCCGTCGAGGTCGGGATCATCCTTGATGTAATAGACCCGGATGGCATCGGTGACGTAGCCTTGGCCAAGGGAAAAGCGCTTTGCCGCGCCGTCCGCCGGATCGTTGCCGAAACCGTCGGCGGAGAGATTGAAGCTTTCTCCTTCGCTCCAGAACTTGGCTGCGACGGCGAGGTCAACCGGGCATTCCGGGCCAGCGTCGCGTCCCATGTCGCAAGCGTAGAGTGTCAGCGTACACTCCTGCCGGAAGGCAAAGTCCTGCGCCTGGATGGGCGCGGTGGTGGCGAGAAGGATCAGGGCTGTAGTGCGGATCATTGCAGTTCCCATTGGGTTCCAGTCCAGAGGAAGCGGGCCGTTCCGCCGAGGGCGTTGGGCGCGGTGAGGTAGGTGACGCCGCCTTCGGTCACGGTGTCCCACTCATGCAGGAGAAACGAGCCGCGAATGCCGTCGATCAGGGTGTCCACCATGCACCCTTCGGTGCCGCAATAGATGCCGTAGGACGACGAGCAGGCAAATCCGCTCGCATCGACGATCCAGTCCTGCGCGGTGTCGCCGTTGAGGTCGCGCTGCGTAACGGCTTCGGGGGCGACCGAGAAATCGCCGTCACAGTCCGAACGGGCCTGATCAATGACCGAGATCACCGCGGGGGGCCAGGCCGGGTCCTGGGCGGAGGCGGGCGTGAGAGTGAGAAGGAGAAGAGCGAGAGGGCGAAGCACGGCGGTACCTTTCTGAGAGCCTGCGTCAGTGCTAGGCCGTTTACGACGGTTCGAGAAGGCAGGAATACCTGCCGCTCGACCTGCCGTATTGTAGTTTGACATCGCTTGCTGGCGTCATTTGAGCGCCTGGCCTACGCGGTCTGCGGCACGTGACTTGATCTCGGGTGTGGAAAGGGCGTCCAAGGACCCCGGGGTTGGCCGATCAGTGTTCCAGCTGGACTCTGACGAATTCGCGGGTCTTCCGGCCATAACGCGTCTCGATTTGGGTCAGGGCATGGTCGATGGCTGTGGCGGGATCGGGCGGAAGCCCTAGCACAAGGCCGCCCGACGGCGCTCTGGTCACGAAGATAACGCCTTGTTTCGAGGTGACCAATCCGGCCGGGCTCGTTGCGCGCGCCTTTGACCGGTAGGTGCGTGACCAGGCGTCGGCGTAAAGTGCGAGGGTGACCTCGTCGGTCCCATCGACGACGGGAAGGTCGATTTTCTCATGTCCGAGAAAGCCGAGCTTGTTGCTGGCTGCGGTCAGTTTCATGCCAAAGGGCATCGCGAATGCACCCGTGTCGTGAGCTGCGCCCCAGCTTTCGATCCCAAGCTCGCGGGCGGTTGCGAGCGCTGTCTTGTGCCCTGCAAGGGCTTCGACAAGTGCCAGCGTGGCGGGGATCGAAGCCGAGACCCCAGTGGTGGTCATGATCTCGCCGTCAACGACGTAGCGGCTGTCGCGGATCCAGGTCGTGCCGGGAAACTTGCGAGAGATGCGGGGCAGGGCGTACCAGTGCGTGGTGGCCCGGCGGCCCTCCAGAAGCCCGGCGTGGGCGAGCAGCCACGCGCCTTCGCAGATTGACACGATCACCGCGCCGCTTTGGTGCTGGGCTTGCAACCAGGCCAGGGTTTCGGGGTTCTTACGGTCATGCATGGCCGGCACGATGATCAGATCGGCACCTTTGGGGTGGGCGGTGTCGAACGCGTCAAGCGTGGTGTCGGCGCGGACGGTCAGCGCGGGCATCAGGGCGACATCGCCGGGGTCGGTCGAGACGCTGATGACCTGGGCGGCGCCCGAGGTACGGAGGATGCCGAGGGGAACCAGGAAGTCGGTGGTCTCGGTGCCCGAGTTCTGGGCAAGGACGACGACAAGCGCCTTGTCCCGGCCAGCTTTTGGGGGTGGCAGTTGGAGCGTCCGGGCCTGCTCCTCGGCTGTGGCGGCACGCACCGGCCCGCTGAGGTTCAGAGCCGTGTATCCGATCAGCGTAAGAAGCACTGTGAGGCTGATCAGGATAAGTCTGGTGCCAGTCATCCGAGGCTTCCGGCGGATCTTTGCGGTTGGCCTTAAGCATCCCTTATTCTAGGCTTGGCGGAAATCAGACAGGTATTGCAGTTTCCGCCATGATCGCACCACCCGCCGCCAGCCGCCGGATCGCGCTTTTGGCTTTTGATGGGGTGCAGTCGCTTGATGTCAGTGGCCCGCTAGAGGTCTTTGCGACCGCCAATGAGCTGTCGGGTTCGCAACCCTACGAACTGGTCTTTGCCACGCCAGACGGTCGACCGATCACGGTGAATGCGGGGCTGGTCTTCGCAGCGGGGGCCGCTTTCGGCGATCTGCCCGCTGATCTGGATACGATCATCGTCACTGGTGGCAGCGAGGCGGCCTTGCTCGCGGCGGCGACCGACCGGGTGCTCGTGGATGACTTGCGCGCCGTCGCTAGGCGGTGTCGCCGGGTCGCGAGCGTCTGCGTGGGGGCGTTTGTGCTGGCGGGGGCGGGGCTGCTGGACGGGCGGCGGGCTACCACGCACTGGAACCGGGCTGCGTTGCTTGCGGCCTTGTTCCCCAAGGTGAAGGTGGAGCCGGATGCGATATTCGTTGTTGATCCGCCGTTCTTCACGTCCGGCGGGGTGACGGCGGGGATCGACCTTTGCCTGGCGCTGGTCGAGGCCGACTGTGGGGCTGATCTGGCGCGGAAGGTGGCCAAGCAGATGCTTCTGTTCATGCGCCGTCCTGGCGGGCAGTCGCAGTTCAGCCGCAGTATCGAGGTGCAGATGGGCGCCGCGCCGCGCATTCGGGCGCTGGTTGCGCATATCCTGGAGTATCCTGATGCCGATCTTGGCGCTGCCGCGTTGGCCGCGAAGGCGGGGATGAGCGAGCGTTCGCTGCTGCGGGCCTTCCGTCGTGAGTTGGGCCAGACGCCTGCGGCCTTTGTCGAGGCGAGCCGGTTGGACCGGGCCAAGGCGCTTCTGGAAAGCTCGGACTGGCCCTTGGCGCGGGTTGCGGAGAGGTCGGGGTTCGGCAGTCTGGCTTCGCTGCACCGGGCATTCGTCCGGAGGGTGGGCGTCGCACCAGGGTTCTACCGCGAGAGGTTCAGGTCGGCGGGCTGAAGCTATTCGGCGGCGACCGGGGCGGGGTCGGCGAGCGCCACGAGGTCGAGCATGATCTGGTTCAGCTGGAAATCCTTGGGCGTGTAGACGCGGGCGACGCCCATGGCGACCAGGGTTTTTGCGTCTTCGTCCGGGATGATGCCGCCGACGACCAGGGGGGTTTGTGAAAGGCCTGCTTCGTCGAGAAGCTGCAGGGTTTCGCGGATGAGGGGGAGGTGGCTGCCGGAGAGGATCGAGAGGCCGATGACGTCGGGTTGCCGGTCTTGCGCGGCGGTGACGATCTCGGCGGGGGTCAGGCGGATGCCGTCGTAGGTGATCTCCATCCCGCAGTCGCGGGCGCGGGTGGCGATCTGCTCGGCGCCGTTGGAATGGCCGTCGAGGCCGGGTTTGCCAAGGAGAAGGCGAAGCGGGCGTCCGAGTTTGGTGGCGACTTGGGCGACGGCGTCGCGGACGGGTTCCAGGCCTTCGGTGCGGTTCGAGGGGTGTTGGCTGACGCCGGTCGGGGCGCGGTATTCGCCGTAAAGCGCGCGCATGGCGCCACCCCATTCGCCGGTGGTGACCCCGGCCTTGGCGCATTGGATGGAGGCGGGCACGATGTTTTCGCCCGACTGTGCGGCCTGCCGCAGTGCGGCGAGGGCCTGGGCTATGGCTTGTGGGTCGCGGGTGGCGCGCCAGTTGGTAAGGCGGGCGCATTGGTCGGCTTCGGCCTTGGGATCGGCCTGCATGATCAGGCCCTCACCGGTGGTCAGGGGCGAGGGTTCCGAGGTGGTGAAGCGGTTCACGCCAACGACGGTTGTCTCGCCGGATTCGATCTTGGCGAGGCGATCGGCGTTGGCTTCGACGAGGCGGGATTTCATGTAGGCGATGGCCGCGACCGCGCCGCCCATCGCGTCGATGTGGGCGAGTTCTTCCAGGGCGCCTTGCTTCAGGGCCTGGACTTTGCGGTCGATGGCGGGGTTCTGGTCGAAGAGGTCGTCGTATTCCAGAAGGTCGGTCTCGTAGGCCAGGATCTGCTGCATCCGAAGCGACCATTGCTGGTCGAAGGGGCGAGGGAGGCCCAGGGCCTCGTTCCAGGCGGGAAGCTGGACGGCGCGGGCGCGGGCGTTCTTGGAGAGCGTGACGGCCAGCATTTCGAGGAGGATGCGGGTGACGTTGTTTTCCGGCTGCTGTTCGGTGAGGCCGAGGGAGTTGACCTGGACGCCGTAGCGGAAGCGGCGGAATTTTGGGTCAGCGATGCCGTAGCGGGACTCCAAGAGCTCATCCCAAAGGGCCGTGAAGGCGCGCATCTTGCAGAGCTCGGTCACGAACCGGATGCCAGCATTGACAAAAAACGACATTCTGCCGGTCATTGCGGGGAAGTTGGTGGCTGGGACTTTCACTTTTAGATCATCAAGCACAGCGCAGGCGGTGGCGAGCGCGAAGGCCAGTTCCTGCTCCGGCGTGGCTCCGGCTTCCTGCAGGTGGTAGCTGCAGACGTTCATCGGGTTCCATTTCGGGAGATGCTGGCCGGTGTAGGCGGCGACATCGGTGATGAGGCGGAGGGACGGTTCGGGCGGCAGGATGTAGGTGCCGCGCGAGAGGTATTCCTTGATGATGTCGTTCTGGACGGTGCCTTGCAGCCTTGAGACATCGGCGC
This sequence comes from Tabrizicola sp., assembly GCF_051645465.1. Taxonomy (GTDB): domain Bacteria; phylum Pseudomonadota; class Alphaproteobacteria; order Rhodobacterales; family Rhodobacteraceae; genus Tabrizicola. Next base: position 15,858 of record NZ_JBOFBI010000288.1, on the reverse strand, counting down.
CCTGTTCCTCGGCGACCGCGATGTAAAGCGCCAGGAGCCAGGGGGCCGTGGCGTTGATCGTCATCGAGGTGTTCATCTGTTCCAGAGGGATGCCTTCGAAGAGCGCCCGCATGTCGCCGAGATGGGCGACGGGGACGCCGACCTTGCCGACCTCTCCCTTCGCGCGGGGGTCGTCGCTGTCGTAGCCGGTCTGGGTGGGCAGGTCGAAAGCGACGGAAAGGCCGGTCTGCCCCTTGGCGAGGTTGGTCCGGTAGAGCGCGTTCGAGGCAGCGGCGGTGGAGTGGCCGGCATAGGTGCGGAAGAGCCAGGGGGCGTCTTTGGTCATCTTGGCCTCAGGAGTCGGCTTGGTAATTTTATTGCGTCATGGACTGGATACGGGAAACTTCATGCCAATGTCAATCGCTGCGCTGCGGCGATGCTCCTCGTTCGACTTCGTCTCCTCGTCGCGGGGCCGCGCACCGAGGAGTGACGAAGTCATCGACGAGGGTTTTGACTTCCGTCCGGTTTCGGGCAGGGTGGCGCCATGTTCGGCACAGTCGCGGTCCCGGTCTGGCTTCTGATCCTGATCCTCGGGTTTGCCGCGGTCAGTTTCGCCACGAATTTCCTGTTCCCCTCGGTCCGCTGGTTTTTCCGGCGGCGGGCGGAGAAGGCGTTGTCGCGGCTGAACGCGCGGCTGGATCGGAAGATCGATCTATTCAAGCTGGCGCAGCGGTCGGACATGGTGGCGCGGCTGGCTTATGACGCGAAAGTGGTCGAGGCCGCGATGGCGCATGCGACCGAGACGGGGGTGCCGGGCGAGGTCGCGTTCGAGGAGGCGCAGCGCTATGCGCGGGAGATTGTGCCGGGGTTTTCGGCGACGGTCTATTTCGGGTTCGGCACGCGGGCGGCGAAGTGGCTGAGCCGGTTGCTGTTTCGGGTGCGGGTGGGGAAGATCGACAAGGAGCTTGGCCATCTTGACCCCAAGGCCGCCGTGATCTTCGTGATGAACCACCGGTCGAACGTGGATTATGTGCTGGTCACGTGGCTTGTCGCGGATCGGTCGGCGGTGTCCTACGCGGTGGGCGAGTGGGCGCGGGTCTGGCCTTTGAGCGCGCTGATCCGGTCGATGGGGGCGTACTTTATCCGGCGCGGGAGCCGCAATGCGCTCTACCGGAAGGTGCTGGCGCGCTATGTGCAGATGGCGACCGAGGAGGGGACGACGCAGGCGATCTTTCCGGAAGGCGGGCTGTCGCTGGACGGGCGGGTCGGGCCGGCGAAGCTGGGGTTGCTCAGTTACATCGTGGAAGGGTGGCAGCCGGACGACCGTGACGTGATCTTCGTGCCGGTCGGGCTCGCGTATGACCGGGTGCTGGAGGACCGGGTGCTGATCGAGGCGGCAAGGAGCGAGACGCGGCGGTTCCGCAACCGGCCTTTGTGGGTTGCGATGCATGCGGTGCATTTTCTTTGGGCGCGGATGCGGGGGCATAGCAAGGGTTTTGGCACGGCTGCCGCGGGGTTTGGCGCGCCGATCTCGCTCAGGGCGCATGTGGCGGCGGGCGGGACGGTTGCGGGGCTGGGTGAGCGGCTGATGACCGCGATTTCGGAAGTGGTGCCGGTCCTGCCGGTGCCGCTGGTGGCGCGGGCTCTGGGCGATGGGGCCGGGTCACGGGAGGAACTTGTGGCCCGGATCGAGGCGCTGATCGGGCGGTTGAAGGCGAAAGGGGCGGTGCTGAAGCTGCCGCCGCAAGGGGTGGCGGTGATCCTGGCTGAGGGGCTTGAGCCGCTGGTGAGGCGGGGGGTGGTGACGGCGGATTTGCAGCCGGTGGCGTCGGAGCGGGAGCTTCTGGCGTTCTATGCGGCATCGGTGCCGGAGGTCTAGCGGCGCTGCGATGCGGCAGACATAAAATTTCAATATCGCCCAATCATACTATTGCAAAATTGCGCGCAAGAATATTATCTTGCGCGTAAGGGCGCACCGATTCTGCAGTGCGGCAATGATATGGAGGCTCATGTTGGCTTTGGACACGCAAACCGCACCCGCGCTTTATGATGCGCCGAAGAAGGACCTTTACGAGCTGGGCGAGATGCCTCCACTCGGCCATGTCCCGGCAAAGATGTACGCGTGGGCGATCCGGCGCGAACGCCATGGCGCGCCGGAAGAGGCCATGCTGCAGGAGGTTGTCGACACCTGGAAGATCGACAGCCATGAGGTGCTGGTTCTGGTGATGGCGGCGGGCGTCAACTACAACGGCGTCTGGGCGGGTCTGGGCCAGCCGATTTCCCCGTTTGATGGCCATAAGGCCGCCTATCACATCGCGGGCTCGGATGCCTCGGGGATCGTCTGGGCGGTGGGCGACAAGGTGAAGCGCTGGAAGGTGGGCGACGAGGTCGTCATTCACTGCAACCAGGACGACGGCGATGATGAGGAGTGCAACGGCGGCGACCCGATGTTCTCGCCGACCCAGCGGATCTGGGGGTATGAGACGCCGGACGGGTCCTTCGCGCAGTTCACCCGCGCGCAGTCGCAGCAACTGATGCCACGCCCGAAGCATCTGACCTGGGAGGAAAGTGCCTGCTATACGCTGACGCTCGCCACTGCCTACCGGATGCTTTTCGGCCATGCCCCGCATGACCTGAAGCCGGGCCAGAATGTGCTGGTATGGGGGGCGTCGGGGGGCCTTGGGTCTTACGCGATCCAGCTGATCAACACGGCGGGGGCGAATGCGATCGGGGTGATTTCGGACGAGTCCAAGCGCGAGTTCGTGATGGGGCTGGGTGCCAAGGGCGTGATCAACCGGGGCGAGTTCAAGTGCTGGGGGCAGTTGCCGAAGGTGGGCAGCCCGGAATACGCTGTGTGGTTTGCCGAAGCGCGCAAATTCGGGAAGGCGATCTGGGACATCACCGGCAAGGGCGTGAATGTCGACATGGTCTTCGAACACCCGGGCGAGGCGACGTTCCCGGTGTCTTCGCTTGTGTGCAAGAAGGGCGGGATGGTGGTGATCTGTGCGGGGACCACCGGCTTCAACTGCACCTTTGACGTGCGGTACATGTGGATGCACCAGAAACGTCTGCAGGGCAGCCATTTCGCCCATCTGAAGCAGGCAGCGGCGGCGAACAAGCTGATGGTCGAACGGCGGCTTGACCCCTGCATGTCCGAGGTCTTCCCGTGGGCGGACATACCGAAGGCGCATACGCTGATGTGGAAGAACCAGCACAAGCCTGGGAACATGGCGGTGCTGGTCCAGGCACCAAGGACCGGGCTACGGACGTTCGAAGATACGCTTGAGGCGAGCCTTGGTCGGTAATTCGAAGGCTCTGATCAGGAATTAACCCTCGGTATGGAAATCTGTGCTTTCGTGCCGGGATCGACGCGCGCGTCGGTCCCGGCTCTCCCGTGACCTTCGCGGGTTTTGTGCCAGCAGGTTTTCGGCCCGAGGAGTTCATGCACCACGACTGGATCTTCGACGTTCTGTCGGATCTTCATGACTACGCCACCCGGAACGACCTGCCAGGACTTGCAGAGAAGGCCGAAGAGGCAATGCTGGAGGCCCGGCGCGAGATCGCCGAGGCCGGAAGCGTCTCGGTGCCCTTGACCTTCGGGGCCGGACGGCAAACGCATTAGGGCGGTCTTACGCTTTCGGTCGGCGCGGTCTATGGTCCGCCCATGCTGGCCCCCGCGCTGACCTTTTCCGAAGACCAGGCGGAAGCCTATGACCGGCTGACCGCTGCCTTCATCGGCGCGGGCATCGACCCGGTCGAGGGCACTTTGTCACCGATGGCCGAGGGGCGGACCAGCGTTCTGGCGGTGGTGGGCAAGGCCGGGTCGGGCAAGACCATGCTTCTGGCCGAGCTTTACCGGGGCTTGAAAGCCGCGGGGGTAGAGGTCGTCTCGGGCGATTACGAGGGGAGAAGGCGTAAGGACCGCCGGACGCTGGCGATCCTGGCGCCGACGAACAAGGCGGCTTCGGTGTTGCGGCTGCGGGGGGTGCCCGCGACGACGATCCACCGGATCCTTTACACGCCGGTCTATGACCCGGAATACGAGAAGATCGCCGAGTGGCTGGCGGGGACGGGGACGAGGCCTACGGTCGAGGGGTTGACCGAAGTGGCGCTGGACCGGGCCTATGCGTTCTACCAGCAGGTGGCTTCAATCCCCGGCGCGCTGGCGGCGGCGGGGTTGAAGGGCAGCGATTTCATCAAGGGCTGGAAGCGGCGGGAAGAGCCGCTGGATGTGGGCTTTGTCGATGAATCGTCGATGCTGGATGAGCGGCAGTTCGAGGACCTGCGTGAGATTTTCCCGACGCTGGTGCTGTTCGGTGACCCGGCGCAGCTGGCGCCCGTGGGGCAGTCCGGGGAGATGGTGTTTGACCGGTTGAGCGAGGGGCGGAAGCTGGTGCTGTCGCGCATCCACCGGCAGGCGGAGGACAATCCGATCCTCGACCTGGCCCATGCGTTGGGGGATGACCGGCTGGGGTTCGAGGAGTTCGAGGCGCTGGTTCAGGCCAAGGCGCGGGACGATGACCGGGTGGTCTGGGCCGAGCGGGTTGAGGCGGGGCTGATGGCGCGGTCTCCAGTGCTGGTCTGGCGGAACGCGACGCGGGTGCGGCTGATCCAGGCCTTTCGCAACGCCTACGGGGCGCCGGAGGATGCGCTTCTGCCGGGGGAGCCCCTGATCTGCGACGGGATCGAGTTGCCGCTGAAGCACCGGAAGAAGCGGATCGACCTTGAGGCGCGAGGGCTGATCAAGGGCGCGCAGGTGATCTATCTGGGGGAAGGGAACCGCGAGGGTTTTGCGCGGCTGCATGTGGTGGGGGCGGAGGACCCGCAGGTCTCGGCCGCGTCGATCATCAAGATCGAGAAGCCGGATGAGGAGGAGCCGTTCATCCCGCATGCGGCGCGGATGGGGGCGGCGTTCCTGCATGGCGCGGCGGTGACGATCCACAAGGCGCAAGGCTCGCAGTGGGAGGAGGTGCAGGTCTTCGCGCCCGACCTTTATGCGGCGGCGCAGTCGGGGAGGTCGGAGGCTGGGGCGCCCTTGTGGAAGCGGCTCGCCTATGTCGCGATCACCCGGGCGCAGCATCGGCTGTACTGGGTGGTCAGGAACCGGCTGGCGCGGCCTTCCGGCCCGCTGTCGGTGGACGACTTGCGGGTCCCGGCGCCGCCGCTGGCTTTGGGCGAGGGCCGCTGAGCCTTCCCCTTTTGCGGCGGGCGGAGTAGGTTCGGAGGGAAATCGGAGGGTCCTCATGGCTTTGGTCTTCGTCCAGTTCCGTTGCACGCCCGGCATGACCTATGAGGTCGCCAATGCGATCTGGGACCGCGAGGTGGTGAGCGAGCTTTACTCGACCAGCGGGGACTATGACCTGATTGCGAAGGTCTACATCCCGGATGGGGAAGACGTGGGGCATTACCTGTCGTCGAAGCTTTTCGACATCCCGGGCATTCAGCGGACGCTGACAACGATGACGTTCAAGGCGTTCTGAAGGGCCCAACCCCGGGGGCGCTTCGCCCCCCGGACCCCCCGAGGATACTTGGACAAAGATGAAAGGCTGATCGGTGGCGGTCTAAAGCCAGGCGTTGCGACCGGTGCCGACGGCCATTGCGACATTTGCAAATCCGTCGCGGGCGAGAAGCGCGTCGAGGCCCCTGGCGATCCGCGGCACCAGCGAGATGCCCTGGTAGACCATCGCTGTGTAAAGCTGCACGGCGGAAGCTCCGGCCCGGATCTTCTGGTAGGCTTCTTCGGCCGAGCTGATCCCGCCGACCCCGATCAATGGCAGCATCCCATGGGTCATCCTGGAAAGCTCGGCCAGGACGCGTGTAGACTTTTCGAACAACGGGGCTCCGGAGAGGCCACCGATCTCATTGCGGCTTGCAGATTTCAAACCTCCGCGGTCGAGCGTCGTGTTGGTCGCGATGATCCCGGATATCCTTGCGGCCAGCGCCACCTCGACGACGCTTTCAAGGCCGACCAGATCGAGATCGGGCGCGATTTTCAGGAAGATCGGGATCGGACGCTGAAGGCCCTCGCGGGCCTCCATGACCCGGCGCAGCAAGGCGGACAGCGCTGCAGCGCCTTGCAGGTCGCGCAGCCGTTCGGTGTTGGGCGAGCTTACGTTCACTGTCGCGAAATCGACATAAGGGCCGCACCGGGCAAGCACCTTGGCGAAATCGGCGGCGCGGTTTTCCGAGGTCTTGTTGGCGCCGAGGTTCAGGCCCACGGGGACAGGGCCGTGCCGCCGGTTCGCAAGGCGGGCCGCGATCCGCTCCATCCCCTGGTTGTTGAAGCCGAAGCGGTTGATCGCCGCGCGGTCGAGGGGCAAGCGAAAGAGGCGGGGCTTGTCACTTCCGGGCTGGGGCACCGGGGTGGCGGCACCGACCTCGATAAAGCCGAAGCCGGCGCGGGAAAGGGGTTTCATCGCCTGCGCGTTCTTGTCGTAGCCCGCGGCCAGCCCGACGGGGTTCAGAAGCGGCATGCCGGCAAGCGTCGTGGCCAGGCGGGGAAGGCTGACGGGGCCGGGCAGGGGTGCAAGACCAAGGCGCAGTGCCAGAAGCGACAGGCCGTGCGCGCGCTCGGGATCGAGGCGGTGCAGAAGGGCGAGGCCGAGCCGTTCGAGGCCGCTCACCACAACCCCTCGGGGAAGATATGGCCGCTTGCCCCGAGCGGCAGGGATTTGTCCCAGACCACGTCTTCCAGCCGCAGGGGCCGGTAGAGATGCGGAAAGAGCTGGCCGCCGCGCGAGGGTTCCCACTTGAGATGCGGGCCAAGCTGATCGGCGTCGAAGGCGACAAGGACAAGGTCGCTTTCGGTTGCGAACCACTTCGCGGCGGTCTCGGCGACCTGGGCGGCGGTGGAAAAATGGATGAAGCCGTCGGCAAGATCGACCGGCGCGCCGCGCGTTTCGCCGGCAGCGCGGAACGCATCCCATTCGGGGCGGCGGAAAATCTTGAGGATCAACATGGCGCCGTGCATGCCCTAAGGCCAGGCGTGGGTCAAGAACAGCGCTTCGGGGACTATGCTACGCTAAACTCCAAGCGACTCGCGGTAGGCTTTCTCGACCGCCTTCTCGAGGCCCTTCTTGATGACGAAGGACTTTACAGCGTCCTTGGCAATCGCCCCGGCAATGGCCCCGGCCACCTTGCCCACGCCCATTGAGAAGTAGGCTTTGTAGATTCCTTCAGCAAGAAGGCCTGCGGCGAACTGGACGGTCAGCTGGCCGCGCAGCTGATAGATCGAGGCATCGCGCATCATGATGTCGCGGTCGGCATAGGCGTGGTTCGCCACCTCGGCGACGGCCCTGCCCTTCATGTTGCCGAACGAGAAGACCTTCTCGCCCAGGCTGACCTTGCCGTCCTGGTCGGCATCCTTGTCTTCGAAGAACGCCGTGACGATGGCAAGCTTGCCATCAACGAACCCCACAGCGCCGATCGGTTTCTTGGTCCAGCTGTTCTTGACGATCATCCATTCAATGGCCATCGCGGAAAACTCCTAAACATCGGTTGGCAACGGGGGCCGCAGGCAAAGGCAGCGCACCTGACGGAAGGCTACTGATGGAGGCCGGGCCGCGCAATTCCCAGTTGTGGACAAATGCCCCAGCGTCGCCAATCAGGCGGATGTTTGCTTGGTGATGTGTTGGGGTTGGTCAGGCGGCAACGGTTTGCCGGTTGTCACCTGCCGGTCATTGGCATCGTTGATGCTCCTTTGACAGTTGCGGTGACTGAGGCGCAGAGTTCGCGCATTCGCGCAACAATCTTGGGGAGAGTCGCAATGCCTGGAATTTCAAGACTGGCTGTTCTGGCGGCGCTGCTGGCAGCACCTGCCGGGGCCGAGACGGTGAAGCTGACCCTGCTGGGTGTCGGCGATGTTTACAACTTCGAGGAAGAGGACGGCCGGGGCGGTTTTGCCCGGTTGAATGCGGTCGCAAGGGCCGAGCGCGCGGCGAATCCGAACACGCTTTATGTCTTCAATGGCGACATGCTGTCACCCTCGCTCGCGTCGGGCTTCGACAAGGGGCAGAACACGATCGACTTCACCAACCTGGTGCCGTTCGATCTGGCAGTGCCGGGAAACCATGAGTTCGACTTCGGGCCGGAGAACTTCTTCGAGAAGATGAAGGCATCGAAGTACCCCTGGGCCGCGATCAACATCACCAACGCCGACGGCAGCCCGATCGAGGGACTGGGCGGGGTGATGATGAAAGAGATGGCCGGGCTGAAGATCGCGCTGATCCCGGTGGCGCAGGATACCTCGCCGGAAGTGTCCTCGACCGGGAGCCTGAAGTTCCTGCCGACGGTCGAGATGGGGATTGCGGCGGCCGAGAAGGCGATCGAGGACGGCGCCGATCTGGTGGTGGGTGTGGTGCAGACCAACATGGCGAACGACCGCGAGCTGATTGCAAGCCATGCCTTTGACGTGATCCTGTCGGGCGACGATCATTCCTATGCGACGGCCTATGACGGGGTGACGGCCTATGTCGAGACGTCGGTCGACGGGCAGCTGCTGACGCCCATTGACCTCACGGTCGAGATCACGATGACGGAGGACGGCAAGCGTGAGATCAGCTGGACCCCGGCGTTCCGCTTCATCGATACGGCCACGGTGACGCCCGACCCGGAGTCGGTTGCGATGGCTGACGCGCTGCGGGCGACGCTGGATGCGAACCTGAACGTCGAGATCGGGACGCTGGAGTCGCCGATGGACAGCCGCCGGAACGTGGTGCGGACTGAAGAGTCGGCGATGGGCAACCTGATCGCCGACGCGATGCGGGACATGACGGGCGCGGATATCGCGATCATGAACGGCGGAGGCATCCGCGGCGATACGACCTATGACGCCGGGAAGAAGCTGACGCGGCGGGATATCCTGACCGAGCTTCCGTTCGGCAACACAACCGTGGTGACCGAACTGCCCGGGTCGCAGATCCTGCTGGCGCTGGAAAACGGGGTAAGCCGGGTCGAGGACGGGGCGGGGCGCTTCCCGCAGGTGTCGGGGCTGAGCTTCGCCTTCGACGCCTCTGCCGCGGCCGGTAGCCGGGTGAGCGAAGTCATGGTCGGCGGTGCGGCGTTGGAGGCGGACAAGCTTTACAAGGTGGCCGTCAACGACTTCATCCTGGGCGGGGGCGACGGTTATGACGCGCTTGGCGGCGGGCGGATCATCACGGATGGGCCGACGGGGCAGCTCGTGGCCAACGATGTGATGGCCTATGTCGAAAAGCTTGGGACGGTGAACGTGGCGGTCGAGGGCCGGATCAAGAAGCTTGGGCAGTAGGGGCCGACAGATAGGGATGAGGGGCGGCTTGAGCTTGTGGAGGCGAGGTGTTATCTGAGCGCCAGCGCGGGCGTTGTGTAATGGTAAGACCTTAGCCTTCCAAGCTAAAGACGCGGGTTCGATTCCCGCCGCCCGCTCCATCCCCCTGATTGGCTGAAGATGTGTGACCCACGGTGGGTCATTCGGTTTAATGACATAAAAACAATGGTTTCTGATGTCGGTGAGGACTCTTTAACCAATCGGGTGCCCCCCACCCCGGCCCTCCCCCACAGAGGGCGGAGGGAGGCGCGTGGTCACGGCGTTGGTCTGAATTCCGAGACGGAAGCCTGCCAGGTTGGCGTAGGATGACCAGACACAGCCGGGGCACGCCATGCCAGACCACGATGATCACGGGCCCGAGGGGCTTGCCGCCGATCTGCCGCATCTGGTGAGGCGGCGGGTGCTGGTGAGCGGCCTCGCGTTGGGTGCGGGGGCGCTGTCCTTGTGGGTTACGCGTGGCGGGGCGGCGACGGTGACCGGCACGGGGCCGGATGGGGCGGTCTGCGTGGTGCCGCCGGAGGAAACGGCGGGGCCTTTCCCGGCGGATGGCACCAATGTGCGTGCGGGGCAGACGGTCAACATCCTGACCGAGGCGGGCGTGATCCGCGAGGACATCCGCGGCTCTATCGGGGGCCTGACCCCGGTGGCAGATGGTGTGCCCGTGGCGCTTGAGATCACGCTTGTGGACGTGCGCCGAGCCTGCGCGCCGCTTGGGGGCCTTGCGGTCTATGCCTGGCAATGCGACGCCGAGGGGGTCTATTCGATCTATGGGGCCGAGGACCGCAACTACCTGCGCGGTGTGGGAATAAGCGACGATAGGGGCCGGGTACGATTCACCACCGTCTTCCCGGCGTGCTATCCGGGTCGCTGGCCGCACATCCACTTCGAGGTCTTCTCCAGCGCGGAGATGGCGGTCTCGGGGAAGGCCGCGCTTTTGACCTCGCAGTTCGCGTTCCCCGAGGCCGAGTGCCGGGCGGTCTATGCCGCGAACCCGCTTTATGCCGGGAGTGTACGGACCATCGAGCGTGTGAGCCTGGGCCGCGACACCGTCTTCCGCGACAGTTCGGATATCGAACTGGCAGCGCAGACGCTGGTGCTGACCGGGGACGCGGTTGGCGGGTATGTGGCGACAGGCCGGGTGGGCGTGGTGGTCTGAGGCGATCGGCTGGCCCCGAACGGTTGTGGGCTTAGAAGAACCAGTCGAGGAGCGGCCAGCCGGTCAAGCCGAAGGCTGCGATGGTGGCTAGGTAGGCGCCAGCGGCAAGGGCTCCGCGCCGCTTGCTCATCGGGCGCTGGAATGGGGCGACGTCGCCGCCGAACATCAGGTTTTGCGCCCCCATCAGGGCGAAGAAGGTAAGGCCCATGGATTGGCTCATGACCGCCAGCGCAATGGCGGCGGCTGACATGACGATGGTGACCTGCCGCGCGCCACCGGGCCAGAAGGTGTGGCAGAGGATCGACAGGCAGCGTCCGCCGTCAAGCGGCCAGAACGGCAGGAGGTTGAAGAAGTTCAGCGCTCCGGTGACGATGGCGAAGGTCCAGAGGAAATCGGCCAACTGGGAGTCGTAGGCCCAGTCCAGCTCTAAAAGGGCCATGGCCAGCACCATTGGCGCGATGCAGATGCCCGGGCCCATGAGGGTGATGAAGAAATCCTTTTCGTGGCTGGCCGGAACCTGGTCTGAAATGGCCACCCCGCCGATCAGCGGGATCAGCCGGAACCGCGCGTCGGAGTGGCCGCAGACCCGGTAGGCCGCGACGTGGCCGAACTCGTGCACCATGACCGAGAGGATCAGGGCAACGCCGTACATCGGATCGAAGAAGTAGACCGCCGCTGCGACCGCCGCGACGCCCATCAGGAGAGCGGTGGTGTCGAACCCCGCAACCGTGAGCGCCCGGCCGTTGCCAACCAGGCCGCCGCGCAGGGCGTAAAGCGTGGTCAGCAGAAATATGGTGGCGACGAAAAGGGGAAGCATGGGCGGGGGTCCGGTCAGAGTGTGCCGGGCAGCTATATCTCAAGTGCTTCGCCGCGGAAGGGCGAATTTTGGGTATTGTCGGGGCAACCGCGCTCGAACCGGAATTTGAGAGCCTTCCAAGGCTGTCTCAGACGTTTGCCTAGAAGACCGCGTCGGGACCGGATGACCAGGTCACAAATTCTCGGCCTGCGGCATGCCGAGGACGTGGTAGCCGCCGTCGACGTGGATGATCTCGCCTGTCGTACAAAGCCCGTAGTCGGAGCAGAGCCAGACTGCGGTGCCGCCGATCGCCTCGAGCGTCGCGTTGGCGCGGAGGGGGGTGTTCGCCTCGGTATGGCGGTAGGTGGCGCGGGCCCCGCCGATGGCGGCCCCGGCGAGCGTCTTCATGGGGCCGGGCGAGATGGCGTTCACCCGGATGCCCTGCGGCCCGAGGTCGTTGGCAAGGTAGCGGGTGGCGGATTCGAGGGCGGCCTTGGCGACGCCCATGACGTTGTAGTTCGGCACCACCTTGTTCGAGCCCTGGAAGGTCAGCGTGATGAGCGACCCGCCGTTCGGCATCAGGCCTTCGGCACGGCGGGCCACGTCGATGAAGCTGAAGCACGAGATGTTCAGCGAGTTCAGGAAGTTGCCCTTGGTGGTGTTGATGAAGCGGCCGGTAAGCTCGGTCTTGTCGGAAAAGGCGATGGCATGGATCACGAAGTCGAGGCTGCCCCAGCGGCGGCCGAGCTCGGCGAAGCAGGCGTCGAGGCTGTCTTCGTTGGTCACGTCGACATCGATCAGGATGTCGGAGCCGAGGCTTGCGGCGAGGGGCTCCACCCGCTTGCCGAAGGCTTCGCCCTGGTAGGAGAAAGCGAGGCTTGCGCCCTCAGCCGCCAGTGCCGAGGCGATGCCCCAGGCGATGGAGCGTTCGTTCGCCACGCCCATGACAAGCCCGCGCTTGCCTTTCATCAGTTCGGCCATGTTGGGTTCCTATGCCAGGTATTTCGACATGACGAGCGTGGCGTTGGTCCCGCCGAAGCCGAAGGAGTTCGACAGGACCGAGTCTAGCTGCACGTTCTCGCGGAGCTTGGTGACGATCTCGCCATCATCAAGCGCCGGGTCGGGGGTGATGACGTTGGCCGAGGCGGCGATGAAGCTGCCGTTCATCATCAGAAGTGAATAGATCGCCTCCCACACGCCCGCGCCGCCGAGGCAGTGGCCGGTGAGCGACTTGGTCGAGGCGATGGGGGGTGTCGAGCCCCGGCCGAAGACGCGGCGGATGGCTTCGACCTCGGTGATGTCGCCCACGGCGGTACTGGTGCCGTGGCTGTTGATGTAGTCGATCTTGCGGTCTTTCGGCAGGGTGGCAAGGGCGAGGCGCATCGCCCGCTCGCCGCCTTCGCCGCTGGGGGCGACCATGTCGTAGCCGTCGGAGGTGGCGCCGTAGCCGGTGACTTCGGCGTAGATCTTGGCGCCGCGGGCTTTGGCGTGTTCCAGTTCTTCCAGCACGACGATGCCGCCGCCGCCCGCGATGACAAAGCCGTCACGGTTGGCGTCGTATGTGCGGGATGCGGTCTCGGGGGCGTCGTTGTATTTCGAGGACATCGCGCCCATCGCGTCGAAGAGGCAGGAGAGGGTCCAGTCAAGCTCCTCGCCTCCGCCGGCGAAGACGATGTCCTGCTTGCCCATCTGGATAAGCTCGGTGCCGTTGCCGATGCAGTGGGCGGAGGTGGAGCAGGCGGAGGTGATGGAGTAGTTGACGCCCCTGATCTTGAAGGGCGTGGCGAGGCAGGCCGAGACGGTCGAGGACATGCCCTTGGTGACCGAGAAGGGGCCGATCCGCTTGGGGCTGCCGGTCTCGCGGACGATGTTGTGGGCGCGGAAGAACGACTTGGTCGAAGGCCCGCCGGAGCCCACGATGATACCGGTGCGGTCGTTCGAGATATCGGTTTCGGTCAGCCCCGAGTCCTCGATCGCCTGGCGCATCGACAGGAAGGAGTAAGACGCCCCGTCGCCCATGAACCGGAGGTCGCGTTTGTCGATATGGTCTTCCAGCACGATGTTCGGCGCGCCATGGACGCGGCAGCGGAAGCCATGTTCGGCATAGTCGGGGGCGAAGACGATCCCGGATTTCCCGGCGCGCAAGCTGGCTTCGACCTCGGCCGCGGAGTTGCCGATTGACGAGATGATCCCGATCCCGGTGATGACGACACGGCGCATGGGGGCCTCCCTGGAACTGGCTTTGGTCTGTGTAGGGCAGAGGCGGGGAGGGGGCAAGCCGTTAGGGGTGGAGGGCGACGGGGTTTGCAGATGCGCGCTGCCCGTGATCGCGGAAATGGTCGATGAAAAGGCGCAGGAGGCCCAGGTTTTGCAGGGCCTTGGGAAAGTAGAGAAAAAAGCCGGGCCGGGAGGGCGTGAAGTTGGCAAGCACTTGTGTGAGGGCGCCGTTTTCGAGCTCGTCGGCAACGCCGCGCTGAAGGGACCAGGCGATGCCGAAACCGCGGCAGGCAGCGTCTATGGTGCCGCGCAAGTCGTTTAGGATCAGGCTACCTCTGACCGCGATCGTCGTCTCTCCTTCAGGTGTGATGAAGCGCCAGTCCGCGATCTGGCCCGAACTGATCTGCCGATGGCGGATGCAGTTGTGCTGCAGGAGGTCTTCGGGCTTGGCGGGGATGCCCCACCGATCGAGGTAGGCGGGGCTCGCGACATAGGCGGCCATTTCGGTCTGTGACAGGCGCAGCGCGATCATGTCGTCCTGCAGATGGTCGCCAAGGCGGATACCAGCGTGAAAACCACGGGCGACGATGTCGGTCAGGCCTTCCTCCAAGTGAAGGTCGAGTGTGACGTCTGGATGCGCCGACTGGAACTCGGCGAGCCGAGGTGCGATCAGGATTTGCCAGGCGCGGTAAGGGAGCGTGATGCGCAGGACGCCCGAGCGTGCCTGACGCGCATCCCGGGCCTGGTCCAATGCCTGATCAAGGCTTTCCAGAAGGTGACAGCTTCGGTCGTAAAGCGCGCGGCCCGCTTCCGTCAGGGTCACGGAACGGGTGCTGCGCAGGAAAAGCGCGGTCCCGATGCGGGCTTCGAACGCCTTCAGCTGTGACGAGATGGCAGGCGGATTGACCCCAAGTTGACGGGCGGCAGCACGGAGTGAGCCCTGTTCGGCGATGGCCACGAAGGTCTGAAGGGCGTGCAGGTCGGAGCGTTCCATTGATTGATCAGATCAAATAATAGGTGTCGATTAAGCCGACTATACTTCATTTTCTGATGGCGGAACACTGGCGAAAATGGAGCTCGTGGCATGTCGCCGACTTTGGACCCCCAGTTGCGGAACGGCGTGGCGACGATCCTGGTCACGGTCTTTGCGATGGCGCTGGCCGATGCAGTCGTGAAACTGTCAAGTGCCGCGATGCCGCTTTGGCAGCTGTGGCTTCTGCGGTCGGCTCTGGTCGTTCCGGTTCTGCTGGCCATGGCACGAACCGCGCTTCTGCCGCAGCGACTTGGCTGGATCATTCTGCGGAGTGTCCTGCTTGCGCTGATGTATCTCGGCATCTACGCGGCCATCCCGGTCCTTGATCTCTCGGTCATCGCGGCGGCGCTTTACACTGGCCCGTTGTTCATCGTCGCGTTTTCCGCGCTGATCCTGCGGGAGCCGATTGGATTTGCTCATTGGATGGCCATTCTTGGCGGGTTCGCGGGAGTTCTGCTGATTGTCCGCCCGCTTGCGGCGGAGTTCACTCTGACGACCCTTTGGCCGCTGGCAGCAGCTGTCTGCTACGCTCTGGCTGCGGTGCTTACCCGAGCAAAGTGTCAGGCGGTTTCCGCAACGGCCATGGCGCTATGGCTGAACCTGGCCCTTCTTGTGATTGGTGCTGCGTCGGGCATTCTGATTGCCGCCGTGGCGGGGCCCGGCGAGGATTTCGGCAATCCGTTCCTGCTCGGCCTGTGGCAGCCGATGACCGCAATGCTCTGGGGCGTCGTCGTCATGCTGTCCGTTCTGATGGTGGGCATCGGGATCGGGCTTGCCCGCGCCTACCAATCCCCCCGCCCCGAGGTCATTGCGACCTTCGACTACGCCTACCTGCCTTTTGCGGCCTTCTGGGGCTACGTCTTCTTCGGCGAAGTTCCGGACATCTGGACGGCTGCGGGAATGACCGCGATCCTGGGTGCGGGCCTTGCGGTCCTTGCTTTGCCGGGGAGAGGCGGGAGCGATGCAGGCGGGTGACTCCGTGGGCCCTTTCGCGGGCACGGGAAACCAGACTGTGCGCCGCAGGATTTCCGTGTTAGCTTCTTCGGATTGATCGACGTCTTTTTCAGCACTGATAAGAGGAGCCTTGTTCATGGCCTCATCCGTTCCGAACGGCATGTTCACCACAACTGAAATCCGCAAGCACCGGGACACGCTGGAACAGTTCACCGATGCGGCGGCGGATTTTCTGGACTGGGTTTATGACGACCACCTCAAGTTCTTCGCGAAATGGGGGGTGTCGAAGTACTACGGCAACCGCAAGCCCGAGCATAAGACCCGCGAAAAGCGAATGGCGCAGTTGCGCAAGTTCGGGAAGCCGGAGTTTCTGGTGGACCAGCAGGTGTCGACCGCATGCATCCTTCTGGCGATGCAGG
>NZ_JBOFBI010000287.1:0-17892 GCF_051645465.1 Tabrizicola sp. | reverse complement strand
GCCAACGCGTGGCTCGATGACGAATACCGCAGCAAGGGCGACAACCGCGGGCGGCTTGCCATGGCCCATGTCTGGGTCATCCCCAACCCCGACGGCGTCTTCGCCGACCACAACCGGACCCTCGCCTATCTCAAGCTTGGGCTGCCCGCGGACTATGCCGAAGGCGCATCGGTGGAGGCCGCCCTTGGCCTGATGCTGGCCACCCCGAGCGGCTGCGACGAGTTCATTGATCCCGACGCCTGGATCGCAAACCTGCCTGGAAGCACTGTCCGCCAGCTGAAGGACGGCTGCGGGCAGATGGGCGATTATGTGAAGAACGCCCTCGGCGGCTCGAAGGCCGAGATCAACGCCGCAGCCGAAGCTGGCTGGCGGGGCTTTGACAAGTTCCAGAACGAACTGCTGACGGACGATCAGAAGGCGCGCATCGCAACGATCTCGGAACACGCAGGTCATTCGCCGCAGCACGAGGGACACGATCACAGCGGCAACTGACGCCGCGGGGGACACAGGCCGCTTACCGCTCCTCGTTCGACTTCGTCTCCTCGTCGCAAGGCCCGCGAGGAGTGCCGAAGGCATCGACGAGCAGTCCCCCAGGCTTTGGCCGGGCCCCGCGACGTCTCGCCTCATTCCCATCGTTCGGTCGGCGGCTCAATCTCTTCGCATGCCCAACGTCCGCGCCGACACCCTGCCCCGCGCCTCATCGCTCTGGTCCAGGCACCAACCGGGCGATTTCATCGACTGCTATTCGGTGGAAAGCTCGCTAACTCTGCGAGAGGCCGCATCGAAAGGCCTCACTGCACCGTCCTGGGTCCGGTCGCTCCTTGCGCTTCGCAACCGGCTGGTTAGGCCCTTCGGGCTGAAGACCGGCGCCGTCCCGGGCACCGATGCGATCGGGATCTTCCCGATCCTGAAGGAAAGCGCCGATGAGATGATCCTCGGGCTCGATGACCGCCACCTCGACTTCCGAGTCGCGCTTTTTCAACAGGACCGGCGGGTCTATATGTCGACCTGGGTCCGGCCGCACAATCTTGCAGGGCGCATCTATCTGCGGCTTGTCATGCCCTTCCACATCGTGATCTGCCGGGGGATGGTCGCCCGCATGGCCGCCTGAAGCCCAAACCCGCTTGCCTTTCGCCCCCCCGCGCGGCATTCCAGCTTCCATGCTCAAGACCCGCATCATCCCCTGTCTCGATGTCGCCGATGGCCGGGTGGTCAAGGGCGTCAACTTCGTCGATCTGATCGACGCGGGCGACCCGGTCGAAGCCGCAAAGGCCTATGACGCGGCGGGTGCGGATGAGCTCTGCTTCCTCGACATCATGGCGACCGAGGACAATCGCGCCACGATGTACGACCTCGTCACCCGCACCGCCGAGCAGTGCTTCATGCCGCTGACTGTGGGCGGTGGCGTCCGCACGCCCGAGGATGTGCGCAACCTCCTCCTCGCCGGCGCCGACAAGGTCAGCTTCAACTCCGCGGCCGTGGCCCGCCCCGATGTGGTGGCCGACGCCGCCGACCGGTTTGGATCGCAGTGCATCGTGGTGGCGATCGACGCCAAGACCACTGCCCCCGGAAAATGGGAGATCTTCACCCACGGTGGTCGCCGCGCCACCGGGATCGACGCCGTCGACTTCGCCCGCACGGTTGCTGCCAAGGGTGCCGGGGAAATCCTCCTCACCAGCATGGACCGCGACGGCACGAAGCAAGGCTTCAACATCCCCCTGACCCGGGCCATCGCGGACGCCGTCGACATTCCCGTCATCGCAAGCGGAGGTGTCGGCACGCTTGACCACCTGGTCGAAGGCATCACCGAGGGGCATGCCTCGGCGGTCCTCGCCGCCTCGATCTTCCACTTCGGCACCTTCACCGTCGGTGAGGCAAAGGCCCACATGGCCGCCGCCGGCATCCCTGTGAGGCTCGCATGACGCTCGAAAAGCTGGCCTCCACCATCGAAGCCCGCAAAGGCGCCGACCCCGAAACCTCATGGACCGCGAAGCTTCTGGCCAAGGGGCCGGAAAAATGCGCCGAGAAGTTCGGGGAGGAAGCCGTCGAAGCCATCATCGAGGCGGTCAAGGGCGACCGCGGACGCCTGACAGCCGAGGCGGCGGATGTGCTCTACCATCTCCTCGTCATGCTGGCCTCGCGGGATGTGACCCTTAAGGACGTGCTGGCGGAACTTGAGCGCCGCGAAGGCAGCTCAGGCCTGACCGAAAAAGCGCAGCGCTAACCGCAAATTTTTTCGAAAAAATTTGCCAAAATCCTTCGAAGGATTTTGTCTACAACCCCAGCCGAGGAATCTCGATCGCCGGGCAGCGGTCCATCACCACCTGCACCCCCGCCGCCCGCGCCCGCTCCGCCGCGGCCTCGTCCACCACACCCAACTGCATCCAGACCACCTTCGCGCCCAGAGCCACCGCTTCATCGGCAACCGCACCTGCCTCCTCGCTCCGGCGGAAGATGTCGACCATGTCGACCGGTCCGGCCTCTGCCAGCGAAGCAACCACAGTCTCGCCCAATGCCACCTGCCCGGCCTGCCCGGGGTTCACCGGAATGACCCGGTAACCGCGCGCCTTGAGGAAAGCCGCGACCCGGTGGCTTGGTCGGTCAGGCTTTGGCGACCAACCCACCAGGGCAATGGTCTTCACCGATGTCAGGATGTCACGGATCTCAGCATCGCCCGGCATGATCTTTCCCAGATGAAAATGGCGTCCAAGGCAAGCCCTGGACGCCAAGTCGCGGAACGAGGGACAGTGAAGTAAAGGACGGGGTTCCGGCCCGTGCCTCCTCAGCTATACTTAGAAAGCCGAAGCGCCGGTTAAAGACCTGTAGCGAAGATGTGAATGGCGGCCTTCGCACGGCTCAGCCCACGCCCTTTGTCGCCGCATAAAGCGATACCGCCGCCGCATTCGACACGTTCAGGCTGCCGAACCCCCCCGCAAACGGAATGCGCGCCAGCACATCGCAGGTCTCTCGCGTCTTTTCCCGCAGACCCGGCCCTTCGGCCCCCAGGACCAGCCCGATCGGCCGCCCCTCCGCACCCGTGACCGCATCGGCCAAGGTCACCTCCGCCTCGCCATCAAGCCCGATCAGCCTGAAGCCCATATCCTTCAGAGCCTCCATCGCCTCGGCCAGGTTGGTGACCTTCAGATAGGGCTGCCGCTCCAGCGCCCCGCTCGCCGTCTTGGCAAGGGCACCGGTCTCGGGCGCCGAGTGATGCTTCGGCGCAATCACCGCCCGCGCCCCGAACACTTCGGCCGAGCGCAGAACAGCGCCCACGTTGTGCGGGTCCGTCACCCGGTCCAGAAGCACGACCAGCGGCAACCCCTCGCCTGCCGCGCAGACGTCCTCGAACCGGCCCCAGTTCAACGGCCGTACTTCGACCGCCGCCCCCTGATGCACCGACCCCGGATCGATCGGCACGTCAAACCGGCGCGGATCCACCACCTCCGGCGCCATCCCCGAGGCCGCAACCGCCTCTTCCAGCTTGTCCAAAGCGTTCTTTGTCACCACCAGCCGCAGCTTCTCGCGCCGGGGGTTCACCAGCGCATCGCGCACCGCGTGAAGCCCGAAGAGCCAGACGGTTTCACGCGCCTCGCGCCGCTCGCCACGCTCCTTGTCCACCACCCAGGCTGGCTTCTTTCCGCCCGACTTCATGCCCAAAACCCTCGAATTTCCGGCCCGGACCTTGCGGCACCCCCGCCCCCGGATGCAAGCCGAAAACGCGCGCGATCCACCCTTGACGCCCCCCGCACCCAGCGGTACACGACCCCCCGGCGGGCGACGAGCTGCAAGGTGCGGCAGGGGACTGTAACTCCCCCGGGGCGACCCACGCCTGGTTCGATTCCAGGGTCGCCCACCATGTTCCGCCATGGCGACAACCGCCGCCGCGCTGACCGGCACCTCTGCCCGCAGTGCTGCGAAGGGCGGATTGGCACGTGTCACCTCGCCCCCAGCGTTGATCTACGCAGACGGCTCGGCTAACTGACCCGATGTGAAATCGCCTGACCCTGGAGGTTCCGTTGCAGGATTGCCTTTCCGGCGTCTTGATCGCTGGCAGTTCCCATACCGGAAAAACGACACTTGCCCGGCGCATCGCCGAGACGCTGGGTTGGACGGTCGTCTCCACAGATACGCTTGCACGCCATCCGGGTCGTCCGTGGCCCGAAGTACGCAAACCGGTGGCCGAATACTACTCCACCCTGACTGCAGAAACGATTTACTGGTTCCTGCGGGTACATCACGAAAACATGTGGCCCCTGCTTCTTGGGGCAATCGATGACGCGCAGAGCGCTGCCAAGCCGACGGTCTTTGAAGGGTCGGCTCTGCGTCCTGAGTACGTGGCGCGCCGGATGTCCGCGGGTATTGTCGGCATATGCCTTCATGCAGATGCAGAGTTCCTGCAAAACCGCATGCGATCTGAAAGCGAGTACTCCACCTTTGGCCCTGAGCGCAAAGCGATCATCGACAAGTTCATCGACCGCTCGCTTCGTGACAACGCCGAAATCCTTGAGGCTGCCCGGACTCACGGTCTGATCTGTGTCGATGCAGGCGACGCCGACGCGATCGAACGGCTGTACACAGACTTGATCACTCGCACCGCACCCTGATACCAGCGATCCGTGGCGCAACGTCACTCAATCCTGTTGCGCCAACGACCGTTCCGTCCCACCAACATTATACTCAAACCGGCCCAGGGCCATCCGCCCGGCAGTGGCCGTGCCACGCCCGACCACCGCGCGAGGCCGCAAGAATCAGTCGCTTTTTGTTTCGACCTGTGCAATGTTAATCTCATTAACAAAGGCGAGCACTCAGTCGGAGGCCCCATGGACCGTCGCAGCTTCACCCTCGGAACCCTCGGCCTTGCCGCTGGCCTGACCGCCCCCCTCCCCGCCCTGGCGCAGACGCCCGACTACCGCGGCCCGAACGTCATCCTCGTCCGCTTCGGCGGCGGAGTGCGCCGGGCCGAGACCGTCGACGAGGCCGGGACCTGGGCCCCCTACCTCCGCCATGTGCTTGCGCCACGCGGTACCTTCATCCCCGACCTCCGCATCGACAAGCTGGAAGGCGTCAACACCTCCCACGCCGAAGGCACGCTCAACCTCCTCACCGGCCGCTATCTCGCCTACCGCGACGCCAGCGAGTTCCTGACCGACCGGCTGGAACCCACCGAACCCACCCTCTTCGAATACCTCCGGAGTGCCTTCGCCATCCCCTCGCACCAGGTCCTGCTGATCAACGGCGAGGACCGCCCGCAGGAAGAATTCTTCACCTTCGGCGCAGGCGACCACTTCGGCATCGACTTCCGCTCCGAAATGCTCAGCCTCCACCGCTACAAGCTCTACCGCACCAGGATGCAGCTTGCCGAAGGTAGCTTGACCGACGACGCCCGCCTGGCGCTCGAAGACGAACGCACCCGCCTTCTGACCATCGATCCGCGCGGCGCGACCCCCGACCCTTCGCCCGAGGTCGAGGCCTTCTGGGCCCGCTGGCGCCAGGCCTTCGGCGACACCGGCTTCAAGAACCCGCGCGGCGACCGGCTTCTGACCGAGCTTTCGGTCCGCGCGATGGCCGAACTGAAGCCCCGCTTCCTGATGGTGAACTACCAGGACCCGGACTACGTCCACTGGGGCAACCCCAGCCACTACACCCGCGCCATCGCGATCATCGACGAAGGCCTCCAGCGCCTTGTCGCCACCGCCGACGCCGACCCGTTCTACCGCGACAACACCATCTTCGTGATCACCCCCGACTGCGGCCGGGATGCAAATCCACTGGCCGAGGTGCCCTTCCAGCACCACTTCAACTCCCGCTCGGCGCATGAGACCTGGGCCGTGATCTTTGGCCCCGGCATCGCCAAGGGCGTGATCGACAAACCGGTCGACCAGTCCGCCATCGCCCCCACCATTGCGGCTGCGATGGGTTTCGCAGCGGGCCGGGCCGAAGGCCGTGCCGTCGAAGAGATCTTCCTGTGACACCCCCGATTTTTCGCAGAAAAATCGTGACCCGCCCATGATTTTTCTGCGAAAAATCCCCCAAACCCCAATGCCGGACCCCGTGCCATGACCGCCCTCTCACCCACCGCCTATGCCCCCGGCCGCCTCTCCCGCCTCGGCCGCTTTCTCGCGAACGGCACCATCGGCACCCTCCTCTGTACCGGCCCCGTGACCGCCGTCATCGCCCTTGGCTGGCTCACCCGCCGTTCGGGCCATCTCGCCCGCGACCGCTTTGGCACAGCCGCCGAGGCCCCCGGCTGGCTCCTCGGCCCCCGCGAGCTTCAGGGCCGCGAAACCGGCCGCATCACGCGCGCCGTGGGCGGGCTTGCCGCCAACATCCGCACCGGCCTAATCGCCCTTACCGCCCTTCTCGCCTGGACGCTCCCGTTCACCCTCCTCTGGCTCGGCGCCTGGTGGGCGGGGTGGGAGAACTCGTTCAACAAGGGCTACGAACAGGCCTTCGTCGGCCCCTCGGTCTATTTCCTCGGTGTGTTCCTCGCCGCCCTCATCCTCCCCGCCCTCCCTCTCATGCTCGCCCATCTCGCCAGCGAAGACCGCCTCTCCGCCGCGTTCGAGCTCCGCCGCCTCCGCTCCCTCATCGCGCAAGCGGGCTGGCGCATCCCCGCGCTCTCGTTCCTCGTCACGCTCTTCACCTTCCCCTTCGCCGCCGCCCGCGGCCTCATCACCACCGCCACCGATTGGGCGCCACAGCTCGAGAACATGACCCCCGACCAGATCGCCGAGATCAAAGGCTGGATCGCCCTAGCCCTCGCAGCCCTCGCCTTCTTCACCGTCTGGATCACCCGTTCGCTGGCCACCCGCATCTACGCCCGCGCCGCCCCGCGCGCCGCCGGCCTCAAACCAGGCCTCTGGGACGGCACACAAGCCTCCGAGGCCGCCGAACCCGCCCGCCCCGCCTCCCGCCTCCTCACCACGCTCTGGTACGGCCTTGGCATGGGCATAACCCTTGCGCTCAGCTTCCTGATCCTCGCCGGCCAGTTCCTAGACCACGCCTGGTGGCGCTGGCTCTTCCACCCCGCGCTGACGCTGCCTTGGGCGGGCTAAGGCCGCCTGCCGTCCCGTCCAAAATTCTCAGCTTCGGCCTAACTCCGAAGCAGGATCGCTTGCAGCGGGCGAAGCGTGCCGTCCGTGAAATCAACGACCTCCAGAGCTCTGATCATCCCACGGATCGGAAAAGTTCCAAGCTCTGCCAAATCCAGAAGCTCGATGACCTCGCGTCTTCTATTCGTGGCCACCGTCATATGCGGACGGTATGGGTGGTCAGGACTCAACTCCGCCCGGTGCGGCCCATCGTAAAGCTGTTCGTGCAGCGAAATCAGAGTGCGCCGACCTTCGGTGCAGATGAGAAAGAGTTTATGCGCTTTTTCAAAGGGATCATGGACGATCTCAACTGTCGTCAGACCCACCTCAAACTCCGAGACCTGCTCAGCCAGGCTCTTGCAACGCGAGATGATCTCAGACGGCGGGGCACTCCTCGACCCGAACATCAAAGTAACGTGCGGAGGCACGACTTTGGCTCTTTCCGGTTCATGCGCAGAACGGAATTGGTCGATGCGTTCGGCTGCGTCCGGCTCGAACTCTGGATATGCCAGCACCTAAATCATCATGAAATGATGCGGTATTCGGTGTCGAAGCTCAACATCAGCGCCGTCCTCTAAGTCGCAACTCAACCTGAGACCCAGGCTCGATCCCTGACCCCTTGCGAACTGCCGACGACGGTGCGACACCCGTGCCAAATCCTCCCGGAACCGCCATGTCCTTCTCCACCCACTTCACCCACGCCATCACCCGCCGCCCGGCGGCCTCGATAACCAAAGGCCTCCGCGCCGTCGACATCGGCACCCCCGACCTCGGCCTGATGCAGGCCCACCATGACGCCTACATCGCCACCCTGCGCGAAACCGGCGCCACCGTCATCGAGCTTCCCCCGCTCGACGCCTACCCCGACTCTGTCTTCGTCGAAGACACCGCCCTCTGCCTGCCCCAAGGCGCCATAATCATGCGCCCCGGCGCGCCCTCACGGCTGGGTGAGGCCGCCGAGATGGCCCCCCACCTCCGCGCGCTCTACGGCCAGGTCCTAGAAATCACCGGCCCCGAAAGCTTCGTCGAAGGCGGCGACATCCTCGTCACCGAACGCGAAATCCTCGTCGGCCGCTCCGCCCGCACCAATGCCGCAGGCATCGCCGAACTGGCCCGACTCACCGCCCCCTTGGGCCACAAGCTCCGCGAAGTCCACACCCCCCCAGGGGTCCTCCACTTCAAGACCGACTGCTCCCTACTCGACGCCGAGACGGTCCTTTCCACCACCCGCCTCTCCGCCTCGGGCTGTTTCCAAGGCTACCGCCTGATCGACATCCCCGATAGCGAGGAAGCCGCCGCCAACACCATCCGCTTCAACGACCTTGTCCTCATGCCGCAAGGCTTCCCCAAGACCCGCGACCGCCTCCTCGCCGCAGGTTACGACATCCGCGAGATCGGCAACTCCGAATGCGCCAAGCTTGACGGCGGCATGTCCTGCCTCTCGCTCCGCTTCACGCCGAAATGACCTTCAACCTCCTCGCCATCGGCCAGTCCGGCCGCCTAGAGCACGAGGCGATCCTCCTCGCCGCCTCCCTCCGCCACTCCGACCCCGGCTTCCAAGGCACCCTCTTCATCGCCGAACCGCAACCCGGCCCGAAGTGGCAGGGTGACCCGCGGATGTCGAACCGCACCCGCAGCCTCCTCGAAAGCCTCGGCGCCACCATCCTCCCGTTCGAAACCCGCGCCTTCGGGTCCGACTACCCCCACGGCAACAAGATCGAGGCGCTCGCCGCCCTCCCCGACGAACCCTTCCTCTTCCTCGACACCGACACGCTGATCACCGGCCCCGTCTCCACCATCCCCTTCGACTTCGCAAAACCCTCCGCCTCGATGCGCCGCGAAGGCACCTGGCCGAAGGTCGAGCTTTACGGGCCCACCCACACCCAGACCTGGAAGTCGCTCTACGACCGCTTCGAGCTCGACTTCGAAAGCTCGCTCGACCTCACGCATCCCGACGAATACTGGCAGCGCTACCTCTATTTCAACGCGGGCTGGTTCTTCCACCAAAGCCCCCGCGCCTTCGGGAACCGCTTCCTCGCCTGGGCGAAATCCATCCGCGACAACCCGCCCGAGGAGCTGGTCTGCCAGGAGCTTTACCCCTGGCTCGACCAGATCGCCCTGCCCCTCGTGATCCACTCCTTCGGCGGCACCCGCCCCGGCCCCGAACTGGAGGCCCTCGACGGCACCGCCACCTGCCACTACCGGACCCTCCCCCTCCTCTATGCCCGCGAAAGCGACCATGCGGTCGAGGTGCTGGAGACGGTCGCCAAGGACCAGACCATCCGCCCGACCCTGCGGAACTGGGGGGCAGTGAAGCAGATGGTCTACCAAAACCAGGGCCAAAAGGCCCGCGCCCTCTTCGACCGGGCAAACCTCCCCCGCCGCGAGCAGATGATCCGCAATGCCCTGAAACGGGAAGGGTTGTGGGTCAGGTAGGTGGGGGCCGCAAGGGGCTCCCCCTGGTGTCCCACGGTGGGACAACGGGTTGGGGTTAGAGATTTCAAGGGGTTATGGGGGCGTTAGGGATTTGTTAGGGGTTTGGCTGGCTCGTTAGTGGCAGGGTTTGGTGCGTAGGCACACGCCCGCAACTCGCTATGGAAGCTTCAGATCGAATTCAGGTGGTGACTCATGTGCAGCCGTTGCTAGCCTCTTTCCAGATTTGAGCATCTCCATCGCTTCCTTCCCAATCCAGAATTCGCTTACCTTCGTAAAATCTTCTTTCTTGAGAGATTTGAGAAAGCGCTTCATCAAATCTTGCGCTTCGACGGTATCGTGTAGCGTATCGACAAGACCCGGAAGGAGAGTTTCGCCCAGCCAAAGGCCCCCAAGTCGCATCACCACCGATTTGGGCCACTTGCTGTGATCAAAGGCCCAGCGTGTCTCACCGTTAGCTCCTTGAAACACTCGCGGGCTGATCGGTGAATCGATCGCCGTGACAAAATACTGATCTGCTCCAACCGCACTCCTGTGGCTGGAGATTCCGATGTTAGGTATTTCCGAAATTCGCGTGTAATCCGCCGGCGGAGGGCTCGCGCTGTTGATGTTCTCCGTAAAGCGCAATTGGCCCCCAGCCTCGAACAAGGCAAGGACCGGCTCGATGTCGTGTCGCGTGGCGAAGAAGTGTATCCGTCTCATTATTCTTGCTATTTCGGTACCATCAACGGCGTATCCAGCGACCTCGTAGGGCGGGTTCTAACCCATCACGCTTCGTCCCAGCTTTGCACAGCGTGCTCAATGCCGCAACTTCCCTGCAATCCTTAACAGCCCCCTAACGCCCACAACCAACCCATTGAAATCCCTTGGGCCACCCCCCCGCCTACCGTGGCACACCCCGGACCACCGCGTCTCTTGCCCGATCCTCACAACTCCATCGTCACCACCGGCCACAGCGACAGGACCAACAGCACCGCCATCGTCCAGTTGAACGCGCGGAGCCGTCCCGGCCCCTCCAGCCAGCGCCGGACCGCCTGCCCCGCCCCGGCCCAGACCGACACCGAGGGCAGGTTGACCGCCGAGAACACCAGGGCCACCGACGCATAGGCCCAGACCGAAGGCTCCGGCACATAGGCCGAGACTGCCCCCAGCGCCATCGCCCAGGCCTTCGGGTTCACCCACTGGAACGCCGCCGCCTGCAGGAAGGTCATCGGCCTGGCCGCATTCCGCCCCTCTCCCGGCGCTCCGGCATGGGCGATCTTCCAGGCGAGCCACAGCATGTACGCGACCGACGCGACCTTCAGCACCGTCAGCGCCGGGGGCCAGGCCCGAAACACCGACGCGATCCCGAGGCCCACCAGGAACACCATCAGCGAATGCCCGACGCTGATCCCCAGCATATGCGGCACGGTCCTGCGGAACCCGAAGTTCACTCCCGAAGCCAGAAGCATCATGTTGTTCGGCCCCGGCGTGACCGAGGTGACGAAGGCAAAGCCCAGAAGGGCGATCAGCAGGTCATATGTCATGCCCGCAATCCTGTGCCGCCTTGGACGGTGAGAGATTGCAAAGATGCCAATCCATGAACTATTCTCGCAACAAATGACCAAACTCGACGATATCGATCACCGGATATTGCGTGAACTCCAGCGCGACGGTCGCCAGTCCAACCTGCAGCTCGCCGACCGTATCGGCCTTTCCCCCTCCGCCTGCCTCCGCCGCGTCCAGACCCTTGAACGCGAGGGGGTGATCCGCGGCTACCGCGCCGTCCTCGACCCCGCCCGGCTTGGCGTCGGCTTTGTGGCTTACGTCACCGTCGGCCTTGGCAGCCACACGAAGGCCGCGCAGGAAGCCTTTGAACGCGCCGTCGCCCGTGCGCCGGAGGTCCGCGAATGCCACAACATCACCGGCACGGTCGAATACCTCCTTCGGATCGAGACTGCCGACCTTGCGGCCTACAAGCACTGGCATACCGACATCCTCGGCACCCTCCCCCAGGTCCGCGCGATCACCACCTATGTCGTGATGGGCAGCCCGAAGGACGAACGGGCCTGAAGGCTTGACCTTCCGCCAAATCCCGCCACGCTGGCACCAAAAGGGGGACCAAGGATGACCGTCTGCTTCACCACCGACCGGATGCTGCACTTCGGCGATTGCGATATCTCGGGCACCGCCTACTACCCGGCCTACCTGAACATCCTGAACGGTGTGGTCGAGGAGTTCTGGTCCCACATCGGCTGGCCCTGGCACAAGATCATCTGGAACGAACGCTGGGGCACGCCGACGGTGCACCTTAGCTGCGACTTCTCGAAACCCTCGTTCTTCGGCGACACCCTGACGTTCCGCCTGACCATCCTGAAGGTCGGCAAATCCTCGGTCCGCCTCAACCACACGATCCACTGCGGCGACGAACACCGCTGGTCGGTCGAACAGGTTCTGGCCGCAAGCTGGCTGGACAAGCACACCTCGATGCCGTGGCCGGAGGAGGTGAAAGCGAAGCTTGAAAGCCTGATGGCCAGGCCCGAACCCGAACACCGCCCGACCGAACACCGCCCGGTCGGCGGGCCGACCTAAGCCCCCGCCTTTGCATCCTCGGCATTGCCGATGATCAGGCTTCGGCCGGAGTAAAGGTCCCCCGTCGTCTGCAGCGCCAGCCGTTCGGCATCGCGCTTCCTGACGCCCTCGGTGATCTCGGCGATCTCGTCGGGGTCGATCCCCAGGACCTCCAGCACCTCGCCCCCCAGCGCCAGCGCCGAGTGGAAGAGCTCGCGCATCTGGTGGTCCACGCCCTCCTTGATCAGCTCCAGCGCATGCGCCCGGTCCCAGGCCCGCGCGAGGATCACGGCATTGGGGAACTCGTGCTTCACCAGCTTCGCGATCCGGGTCGTCGTCTCTTTCTTGTCCGTCGCAATCAGGATGGCCCGCGCCGTCCCAGCCCCCGCCGCCTTCAGGATGTCCAGCCGCTTCCCGTCCCCGAACCAGACCTTGAACCCGAAGGTCTCGGCGGCCCGGATCATCTCGGCATCGTCGTCGATGATGGTGATCGAGCACTTCCGCGCCAGAAGCGGCTGGCTGGCGATCTGCCCGAACCGCCCGAAGCCGATGATCAGCACGGACCCCGAAAGCCCCTCCGGCGCCTCGACCCCTTCGGTCGACACGCTTACGGCGGGCCGGAACCGGTCATGCAGGATCACCATGAGCGGTGTCAGCACCATCGAAACGATCACGATGGCGCTAAGGATCGCGTTTTCCTCCAGACTGATCAGGCCGAAGGCGAGCGCGGCGGAGTAAAGCACAAAGGCGAACTCGCCCCCCTGCGCCATGATCACCGTCCGCTCCAGCGCCTCGGCGTGCGAGGATTTGTTCAGCCGCGCGACGCCATAGATGATCGCGGCCTTCAGGGTCATCAGCGACGCGACGCTGACCGCGATCAGCTGCCAGTTGTCGGCAATCACCGACAGATCCAGCGCCATGCCCACGGCCAGGAAGAAGAGGCCCAGAAGGATGCCCCGGAACGGCTCCACATCCGCCTCCAGCTGGTGGCGGAAGCTGGACTCCGACAGAAGCACACCCGCCAGAAACGCCCCCATTGCCAGCGAAAGCCCGCCAAGCTGCATCCAGAGCGCACTTCCCAGGACCACCAGCAGCGCCGCCGCCGTCATCACCTCCCGCGCGCGGGAGGCAGCCAGCAGGCGGAACATCGGGTTCAGAAGATAGACCCCAGCCACGACCAAAGCCGCAATCGCCCCAAGGCCGATCGCCACGTCGACCAGCCGGTCCGTCATCGTCAGATCCCCGCCACCAGGCGCCAGGAACGCCACCAGCGCCAGCAGCGGCACGATGGCCAGGTCCTCGAGAAGCAGGATCGACACCATCCGCTGCCCCTTCGGCGCAGCGATGTCATTCCGCTCCTGCAGCATCTGCATGACGATGGCGGTCGAGGTCAGCGTGAACCCCGCCCCAGCGATCAGAGACCCAGCGTAAGGGTAGTCCAGCGCCACGCCCACCAGCCCCAGCACAGCGATACAGATCAGAACCTGCACCAGCCCCAGACCAAAGATATCCCGCCGCATCGCCCAAAGCTTCGACGGCTCCATCTCCAGCCCGATGATGAAAAGGAACATGACAACGCCCAGTTCCGCGACATGCAGAATCGCCATCGGATCGGAGAACAGGGCAAGCCCGAACGGCCCGATCGCCAGCCCGGCGGCGAGATAGCCCAGAACCGACCCCAGCCCCAGCCGCTTGAAGACCGGCACCGCAACGACAGCGGCCCCAAGAAGGGTCACGACCGAGACCAGATCGACGCCAGCGGATTCTGTAGCCATGTCGCGCTCCACCTTTGCTTGGAGCACAGAGTTGGCCGTGCGGGCGACAATGACAACCGGATTCCGGCGGGAGCGCCTCATCACCTGGGCTACCCGGCCGTATCAGGCGCCGGATCCCGTTGGCCTCAGTCGCAATTCTGAAAGCCGGACCCCATGCAAACCAGCGCCCGCCGGTCGGCTTCGGCTATGGCGCTGGCGGTCATCGAGCTTGCGACAACGCCTTTTGCCTCAAGTGCTTCAGGCTGTCCGGCGAGCGCCGCGATGCTCAGCCACATA
Organism: Tabrizicola sp.; assembly: GCF_051645465.1. Taxonomy (GTDB): domain Bacteria; phylum Pseudomonadota; class Alphaproteobacteria; order Rhodobacterales; family Rhodobacteraceae; genus Tabrizicola. The sequence goes on along the minus strand of NZ_JBOFBI010000287.1, from coordinate 3,767 downwards.
TGCGCCGTGACATCGTCTACTGCCACGCCATCGCCGGTGGCATACATAAGGCCAAGCAAGGCCTGACTGTCAGCGTCTCCCTGCTTTGCAGCCATAAGGTACCATCGCTCGGCCTCGGCAAGGTCCCGCGGGGCACCCTCGCCATTCTCGTACATCATGCCAAGAATGCCTTGGGCCTCAGCATCCCCCTGTTCCGCGGCCATCCGGTACCATCGCAAAGCCTCGGCATCGTCCCGAGCCACGCCCGAGCCTTCAGCGTACATGTTCCCAAGATTGTACTGGGCATCAATATCGCCCTGCTCTGCAGCCTTGAGGTACCAGCGCATGGCCTCGGCGTAATCCTGCTGCACGCCTTCGCCGAGGTCATACATCGCGCCCAAGCTGAATTGGGCATCCACATCCCCCTGTTCGGCGGCCATCCGATACCATCGGGCCGCCTCGGCGTAATCCTGCGCCACCCCTTCGCCGTTGTCATACATCCAGCCAAGCTCGTATTGGGCTGTTGCATCCCCCCGCTCAGCCAACTGGCGCCATTCCCGAAAGGCCGTTTGGTAATCGCCCGCATCATAGGCTTCCTGAGCGCTCTCAAGCGTTTGCGCCGCGCCCATCGCCGGGATCAGCGCCAGGACGGCGGCGGCAACGGTGTACTTGAATTGAAATCCGGTCACGGCTCAGCGTCCTTCCATGGCGGTATTTGAAATCCTTAATCCAGGCGCTCGCCTTCGGGCCGAACCTGCCAAGGCGCCCACTGGGATGGCGCCTCGCAGAACCGCCCAGGCCCCAAGTTCAAACAGATTACCGGCAATGCCTAAACATCGGAAGTGCCCAAACATAGCCGCCCGCCCGCCTCCGCCTCATCAAGCCGGTAGACAGCGTTGTGGAGGGCTGGGCCCGCCAAACAAGCCCGCGCTAATCGCAGTCCGTGTATTCCGACTGCAGACAAACGCGCGCCCGGCGCTCGGCTTCGGCTATCGCCTCCGGGGTCATTCTGCGCGCAACGTCATCCAAATACGCGCGCGCATCGGTGTTCCCAGTGTCGGCAGATATGCTAAGCCACATATGCGCAGAGATATCGTCCTGAGCGACGCCCTCGCCATTGTGATACATCTGACCAAGATAGAACTGAGAATTTGCATAGCCCTGCTCACCGGCCATCCGGTACCAACGCACTGCTTCGACGTCATCCTCTGCTACGCCTGCGCCATACTGATACATCAGGCCAAGATTGTTTTGAGCATTTGCATAGCCTTGCTCCGCGGCCATCTGGAACCACCGCACGGCCTCGACGTAGTCCTGCGACACGCCTTCGCCGGCGTCATACATCACGCCTAGACCGTTTTGCGCATATGCATCGCCTTGTTCTGCAGCCATCCGGAACCACCGCACAGCCTCGACGTCGTCTTCCGCGACGCCCTCGCCATTGTCATACATCAAAGCAAGATTGGATTGAGCTTTTGCATAGCCCTGCTCAGCGGCCATCCGGTACCAGTGCACAGCCTCGGCGTCATCCTTAGCGACGCCTTCGCCATTGTAGTACATATTGCCAAGATTGAATTGAGCATATACATCGCCCTGCTCCGCGGCCTTTCGGTACCACCGCACAGCCTCAGTGTCGTCCAGCGACACGCCTTTGCCATCGTCATACATCAGGCCGAGATGGAACTGAGCCTCCGCATCTCCATTCTCAGCCAATGGCCGAAACTCAAGCAAGGCCAGGTCGTATTCACCAGTTCTGTAGGCCTCGATCCCAATCTCAAGGTTTTGCGCCGTGCCCACCACTGGGATGAGCGCGAGAACTGCGGCGGCGATGGCCTTCTTAAATCGAACTTTGATCACGGTTCAGCGCCCTTCTCTGCTAACCCCTCAAACTGACTCGGGCCGTCGTCTTCAGCCCGCACCAGCCAAGGCGCACATCTGGAATGGCACCCTGGCAGAATCGCCCGAGCGCTACGTTCAAATAGGATATTGGTACTGGCGAAATGGCGGAAGTCGGCCAAACGCTAGGATCGGGCTTTCGCTACCCCCCGAACACCGCCTCCATCTCCTTAAACCCCTTCACCTCGATCGGGTTCCCACTGGGATCGCGGAAGAACATCGTCCACTGCTCTCCCGGCTCCCCCTCGAACCGGACCGAGGGTGGCAGGACGAACTCCACGCCCGCAGCCGTCAGCCGGTCGGCGAGCGGCCGCCAGTCGTCCAGCGGCAGGACCAGCCCCAGATGCGGCATGGGGACCATCTTGTCGCCGACCTTGCCGGTGTTCGTGGTGGCAAAGGGCGTGCCCAGATGCAGGCTCAGCTGGTGGCCGAAGAAGTCGAAGTCGACCCAGGTCTCGGTGCTCCGCCCCTCGCGGCAGCCGAGCACTCCGCCGTAGAAGGCCCTTGCGGCCCCAAGGTCGGTCACGTGATACGCAAGGTGGAAGGGCGTCAGCATCGTTTTCGGCTCCCAGGTTTCGGTGGACCGATCCAAGCACAGAACCCCTCGCAACCACAACGGCTTCGCCCCGAACACTTGCAGGAAAAGATGAACGTTCAGTAAAGGGATTCCGTCAAGCAATTGATTTTAATGACTTTAAGTAGCCGTAACGCAGAGTTACGCTCCTGTTGCCATGCCCCCGATCCTCCCCTACCCTCGCGCCCAAAATCAGGGAGGACCACATGACCGACAGACCCATGGGCTTTGAAACGCTCGCCATCCACGCGGGCACCGCCCCCGACCCCGCCACCGGGGCGCGGCAGGTGCCGATCTACCAGACCACCGCCTACGTCTTCCGCGACGCCGACCACGCGGCCAAGCTCTTCAACCTGCAAGAGGTCGGCTATATCTACTCCCGCCTGACGAACCCCACGGTCTCGGCCCTCGCCAACCGGGTCTGCGCCCTGGAAGGCGGGGCGGGGGCCATCGCCTGCTCGTCGGGCCACGCGGCCCAGATCATGGCGCTTTTCCCGATCATGCAACCGGGCTGCAACGTCGTGGCCTCGACCCGGCTTTACGGCGGCACGATCCAGCAGTTCACGAACACGATCCGCAAGTTCGGCTGGTCGGCCAAGTTCGTCGATTTCGACGACCCGAAAGAGATCGAGAAAGCCATCGACAGCAACACCCGCGCCCTCTTCTGCGAGACGATCTGCAACCCCGGCGGCGCGATTTCCGACCTTCCGGCCATCGCCCGGGTGGCGAACCAGGCGCATATCCCGCTGATCGTCGACAACACGACCGCCAGCCCCTACCTCTGCCGCCCGATCGAACACGGCGCGACGCTGGTCGTCCATTCGGCCACCAAATACCTGACCGGCAACGGCACGGTCACCGGCGGGATCGTGGTCGACAGCGGCAAGTTCAACTGGTCCGCCGATGACAAGTTCCCCTCGCTCTCCCAGCCCGAGCCCGCCTATCACGGCCTCGTCTTCCACCCGACGTTGGGCAACATGGCCTTCACGTTCCACTCCATCGCCATCGGCCTTCGCGACCTTGGCATGACGATGAACCCGCAAGGCGCCCACTACACCCTGATGGGGATCGAGACGCTTGCGCTGCGGATGGACCGCCACCTCCACAACGCGCAGATCGTCGCGGACTGGCTGGAACAGGACCCGCGCGTCGGCCAGGTCACCTACCCCGGCCTCAAGTCATCGCCCTACCACAACCTCGCGAAGATGATCACGCCGAAGGGGCCGGGGGCCTTGTTCACCTTCACGGTGAAGGGGGGTTATGAGGCCTGCGTCAAGCTGATCGACAACGTCAAGCTCTTCAGCCATGTCGCGAACCT
>NZ_JBOFBI010000286.1:0-14244 GCF_051645465.1 Tabrizicola sp. | reverse complement strand
GGTCAAGAGGCGAAGATGGACGGCACCGAAAAATCCCGTGGAAGGCCGCGCGGCTTTGATCCCGATCAGGTCTTGAACCAAGCCCAGGACGTGTTCTGGCGTCAGGGCTATGACGGGACATCCTACACCGACCTGATGGCGGCGACCGGACTGAACAAGCCCTCGCTGTACGCAGCCTTCGGCGACAAAGAGTCGCTCTTTGCCGCCGCACTGAACCGCTACAACCTTGGCCCGGGTTCGGCCCTGATGAATGCCTTCGCAGCAAGCTCCAGCTTGCGGCAGGGGATGGAGACGATGCTGCAGGGCTATGTCGACCTCTGCACCGGCGGGACCGTGCCTTGCGGCTGTATGGCCGCCACGACACTGGCCGAATCCACCCGACCCGGCTTTCCTGTTGACCTGCGCGTGCAGCTTCTGGACAGCATCGCCAAAAACCGCGCGACCATGCTTCGCCGCGCGCAGCGTGCCGCGATCGAGGGCGATCTTCCTCGCCATCTCGACGCCGAAGCGCTGGTCGAGTTCATCGGCGCTTTCGGTCTCGGCATCGCCGCCGCAGCCAAGGCCGGAAGCAGCCGCGAGGCGCTTAGGGCCGCCGTGGCGACAGCGATGATGATCTTCGATGCCTGATCGGGCCTAGATCAACCCGCCCGCGCCATCCCAGATCAGCTTCAGCGAGATCAGCAAAAGCGACCAGGTCACCAGCCGGAAGAACAGCTTCTCGGGCAGGCGCTTCACCAGGTACACCCCCAGAAACACCGCCCCCGCCGCCGGAACCGACAAGAGCGCCGCGGTCTTCAGGTTCTCGAGGTTCAGCTGCCCCAGCGCGTAGTAGGGCACCAGCTTCACCGCATTGATCACCGCAAACGCAATCGTCGAGGTCCCGGCAAAGACCGCCTTCGTCATCCCCAACGGCAGGGTATAGACCTGATACGGCGGCGCACCTGCGTGGCTGACAAAGCTCGTGAACCCCGTCACCGTCCCCCAGAAGAGCCCCGGCCCGACCCTCGGCTCCTGTGGCTCCGCTACGACCGGCCTCCGCAGTATCAGGTTCAGCGCAAAGGCCACCCCGATGACGCCCACCAGCAGCGTCACCGCCACCTCCGGCACCACCGTCGCAGTCGCCCAGCCAAAGCCGATCCCCGCGACAGCCCCCGGCAGGACAATCGCCAGCACCCGCCGGTCGAAGGCATGCCGGTAGGCATAAAGCCCGAACATGTCCGACACGACATAGACCGGCAGCAGCAGCCCCGCCGCCATAAGCGGGTTCATCACCAGCGCCATGACCGGCACCGCGAGCATGCCCACGATCGGCACGCCGCCCTTGCCCATCCCCACCAGCCCCGCCGCGATCACCGCCGCCAGCCAGAATCCCGCCTCTTCCATCGCACCCTCCGCAGGGGTTACCGCTAACCCGTATACCCTCGGCCCGGAAGCGGCAATCTTTCGCATACAACCGTATACCGAAACCAACTCGGGTGCTGGACAGACGCCCGCGAAGCGGCTACCCCTGCCCCCCGATTCACCCCCTCAGGAGGCTCCCATGGCCAGACCCAAGATCGCCCTCATCGGCGCCGGTCAGATCGGCGGCACGCTTGCCCATCTCATCGCGCTGAAGGAACTCGGCGACGTCATCCTCTTCGACATCGCCGAGGGCACGCCGCAGGGCAAGTCGCTCGACATCGCGCAGTCCGGTCCGGTCGAAGGCTTTGACGCAGGCCTCCAGGGCACCAACTCCTACGCCGACATCGCCGGAGCCGACGTCTGCATCGTCACCGCCGGCGTCCCCCGCAAGCCGGGGATGAGCCGCGACGACCTCCTCGGCATCAACCTCAAGGTCATGAAATCGGTCGGCGAGGGCATCAAGGAACACGCCCCCAACGCCTTCGTGATCTGCATCACCAACCCCCTCGACGCCATGGTCTGGGCCCTGCGTGAGTTCTCCGGCCTCCCCCACAACAAGGTCGTCGGAATGGCAGGCGTCCTCGACTCCGCCCGCTTCCGCCACTTCCTCTCCCTCGAATTCAACGTCTCGATGAAAGACGTCACCGCCTTCGTCCTCGGCGGCCACGGCGACACGATGGTTCCTTCCGTCCGCTACTCCACCGTCGGCGGCATCCCCCTGCCCGACCTCGTCGCCATGGGCTGGACCACGCAGGAAAAGCTTGACGCCATCGTCCAGCGCACCCGCGACGGCGGCGCCGAGATCGTCGGCCTCCTGAAGACCGGCTCCGCCTTCTACGCCCCCGCCGCGTCAGCGGTCGAAATGGCCGAAGCGTTCCTGAAAGACCAAAAACGCCTCCTCCCCTGCGCCGCCCATGTGAAAGGCGCCTACGGGCTTGACGGCATGTATGTCGGCGTCCCGGTGATCCTCGGCGCCGGCGGGGTCGAGCGCGTGGTCGAGGTCAAGCTCGACGCGACCGAGAAGACCATGTTTGACAAGTCCGTCGACGCCGTCAAAGGCCTGGTCACCGCCTGCAAAGGCATCGATCCCTCGCTCACGTAAGTCCGGAAAGCCCGACCCGGCACCAGATTGCAAGCGCGCCCTCGGGCGCGCATGATGCTTCTATTGAACGTTGTTCAAACGGCTCAAAAGGAGCATACCATGCGCCATCTCGCCGCCTCCCTCATAGCACTTGCGCTCGCTTCCCCCGCCCTCGCCGAAATCGACATCTCCGCCAGCATCGGCGAAAAGGGGATCGCGGCCACCCTCACGACGCTCGAAAGCCTCTCCCGTCCCCACACCGACGCCGAGTCCTTCGCGATTGGCGGCCTCCACTTCCTCTCCGCCATCGAAACCGCGCTCCAAACCCAATGGCGCACCGGCGGGACCAGCGCGATAACCAACGTCATGAGTGTACCAGTCCTGCGGCTTCCGGTACCACCAAACCCCTTGCCCGAGCCCTTCAGCGGCGCAATCATCAGCAAGCTCTTTGCCGATGTCGACGCAGGCATGGGCAAGGCGCGCAGCACGCTGACCACAATGCCGCCAGACGCCGACTTTGCTTTGGACATCGCCTTCGACGATCTCTGGTTTGACATCAACATGAACGGCACCCGTGACGCAAAGGAAGATGCGGGCGCGATCCTTGGCCCTCAACTGATGGGCTGGCGATGGTCCGACCGCGACCCCAGCGCCCCGCTTCCCGTGATCCGTTTCGATGGGGCAGATGCAGCCTGGCTTCTCGCCTACACACACCTGCTCTCGGGCGTCTCGAACAGCATCCTGACTTATGATCCCGCCGCCGCGATTGATGAGGTTATCGCCACCAGGACGGCGCTCGGCATCGTTCCGGAGAACGACAATTGGATCGGTCCGTATATCGACGAAGCCGTCGCAGTCGGCGAGGCCCTGCGCCAGACGCCCAACGCCGAACGCTCGAAAGCCGCCAAGGCGCATTTCCTGCAGATGATTGCCGAAAATCGCCGCTTCTGGGCCATGGTCGCCAAGGAAACCGATAATGACCGCGAGTGGATCCCGAACGACAAACAAACCTCGGCCCTAGGGCTGACTCTGCCGCCCGGCACCGGCGACATGTGGCTCGCCGTCCTCGCCGATGCCGAGGCGCTGCTTCAGGGGCGTCTGCTTATCCCGTTCGGGCGCGGAGCGGCGGGCCAGGGCATCAACCTCGGCAAGCTCTTCGATGACCCCCAGCCTGGCAGCCTGATCGGCTGGTTCCAGGGTTCTGCCGCCTTGCCCTATCTGGAAAAGGGCCCGGTCGTGTCAGACCAGAACCTCCGCGCCTTCGAACAGATGATGACCGGCAATTCCGGGCTGATGATGGTGTTCCTGAACTGACGGCGGTTCATAAGTCGGCCTCGCCCGGCCCAACACCCACGCCTACCCTGTCACCCCCGTGAAAGCGGGGGTCCAACAGGCCTATTGCGCAAATCCGGACCTATCCGGACTTCATCTTGATTGGAGGACCCGAACTTGGACATTCTCGACGGATCGGAAAAGTCGAATTACCAGAGGATGGTGGATGGCGACCCCTATACCGGCGTCGATCCCGAACTCTTTGCCCTGACCGCCCGGGCGCAGGCGGGCACCGCCGCGCTCATGGCTTTGCCGCCCGCCGACATGCAGGGCCGGACCGAGGCCTTGCGCGCGATCGTCGGCGAGATGACGGGGAGTGCGGTCATCGTGCCACCCTTCTTCATGGAATACGGCGTGCATGTGCGGCTGGGGGACCGGGTCTTTGTCAATCAGGGCTCGGTTTTCCTGGACAGCGCGTGGATCACGCTTGGGTATGGAACCATGGTTGGGCCAAACGTGCAGTTCCTGACGGTCAACCATCCTTTGAAGCCGGAAGACCGCTATGTGGAAACCCCCGACGCGCCGATCATCCCGTTTCGCCCCATCGGGTCCGCCAAGCCGATCACGGTGGGCAAGATGTGCTGGATCGGGGCGGGTTCGATCATCCTGCCGGGGGTCACGATCGGCGACGGCACGACGATCGGGGCTGGATCGGTGGTCACCAAGTCGATCCCGGCGCGAGTGCTGGCGGCCGGCAATCCCGCAAGGGTGATCCGGTCAGTGGACGAGCAAGCGTAGGGTGGGTGCCAACCCACTACCCCCATCATCAACCAACGCAAACGTCTGAATTTACATACCAATCCACACCAGCAAGCGTAGGGTGGGTGCCAACCCACCACCAACATTGCCAACCAACGCAACCGTTTGAATATCCTATATAATCTTCCAAACCCGACCGAACCATGGTGGGTTTCACCCACCCTACTCCCCGAACGCCCCGTCGAACGTGATCCCGGCCCACTCCGGTTCGACCTGCCCCAAACGGATCTCCCGATGGATTGACGAATACGGCCATTCCACGGGCCGCTCAACAAACCCGTGTTTCACCGGGTTCCACCAACAATACCGCAAATGCGCGGCAAAATCGCGCTCGTCGCGGATGTGGTGATCCCAAAACCGCCGCTGCCAGACCCCCGCTTCGCCCCTGGCGATCTTCGATGCGCTGCGCGGACCGACACGACCAACGGACTTGGTGAACCGCGTCTTGATCTCTTTCCACCGCACCGAATAATCCGCATCCCCCTCCGGCAAGGTCCAGACCGCATGCATGTGTTCCGGCAACACCACCCAGGCATCGATCCGGAAAGGCCGCTCGGCCTTCGTCACCCGAACCGCCTCGCGCAAAGCGTCCACCTGCTCGACCAAAGTCCGCGCGCGACGATCTGCCAAAGCGACGGTGAAGAATACCGAAGCGCCGACAACGCGGGGGCGGAGGTATCGCGACATGATCTGCAAGATGACGGACATCACCTAACAAATCCCTAACGCCCCCCAACCAACCCCTTGAAATCCCTCACCCCCACCTCCCGTAACTCAGCGTTACGCCCTTGCGGCCCCCATCCCCCTTGCCCCCGCCCCCCAAATCCGGCATCCCCTGATCATCCAAGACCCGGGAGACCCCCATGGACTACTCCAAATCCGGCAACCCCAAGGGTGCCCGCCGAGCCCCTCGCGGCCCCGACCACGCCCAGAAGGGCGCGCCGAAATCGACCACGCCACCTCGGGAAACCAAGGAACAACTCCTCGCCCGCCTGAAGGCCGCAGCCGCCCAGAAGGACCCCAAGAGCTGACCAGGCCCCCGACTTCAAGACTGGCCTCCCCCTACCTCGCCCCCGGCTTCTATGACGAGGCCATCGCCAAGGGCCGCCACCGCGACATCGTCGGCGGCCGCTGGGACGAAACCGCCCGGGTCCAGATGGCCGCCCTCCAGGCCGAGGGCATGACCCCCGAAGACCACCTCCTCGACATCGGCTGCGGATCGCTCCGCCTCGGCCACCTGGCCGTCCCCTTCCTGAAGCCCGGCCACTACTGGGGCACCGACGCCTCCCTCGCCCTGATGCGGCACGGGCGGGAAACGGAACTCCCCGACCCCGACCGCCTCCCCCTCGACCACCTCGTGGAGGACGCCGACTTCACCTACCCCGGCATCCCCGACACCATCACCCTCGCCATCGCCTTCGGTGTCTTCACCCACCTCCCGGCCCCGGCCCTCCCCCAGGCCCTCACCAACCTCCGCCGCTTCCCCAACCTCCGCACCGCCCTCGTCTCGCTCTTCCTCTCCGACGACCCCAAACCAACCCGCCAACCCGACGGCGTCGTCACCCACCCCGACCGCCCACCCTATCACGTCACAGAAACCTCGGTTGAAACCGCCATCAGAGACGCAGGCCTGACCCCTGTCCGCAAACCAATGCTCCTCCCGCGAGGCCAGGTCCTCTGGACCGCCTCGCCGCCACCGGGCCTCTAGTTCTCACTTCGCAAGCTCCGGCCATCCCGACTTGCGCCGCCCCCGGCCCTTCGCCAGATTCGCCCTGCCAACATGAAGGAGGCACCCATGCGATCCCTCGCCCTCGCGCTTGTCCTGGCCACCGCGCCAGCAACAGCCGAGACCCTCTCCGAAGAAATCGGCCGCACCGGCCTCGCCCCGACCGAAGCGCGCCTCGCGGCCCTGCCCTCCCCCACCAACGAAGAGCTTTTCGCCCTCGCCGGCCTCCGCTTCCTCGGCGGCATCGAAGCCGCGCTGCAGCTCCGCTGGCAGACCGGAGTGCAGGCTGACTGGTCCGAGCTTCCCATCCTCCGCCTGCCGATCCCGGAAAACCCGAACGCCCGCCCCTTCGCGCCCGCCGACTTCACCACGCTGATCACCGGCCTCGATGCCGATATGGAAGCCGCCCGAACCGCCCTCACCCAGCTCGGCGACAAGCCCTTCGCGCTCGACATCCGCCTCGCCGACCTCTGGTTCGACATCAACCAAAGTGGCACCCGCGACGAAGGCGAGGACATAGGCTCGGTCACCGGCCTCGCCCTCGGTGGCGGGCGAATGATCGGGGTGCAACTCGAAGACCCGGTCATCACCTTCGACACCGCCGACGCCGCGTGGCTGCAGGCCTACACCCACTTCCTCTCCGGCTTCGCCTCGGTCACCCTGGCCTACGACCCGGAGCCTGCGATCCAACGCGTCCTCGACAGTTCCAAAGCGATCTACGCGCTCTGGGGCGAAACGCCCCCCAACAACGCGATGGACATGATGTTCGGCCGCCAGGTCGACCGCGCGGCCATGGTGCTGCATGCCCTGGCCAAGACCCCGGACAAGGCGCTGGCCCAGGACGCCCACGGTCACTTCCTGTCGATGATTCAGGAAAACCGCCGCTTCTGGTCGCTGGTCGCACTGGAAAGCGACAACAAGGGCGAATGGGTCCCGAACGACAAGCAGGCCTCGGGCCTTGGCATCATGATGCCACCTGGCACCGGCGAGCGCTGGCAGGCTGTCCTGGCCGATGCCGAAAAGCTTCTGAAGGGAGAAGCGCTGGTCCCGCACTGGCGCTTCGGGGCCGAAGCCGGGATCAACGTCAAGAAGATGTTCGACGATCCGCCCCCCGTCGACCTGATTACCTGGATTCAGGGCGAAGGCCTTCTGCCCTATGCCGAGAAAGGCCCCCAGATGAGCGCCGCATCGTGGAACGACTTCGAAAGCTTCGTCCAGGGCGACTCGATGCTCTTCGCCGTCTTCCTGAACTGACCCAGACCCGTCGGCGAGATCATATCGACCTCGCCAACTTTCCTCCGACCAGTCCTTTCACATTTGCCCAAGTATCCCCGCCGGAGGCACCCGAGCCGCTGCGCGTTCTTCACGCGCAGAGGCGAGACAAAAGGTCTTCGCGCCGCAAGGCGCTCAATTTCATGGACGCCCCAGCCCGCCGGTCACGCCTTCGGCAACCCCGCGAGCACCGCTTCCAGCACCGCCACCAGCTTGTCCGCGATCTCGTCCAGTTCGGCATCGGTCGCGTTGAATGGCGGGGCCAGGATCACCGTGTCCCCCGCCGCGCCATCCACATGCCCGCCGGACGGATAGCAGATGAGCCCCCGCCGCAAGCCTTCGGCGCGGATACGGCCATTCAACCCCAGTGCCGCCGCAAAGGGCGCCTTGGTTTCGGGGTCGGCCACCATCTCCACCCCGATGAAATACCCCCGCCCCCGCACGTCACCAACTTCGGGCAGATGCGCCAGCCGCGCGCGCAGCTCGGCCTGCCAGCGCGGACCCTTGTCCCGGATGCGGGCCAGAAGCCCCTCTTCCTGAACGATCCTCTGCACCGCAACACCCGCGGCCAGACAGGCCGTATGCCCGGTATAGGTATGCCCCGTCAGTGGCCCGCCGTGACCCGCCGCCATCACATCCGCGATCTCTTGCGTATAGACCGCCGCACCCAGCGGCAGGTATCCCCCCGACAGCGACTTCGCGACCGTGATGATGTCTGGCATGATCCCGTCATCCTCGGACGCCCGCCAGACGCCCGTCCGGCCCGACCCGCACATCACCTCGTCGCAGATCACCAGCACTCCATGCCGACGACAGACCTCGGCCACCGCTCGGCCATAGCCCTCGGGCGCAGGCAGCGCTCCGCCCGCCGCGCCCACGACCGGCTCGAAGATGAAGCCGGCCACCGTCTCCGGCCCCAACCGCTGGATTTCGGCCTCCAGCTCCGCCGCCAGATGCGCAACCAGTCCCTCGCGGCTGACGCCTGACGGCAGCCGGTAGGCATTCGCCGCACTCACCCGCCCGACCGCCCGGAAGGCTCCCGCAAAGGCGCGCTGCCGTTCTTCGAACCCGGAGAGCGCCGTCGCCATCAAGGTGTTCCCGTGCCACGACCGCTTTCGCCCGACGAACTGCACGCGGCGCGGCTCGCCCCGGTCAAAATGGTACTGCAGCGCAATCTTCACCGCGCTTTCCACCGCCTCAGACCCGCTCGTCGTATAGACCATCTCCGCAAGCCCCGTGGCCTGCGTGATGATCTCGCTCATCTCCTCCAAAGAGTCGGTCGTGAAAAGATAGCGGTAGGCGTAGGCCACCCGCTCCATCTGCGCCGCCACCGCTGCATTGACCCGCGGATCACCATGGCCGATGGAAAAGACCGCTGGCCCTCCCGAGCCGTCGATGTACTTCCGCCCCTCGACATCCCAGAGATACACGCCCCGCCCATGGCTGATCCGTGGCAGGGGTCCTTGCGTGATGTCATTGGCGCTGGGATGCGGCATGGCGGGTCTCTCTCAACACAGGCCAAGGCTTCGCAGCCCCTCCGATCCTTGTCAATCTGGCCCCCCGACGGCTGATTCGCCGCTGGCCCTGCCGATATCGCTATCATGTGATCACACATTTCAAGCTAGTGATCACAGCTTTCCGGATTGTGATCACATCATTCATTTTCTCGGCTTTACCGGCGGTTAACAGAGATTTGCCAATTGGAACGGGCCGGCAACCATGCCAGAACGCCCGTGACCACTTCCCGGCCCTCACAGACCCCAGGGGACATGCCTCATGAACATCCACGAATACCAGGCGAAAGAGCTGCTCCGGACCTACGGCATCCCGGTCTCGGATGGCCGCGTCGTCCTGAAGGCCGAAGACGCCAAGACCGCCGCGGGTGAGCTTGACGGCCCCCTCTGGGTGGTGAAGTCGCAGATCCACGCCGGGGGCCGCGGCAAAGGCCGCTTCAAGGAACCCGAGGCCGGGGACAAGGGCGGCGTCCGCCTTGCGCGGTCAGTCGGCGAGGCCGCCGAGTTTGCCCGCCAGATGCTGGGCCGCACGCTCGTCACCATCCAGACCGGCCCCGCAGGCAAACAGGTCAACCGCATCTACATCGAAGACGGCAGCGACATCGACCGTGAATTCTACCTGGCCTTCCTGATCGACCGTAGCACCAGCCGCATCTCGATCGTCGCCTCCACCGAAGGCGGCATGTCGATCGAGGACGTGGCCCACGACACGCCGGAAAAGATCCACACCTTCACCATCGACCCCGCCACCGGCCTGCAGGACTTCCACGGCCGCCGGGTGGCCTTTGCCTTGGGGCTGACGGGCGCACAGGTCAAGGCCTGTGTCGGCATCATCAAGAAGCTCTACCAGCTCTTCCTCGACAAAGACATGGACATGATCGAGATCAATCCCTTCTGCGTCTTGAAGGACGGCACCCTGCGCCTCCTCGACGCCAAGATGGGCTTCGACGGCAACGCAACCTATCGCCACCCCGATATCGCTGCGCTGAGGGACGAGACCGAGGTCGACCCGAAGGAACTCGCCGCCTCGAAGTTCGACCTGAACTACATCGCGCTTGATGGCGAAATCGGCTGCATGGTGAACGGCGCAGGCCTTGCGATGGCCACGATGGACATCATCAAGCTATACGGCGCCGAGCCCGCGAACTTCCTCGACGTCGGCGGCGGCGCGACCAAGGAGAAGGTGACTGAGGCCTTCAAGATCATCACCAGTGACCCGCAGGTGAAGGGCATCCTCGTCAACATCTTCGGCGGCATCATGCGCTGCGACATCATCGCCGAAGGCGTGATCGCGGCCGTGAAGGAAGTCGGCCTGAAGGTGCCGCTGGTGGTCCGGCTGGAGGGCACGAACGTCGAGCTCGGCAAGGACATCATCCGCAAATCCGGCCTGAACGTTATCGCGGCGGATGACCTGAAGGACGGGGCGGAGAAGATCGTGAAGGCGGTAAAGGGATGACGGGCAAACGGATCCGGGCAGGCACGCGAAGCCTGCCCAGCCTGACAGTCCTGCTTGCACTTGCGGGGGCCACCGCCAGCACTCCTGCCTTTGCGCAATCAGCCCCGACGAGCACGCAGATCCTTGATCTGTTCGTCACGCGGTGCGCCGAAATCGCAACGGAAGCCCAAGCGGCGGCATCGGTGGATTTTCCTTCGGCATCTGGCGTCGCCTTCCAGGCGCTGGGCGGAGGCATCAGCGCTGATGGCGCAATCCTGTTCTATTCGGAGCAGATCGAATTGCCCGATAGGAACTTTGTGCTTCTGAAGTTCGATCAGACGAAATTGCCGGGTGCGACACGGACAACCTGCTACCTTGGCCTCACCGGCTCGACGCCCGACGCATACCAGAGTTTTGCAGAAATGCCTGTTGTGGCCGAAAGCCGGATCGATCAGCTGATCGGGGAGAATGCTGTCCGTTTCGGCGGCGAAGTCTCTGACCCTGACGAATTCAGGCAAGTGTTTCGCTGGATATCCGGCCAGGGCACTCCATCCGAACATGAACTCCGCGTGGCAGAAGGCTTCGGCACCATCCAGCTTACACTGAACTCAACCGCAACACCCGTGAACTGACCGCACAAGGCCCGAACCGGGCGAATGGTACGAACAAGGATACTTAATGTCCGTCCTCTTCAACAAATCCGCCCGCGTCGTCTGCCAAGGCTTCACGGACAGCCAGAGCGCTTTTCGCTGCGGATGGACATTCGTGATCGCGCTTTGTGCTGCTCTCCCCCTCCCTGGCCTGGCCCAGGACACCGTTGCATCTGGCCTGCCGACCGACTTTCCACCCATCGTCATGCCGGACCCGCCAACTGCCGAGGCTCTTTTTGATGCCTTCTCCAACCGCTGCCAGACTATCGACGCGGATCTCGAAACGGCGATCAAGACCACGTACGACAGTGGCAGCGGGGCGGTTGGAGCGATCACGACGGACAAGGCCGCTGCCTTTTTTGAGGAGTGGATCGAGCTTCCTCCCGGCGGCAACTTTGCGCAGCTGAGCTACGTTCGCGACAGATTGCCCGGCGGCGGCGTTAGCTACTGCAGCCTGAACTTCAGCCTGAATGAGTCTGTCACTCCCATTGCTTTCACCGAGCTTCGCGGCGTCATCAAGGCTCGGGCAGAAGGGCTTCTCGGCGCACCGACAACGCAGTGGGGCAGCGACCTGAGCGTGGAGGGCGAAGGCATCGTCGGCCAAATGCTGCTTTGGACGGCGGGCGACAGCCCGAACGATCCAACTGTCCGTCTTTTCCAGACATCAAACCTTGTGCAACTGGAGCTTCGGCTGCCAAGACCCCCGACCTGATCCCACCAAAGGATACTCCATGTCCGTTCTCGTTAACAAAGCTACGAAGGTCATCTGCCAGGGCTTCACCGGCTCGCAGGGCACCTTCCACTCCGAACAGGCCATCGCCTACGGCACGAAAATGGTCGGCGGCGTGACCCCCGGCAAAGGCGGCGAGACCCACCTCGACCTGCCGGTGTTCAACTCGGTCCATGAGGCGGTCGAGAAGACGGGCGCAAATGCCTCGGTCATCTACGTCCCGCCACCCTTCGCCGCCGACTCGATCCTGGAAGCCATCGACGCCGAGATCCCGCTGATCGTCTGCATCACCGAAGGCATCCCGGTCCTCGACATGATGAAGGTGAAGCGCGCGCTGATCAATTCCAAGTCCCGCCTCATCGGCCCGAACTGCCCCGGCGTCCTGACGCCCGGCGAATGCAAGATCGGGATCATGCCCGGTTCGATCTTCTCCAAAGGCTCGGTCGGGGTTGTGTCGCGCTCGGGCACGCTTACCTATGAAGCCGTGAAACAGACGACAGACGTAGGCCTTGGCCAGACCACCGCCGTCGGCATCGGCGGCGACCCGATCAAGGGGTCGGAGCACATCGACATCCTCGAGATGTTCCTGGCCGACCCCGAGACCCATTCGATCATCATGATCGGCGAGATCGGCGGCGCGGCGGAAGAGGACGCCGCCCAGTTCCTTGCCGACGAAAAGAAAAAGGGTCGCTGGAAACCCACCGCCGGTTTCATCGCCGGCCGGACGGCGCCTCCGGGCCGCCGGATGGGTCACGCCGGCGCAATCGTCGCAGGCGGCAAGGGCGACGCGGGATCAAAGATCGAAGCGATGAAATCCGCCGGGATCGTGGTGGCCGACAGCCCGGCGGGGCTGGGTGAGGCGGTGCTGAAGGCGATCGGGAAGTGACGTGCAAAAGGTCGGGCGCCTTATCATGCTGCTTGTTGGCGGGTTGGTGATGGCCACGGCTGTCTACGCTTTCCAGCGCCTGCTGAACGAGGCGGTACTCGACCGGCGCTACGAGTTCTCCGAGGAGGAGATCGCCCGTGGGGACTATTGCGAGTACCAGTTGGGCTTTGCAGAAAGCGCGCTGATCCTGGCCTTGGAGGAGCGGATGGGTGACCAGCTCGACGACCGCATACATCTCAGCCTCATGGACATCGAGCTTGGGCCGCTGCGACCGGACGGAACACACAGAATGGTCGCGCTCTACCGTATCAACCGGATCGGCGAGAAGGTCCTTCCGGCAAAGAAGGCGACTGGCCACGTCGTTCATGCCGATTGTTCGGTCAAGATCAGTACTTTCCAGAACTAGACACCAGGATCGAAAGGCGCCCACACCATAACCCTCTCATCCCCACTTTCAGCAATGGCGGCGAGGAGCGGCCGGACAGGGCAACTCTGGTCTCCGACCCGAACAAGGTGGCCCTGAATGCCGTCAGCCGAACCCAAATTCCTGAACCCGCAGAAGGTCATGCCCGAGACCGGGCAACTGACCTGGGCCCTCTGCGTCTCGACCTACAACCGCATCGACATGCTTGAGGTCTGCGTCAAGCACGCGCTGAACCAGACCCGGATGCCGCATGAGATCGTGATCTGCGACGCAAGCGCCGACTGGCAGGGCAACAACGCCCGGATCGCCCCGATGGCTCAGGCCGCGGGCGTGCCGCTGACCTACCTTCCCGCGCCGAAGAAGTCGCTTCCGGCACAGCGCAACCATGGGATCAACGCAGCGACGGCGGACATCCTGTTCCTCATCGACGACGACGCGCTTCTCTACCCCGATTGCGCCGAGAAGATCGTCAGCATCTATGAGGCCGACCGCGACCACCGCATCGCCGCCATTTCCGCCAGAGATGGCCCGATGCCCGACGGCACGGGTCTCGTGGCCGAGGCCAAGACCGGGGCCTCGAAGGCTCCGCTGACCGAAAGGCTCCTGTCGCGCTCCCGCGTGATCCGCTTCCTCTGGGTCGAGCTTCTGATGATGTCCGCCGATCGGGTCTTCATTCCCTATGATCGCCAATGGCACTGCCCCGACGAAGCGACCGTTGCCGCCCAAGCCCCGGACCGGGTCTATCCGCTGACGACAATTGCCGGATACCGCATGACGGTGCGGCGGTCGGTGGCGCTGGCGGAACCCTTCGACAACGATCTTCTCGCCTATGCCTCGGCCGAAGACCTCGACGCGACCTATCGCTTCTCGCGCCATGGCTGGAACGTCGCCGCCGCGGACGCGAAGATTTACCATCACGAGGCGATGGCAGGCCGCCTGAAACGGCAGCAATCGACGATGCTGAGCGTGCTGAACATCGCTTTTCTGCTGCGCAAACACTCCCGCTATCCCGTCCGGCACACGATCCAGTTCTA
>NZ_JBOFBI010000285.1:0-3084 GCF_051645465.1 Tabrizicola sp. | reverse complement strand
CGTCAAATGTGATGCACTTGGGCGTCGCGGTTTAGGACTCCGTTAGAGAGTTTCCCGCATCACTGATGTCGCGTCCCATGCCGGGGCGGCGCATCCGGGAAGACCGGAAGCATCGGACAGAAAGCCCGTTTCCGCCACCGAATCCGGTGGCATTTCAGGCTGCGAAAACGCGGCTCCATGCGAAGGAAGTAAAGATGTCGTCGATTCTGACCAACAACAGCGCGATGGTTGCCCTTCAGACCATGAAGGGGATCAGCGCCAGCATGAACAAGACCCAGGCCGAGATTTCCACCGGCAAAAGCGTCGGCTCTGCCAAGGATAACGCCGCCGTGTGGGCGATTTCGAAGGTGATGGAATCGGATGTCCAGGGTTTCAAGGGCATTTCCGATAGCCTTTCCGTTGGCTCCGCCACTCTGACCGTCGCCAGACAGGCCTCGGAGTCGGTGACCAAGCTTCTGACCGAGATGAAGGGCAAAATCGTTGCCGCCCAGGCCGAGAACGTCGATCGGACCAAAATCCAGACCGACATCACCGCACTTACCAAACAGATCGAATCGGTTGTCGGCGCGGCGCAGTTCAACGGTCTGAACCTCGTGGACGGCTCGCAGACAACGGTCAACGTGCTCTCATCGCTGGATCGCAGTGCTACTGGCGTGACCTCAAGCAATATCCAGGTCAGCGCGCAGAACCTGTCGACCAATGCAGGTGCGGCTCTGACCAACGGAACGCTGTCGGCTGCCAACGTCGTGACCGGAACGCCCGTGACGCTTGGCGGCTTTACGTTCCAAGGCGGCGGCGGCGCGCTCGCAAAGGACGCGCCGACCGCGAACCCGGCCACGCTGACAGCGCTGGTTGCAGGAGACTCGATCTCGCTCAAGATCGGTTCGACCGAGGGCCGCTACATCGTGAAGGAAGGAGACACGGCCGACGCGCTGGTTTCCGGGTTGAAGAACTCGCTCACCGAAAGCGGGCTTTCGGATTCCGACTTCACACTGACGCTCGCCTCTGGCGCGCTGTCGGTCGCAAACAACACCAACAATTCCGCCGCGATCTCTGTTTCGGCGGCACGCGGAACTGGCGGGCTCTCTGATCTGAACACGCTGAACGTCGTGACGTCGCCCGCAACGGCACTGACGGCAATCGAAGGCATGCTGCAAACCTCGATCGACGCTGCGGCTTCGTTCGGTTCGGTGCAAAAACGGATCGACATTCAAAGCGAGTTCGTCGGTCAGCTGACGGACTCGCTGAAGACCGGCATCGGTGTGCTGGTGGATGCAAACATGGAAGAAGCTTCGGCCCGGTTGCAGGCGCTTCAGGTCCAGCAGCAGCTGGCGACGCAAGCCTTGTCGATCGCCAACCAGCAGCCGCAGGGGCTTCTGTCGCTATTCCGGTAAACTGAAGGGCCGCGGGGCGACCCGCGGCCATCGTCCCCCAGAAACACCGAACCGATGGACCCCACATGACGTTCCGATCTTCGCTTGCCTATGCCCAACGGGAAACCCCAGCCCGCTCGTTCCGCGCCGTCGAATACGATCTTCTCGCACGAGCGACGCATCGACTGACGGCTGCCTGGGCGCGCCGCACGACAGATTTTCCCGCACTTGCCGCAGCGCTTCATCAGAATCAGCAGCTGTGGTCGACCCTGGCAGCCGACGTGGCAGACCAAGGCAACGGCCTGCCAGCCGCGCTTCGGGCACGATTGTTCTATCTTTACGAGTTCACCGCAAAGCACAGCGGCGCAATCCTGCAAGGCCATGGCAGCGTCGAGGTCCTGACCGACATCAATACCGCCGTGATGCGTGGCCTACGCGGCGAAGGCGGTACACCATGACCGGCCTTGTTCTGAAGCTGGGCCCGCATGAACGGGTTCTGATCAACGGTGCGGTGATCGAGAACGGTGAGCGGAGATCGCGGCTGGCGATCATGACGCCCAACGCCAACATCCTTCGGCTGCGGGACGCAATCCATCCGGAAGAGGTCAACACGCCGGTTCGTCGTGTGTGCTACATTGCGCAACTCGTGCTGTCTGGTGATGCTGATGCGGCAGATGCGCGGATGCAGCTTCTGCGCGGGATCGAACAGCTTAGCCAAGTGCTGACCGATCACGACAGCCGAACCCAGCTGACAGCCGCGAGCACCGCTGTTCTTGAGGATCAGCACTACCAGGCACTGAAAGCCCTGCGCAGCTTGTTGCCGCGGGAGGAGCGTCTCTTCGCCGCCGGACGGGCATGACCTTCAGGCCGGTCTTGCCGCTGACGGGGTACGCCGGGTGGAACTTTCTGAAGCGAACGATGCCTGCCCAACAGACAGCGCAGCAGGCATCGTCGGTCAACCAGCGCGACGAAGCCTACTTCCGCGAGAAGATCGGCAAGATCAATACGGCGGACCAGCTGGTATCCGACAAGCGGCTGTTGCGGATCGCCTTGACGGCATTCGGGCTTGAGGGCGACGTGAACAATACGGCCTTCATCCGCAAGGTGCTGCAGGACGGCACCATCAGGGAAGGCGGCCTCGCGAACCGGTTGGCGGACAAACAGTACCAGAAGCTGTCGGCCGCGTTCGGATTTGGTGATTTCTCTGTTCCGCGCAGCAAGCTGTCAGACTTCCCCGATAAGGTTCTGGCGCAGTACCGCGCCCGGCAGTTTGAAACTGCTGTTGGGGATCAGAACAACACCTATCGTCTGGCCTTGAACGCCGAACGGGAAATCCCTGCCCTCGCCGCCAGCACGATGAGCGAAACCGCCAAGTGGTTCAGCATCCTTGGAAACGCGCCAATGCGTCAGGTGATGCAGACCGCGCTTGGGTTGCCTGCGAGTTTCTCATCAATAGACATTGACCAGCAGGTTGCCGTGCTGAGAGATCGGGCCGAGGGCGCGTTCGGTACGGACTCGGTCAGCCAATTCTCCGACCCGAAAAAGGTCGATGCGCTGGTGCGGCGCTACCTCGTGCGGGCCGATAGTCAGGATCTGACCGCTACAACCTCGCCTCTGACGCGGGCTTTGGAGCTGCTGCGACGCTGAGAGGCCGAAACGGCGGCAATCCACGCACGGAGGCGATGGTGTCTGGTCAACCCGCCAGACAGGC
>NZ_JBOFBI010000284.1:0-2397 GCF_051645465.1 Tabrizicola sp. | reverse complement strand
AGGTGCGGGCGACCGGGTTGTAGTTCAGGTCGAGCATTTCCAGCGACAGTTCGCCGCCGGTGATGACCGAGGGGCGCTCGCAGTAGACGTAGCGGTTGTCGAACTTGTTCGAGGTGCGGCGGAGCGAGTTCGGATCGTCGACCGACGATTCGGCGGCCGAGTGGACGATCGGGTCGTAGACGCTGATGATCTGGCCGGAATACTCGATGGCGCGGGGGACGTAGACCTTGTCGCCAAGGGCCGCCCGGATGCCGTGCGAGATCGAGGATTTGCCGTTGCCGGGCGGGCCGTAAAGCAGGATCGAGCGGCCCGAGGTCACGGCGGGGCCGAGGTTGTCGATCAGGTCCGGCGGCAGGATCAGGTGGCCCATGCCGGAGAGAAGCTGCTCGCGGTTCAGGCGGATGTCGCGGACGGACTGGCGCTTGATCTGGACCGAATACTGTTCCAGCGGAACCGGCATCGCGCCGTAATATTCCGACTGGCTGAGAGCGTCGAGAGCGCGGGCTTTGCCGGCATCGGTAAGCTCGTAGCCCATCTCGTTGCCGGCGGTCGCGTGCATGGTTCCCATTGCTGTAAGGAGCTTCTGGGTGCGGGCAAGGTCGACAAGTTCCTGGGTCAGGGGCACCGGCAGGCAGATGATCTTCGACAGCTGCGTAACCTGGGACTGGTTGGTCCGGAACATCGATTTCAACAGGATGTCGCGCATCATGATGATCGACAGGCCGGTATCATCCAGCGACCGGGGTGAGGGCGGCGGTTGGACGCCCGAAATCGGGGCTTCAGCGTTCATTCGACAAGCTCCGTGGACAATCGTAGCAAAGGGCTTCGATTTGAGTCGTAAACGCGACTTGTGTCAGACTTGCGGCCAGATGGCGGCAATAAGATAGAACACCACAATAGCCGACAAAGCTAGTCCGAAGGGAAAGTAGCGGCGTTGGGTCCAGCTGACCCAGTCCGGCGTCGCGTTGCGGACGAAGGAAAGGCTGCGCAGGATCCGGTGCAGGAGCAGCGCACCGACCATGCAGACAAAGATGATCAACATGATCTCGCCGATGTTGCCGCCGACGAAGACGCCCGCCATCGCGGCCGCAAACTTCGCATCCCCGGCGCCAAAGGTTCCGGTGAGGTACAAGAGAAACCCGGCCACAAAGACCGCCGCCATGATGGCAAAGCCCCAGAGCCACGCTGTCCAGGGCACCAGAAACCAGCCGAGCAAAGGCCAGACCGCGGCCATGGCGATGACGGAGTTGTTCGGGATTTTCATCCGCTTCAGGTCCGACATCGCTGCCCATATCGCTATGGGCAGCACGGGGACGAGGAGGATCATCGCATCGGTTGGTTCAAGCATCAGGTCTTCACATTGGCATCGAGGGCCTCAAGGCTGCGGACGGCGGCCTCGAAGTGCTGGGGATGGGTCTCGATCGCCTGGTTCAGAAGGCTTTTGCCGACCGAAACGTCACCCTGCTTGATGGCGGCAAGGGCCATGGAATAAAGGAGCTCGGCCCGTTCTGTCTGGGTCATCCGGACCACCGGAAGATCATACTTGCGCTGCGCGGCCCGGGCGAGCACGAGGTTGTTCTTGGTCGTGAAGGTCGAGGGGTCGTAGGTCAGCGATTCCATGAAAAGCTTTTCGGCACCGGGCGCATCGCCGCGCGTCAGCTTTGAGAAGCCCCAGTTGTTGAGCACCCCGGCCGGAGTGGTCGTCAGGCCTGCCGCTATCTCATAGAAACTGTCGGCCTTCTTCCAGTTCTTGTCAGAGTCGGCGACCATAGCTTCCAGGCGGTAGCGGTCATAGCTTTCGTGCGTCGGCGGGATCTGGTTCAGCTCGGCCTTGGCCTCCGGCCACTGGTTCGACCGGATCAATGCGTCTGCCAGCATTACCCGATCTTCGGGTGTCGTTTCCGCATGCCCGACGACCTGGCGCCAGACTTGCGCGGATTCGGTCGGCTTCTGCGCTCTGGCCAAAGAGCGGGCCAGCCCGCGCATCAAGTCAATTCGTCCGGGATTCTGTTGCAGTGTCCGAGTGAAATAAGAAACAGCCTCGTTCGGGTCGGCCACCGTGAGCATGACCTCGCTGAGGTTGGATTCGTCGATGACGTTGACGTCCTTGAGGGCCCTTTGCACTTCGGCATCTGTGTTCTTCTGACAAGCCGAAAGGGCTACCGTACCGCCAAGGCACAGCACTACTAGAACCGGATGGCGCATGTTCAGCGTCCTTTTGTTGACTGCCCTGGGCCCCGCCTAGAGATCGGAGAGAAGTACGAACTTGCCCTTCTCCTGCCGGACGAGACGGAACCCGCCTTTTTCTTGTTCTTGATTAGGATCATACACATTCGCTTCGCTTTGCGCGATAGCGAGCATCAGATTTTCGCGGATCGAGTCCGTTTCGCCACTATC
>NZ_JBOFBI010000283.1:0-8825 GCF_051645465.1 Tabrizicola sp. | reverse complement strand
GAACGACTCAGAGGCCCCCGCGCGTCAGCACCTTGCGAACCATGGGATCACCGACTGCTTTGACTTCATCGCGGGCTACGATTCCGGGCATGGGGCGAAACCGGCTCCGGGCATGTGCCTGGCCTTCGCGCGGGCCTTTGCCTTGGACCCGGCGCGGGTGGCGATGGTGGGCGACAGCCGGCACGATCTGGAAGCCGGTCGTGCCGCCGGGATGCGCACGGTGGCGGTCCTGACGGGGATCGCCAAGCGGGACGAGCTTTCCCCCCACGCCGACGTTGTCCTGCCCGATATCGGCGCCATACCGGATTGGCTTTCGGCCCTGAAAGCCTGACTATCCACAGCGAAGCGCGAAAAACGACCAATACTCGTCGCAAACGCAGTGATCACCTGCGCTCTCCTTCCGTCATCTTCAGGGCAAGCAACGGAGACAGACCATGACCGACGAGCCAACCCGGAGAAAGCGCGCTGGTGGGCGGGCGGGGATGAAGGTCCGCGCGGGGACGGCGGTCATCGACCAGATGCCCTGGCGCATCCCGGTCAACCCTGACCGGCCGACCGAACCGCTGGATGCCGACGGGGTTCAGCGGGTCCACAAGACCGCGATGCGGATCCTCCGCGATATCGGGATCGAGTTCCTCAACCCCGAGGCTGTGGAGCATCTGCGGAAGGCGGGCTGCATCGTAAGCGGCACCAATGTCCGCATGGACGAGGCCTTCGTGATGGAGATGGTCGGCCGCGCGCCCGCGACCTTCACCATCACGCCCCGCAACCCCGACCGTGAGATCATCATGGGCGGAAACCACATGATCTTCGTCAACGTTTCCTCGCCCCCCAACGCCTGGGACATGGAGCGCGGCAAGCGCACGGGCGATTTCGAGACGTTCCGGGAATTCATGAAGCTCACGCAGTACTTCAACTGCATTCACGTCGCCGGGGGCTATCCGGTCGAGCCGGTCGACATCCACCCCTCGGTCCGCCACCTTGACTGCCTTTTCGAGAAGCTGACGCTGACCGACAAGGTCTGCCACGCCTACAGCCTTGGGGCCGAGCGGGTCGAGGACGTCATGGAAATGGTCCGCATCGCGGGCGGGCTTTCAGACGAGGAGTTCCGCGCGAAGCCACGGATGTACACCAATATCAACTCGGTCTCGCCTCTGAAGCACGACTACCCGATGCTCGACGGTGCGATGCGGCTTGCCAAGCGTGGCCAGCCGGTCGTCGTCACCCCCTTCACCCTGGCGGGCGCCATGGCTCCGGTCACGATGTCGGGCGCCGTTGCCCTTTCGATTGCCGAGGCACTGGCCGCCGTAGCGCTGCTTCAATACATCGCGCCGGGCTGTCCGGTGGCCATCGGTACTTTCACCTCGAACGTCGACATGAAGTCCGGCGCGCCCGCTTTCGGCACCCCGGAATACATGCGGGCGACGCAGATGACGGGGCAGCTCGTGCGGTTCTACGGCGTCCCGATGCGGGCCTCCGGGGTTTGTGCTGCGAACGTGCCGGACGGGCAGGCGATGTGGGAGACCTCGAACTCGCTCTGGTCGGCGGTGCAGAGCCGGACCAACATGGTCTACCACGCGGCGGGGTGGCTGGAGGGTGGGCTGATCGCGAGCCCCGAGAAGTTCATCATGGACTGCGAAGTCCTGCAGATGATCCAGCGGTACTTCGAGGAGGCGACCTTCGCCACGCGGGACGAGGACCTTGCTTTCGACGCGATCAAGGAGGTCGGTGCGGGCGGGCACTACTTCGGGATCCAGCACACCCAGGACCGCTATCAGCGGGCGTTCTATGCGCCGTTTGTCAGCGACTGGCGGAACTATGAGGCCTGGCAGGTCGATGGATCGGTCTGGACGGTGGAGCGGGCGCATCGGATCTACAAGCAGATTCTGGCCGAGTTCGAGGCGCCCGAGATGAACGGGGATCACCTCGAAGAGCTGCGCCAGTTTGTGGCCAAGCGGAAGCAGGAGGGTGGGGCGCCTACGGACTTCTGATCCGCGAGGCGGCGCCCTGCCAGACCTTGGGGCACGGTGCGCATAAAGTTGACCATAATGAAATCAATAGGTTGCGCATGGGTATTCACGATTTGCTAACAGCTGCGCGCGGGTTGGGGCGGGTTTCAAATTGAGCGCTGACGCGCGAAGACCTTTTGTCTCGCCCCCGCGCGTGAAGAACGCGCAGGGGCTCGGGCTAAGGGCCTCCGGCGGGGATATTTGGGCAAATGTGAAAGGCTGGAAAGCAGCTTCCTGACCAGTTGCTTCGTCCGGCAGCGACGGGTCTAGACGAACAGACGCCGCGCCGCCTCTTCCGCATGGGCAAGGGGGGCCTTCGGGCCGAACATGCGGACCGAGGCCCAGACGCCCTCGATGAACAGGAACACTGCCTCGGCCGTCTCGCGCGGGCGGGCCAGGCCTTGGGCGCGGGCGCGGGTTTCCAGAGTTTCGAGGACTCGGGTCTTCACATCAATGGCTGCCGCGTGAGCCGGATGCGAGGGGTTGGAGAATTCCGCCGCCGAACCTTGATAGGTGCAGCCCATGCACCCGCTGCGCCGCGCAATGGCAATCATCGCGGACACATAGGCAGTCAGCGGTTCCGGCCCGTCTTCCGGAGGTAGCCCCGTCTGTGAGCGTTCCTCGGCCTGAGCGATCCAGGCGACGATCAGGTCGTCCTTGGAAGGGAAGTGCTTGTAAAATGTGGCCTTGGCGACATCGGCCTCGGCAATCACCCGGTCGATCCCGATGGCGCGATAGCCTTCCCGGTAGAAGAGCGGCCCCGCGACCTGTAGAATCCTGTCCCGTGCGGACGGGGCTTTTTCGGGGGCTTCGAGAGTTTCACTTGACATGTAGACAGACCTGTCTGTATGAGTCGGATAGGTAGACGGACCTGTCTGTCTTTATCATAGGAGCAAAGCGATGAGAATAGGCATGATTGGCGGTGGTGGCGTGGGCCAGACACTGGGAGCGGCGCTGATTGCGAAGGGGCATGAAGTTGTGATCGGCATCCGCAATCCCTCGGCCGAGGAGCTTGCGAAGCCGCGGGCGCAAGCCGAACCGCTTGCGGAATGGGTGGCAAAAACAGGCGGCAAGGTCGGGACTTTTGCCGAGGCGGCGGCGTCGGGCGAAGTGGTGTTCAACGTGACGCAGGGCGCACATTCCCTTGAGGCGCTTCAGGCGGCAGGGGCCGCGAACCTGTCAGGCAAAGTGCTGATCGACGTCGCGAACCCGCTGGATTTCTCGGCGGGGATGCCTCCGTTCCTCAACCCGGCTTTCACGGGCGCCACGAGCCTTGGGGAGCAGATTCAGGCGGCATTTCCAGAGGCCAAGGTCGTCAAGGCGTTCAACACGGTCGCGGCTGCAGTGATGGTGACGCCTGGCCTGATACCAGGGGACCATGACCTTTTCGTCAGCGGCAACGACGGGGCTGCGAAAGAGGCGGTGAAGGACATCGCGCGGGGCTTTGGCTGGACCAGCTTTGCCGATCTGGGCGATCTGGTCGGCGCTCGGGCGCAAGAAGCAGTTCTGCCGGTCTGGGTGCGGCTCTGGATGACCGGAGGCACGCACCTGGTGAACCTGAAGGTGGTCCGGGCCTAAGCGGCCCGGACTGCTTCACTTCGAAAGCTCTGCCACAAGCTCGTCAATTATCTTGCACTGCCCCGAGATATCTTCACCGGCAGCGGCAACGTTCTGCACAGCCTCGTACACTTTTGACTGCATCGCGAAGAGCTTTTCCGGGTCGGAGATCTGAACCTCGGCTACTTTGGCGTCCAGCTCGGCCCCTTTCTTCTCAAGGAGCTCTGCGGTGCATTCTTCTTCGCTGTTGCAGGCGGTCAGGAGGCCTGCGGCAAGCAAGACGACGGAATTAAGTGCGATACGCATTCGATCCCTTAGTGTTGTTTGGAAATATGTGTATGGTTCATGTATTCATACTTGAGGATGTACACCTAACCAATTGCGCAGGATCAGAATGACCTGACCCGACATCTGAAGTTAGACCGTGCTGGTGTCTGCTTTCTGCAAATGGCAGAGGCCGCTTGTAAAGTGAACGTGGTCCGCTGAAAAAGAAGATGGTCCGGGCCTAAGACAGCCCGGACCGGTCAGGTCTTAGCCGTTCAGTTCGGCCATCATCTCGTCCATGGCCTTGCAGGCGGCGCTCAGGTCGTCTCCGCCTGCCGCGATCTTGGCGCCCAGCTCTTCCAGCTTTGGCATGAGCTCGGTGGCCTTTGCCTGGTCGGTCGTACCAACCTCGGTGATTTTGGCCATCAGATCGGTCGATTTCTTCTGCGCTTCTTCGGCGGTGCAGGTTGCTTCGCTGTTGCAGGCAGCCAGGAAGCCGGTCGCCGCCAGGGCCAGAATTGCAGGTGCAATACGCATGATTTTATCCCTCGGTTCTTGTTGAGATGCTCCACTTCGAGTTGTGGGCGCGGGCACCGTACTGTGGGTCAATTCCTGATACCAACCTTCGTGCCAGCACGCGCGGATTTCCGCTCGACACCGCCGCCGCCTTGACCTTTCGGCCCCGGTCCCGCAGGTTCGGCGGAAATCAAAGGGCCTGGTCAAGCGGGCAGAGGCAGATGGCAACAAAAACCGCACCATTCTCGGGCTTCGAGTTCATGATCGCCTGGCGCTACCTGCGTGCGCGACGGGCAGAGGGCGGGGTCAGCATCATGACCTGGATCAGCCTGATCGGGATCACGCTGGCGGTCTTTGCGCTGATTGCCACGATGGCGGTGCGAGCGGGCTTCAGGGCCGAGTTTGTCAGCACCATCCTTGGCGCGAACGCGCATATCACGATCTATTCGTCGGGTGAGACGGGCCCGGACGGCGAGCTGCTGCGGGGTTTCGTAGATAATGGAATGATCGCCGACGCGCTGGCCCAGGTGCCCGGCGTCACGCATGCGGCTGGAGTGGTGCGCGGGCAGGTGATGGTCTCGGACGGCGAAAACAACGCCGGGGCTGAGGTTTATGGCATGTCGGCTGAGGACTTCACCTCGATCCCGGCGATGACCGAGGGTGCTGACGACCTGGGTGACATCGCCCGCATTTCCGACGGGGTCGCGCTTGGGTCGGGCGTCGCGCGCGATCTTGGCGTGACGGTGGGTGACCGTGTGCGGCTGATCTCACCCAACGGAGTGAAATCGGCGCTGGGGTCGTCCCCCAGGGTCAACGCCTATGAGGTCGTCTATGTCTTCACGACCGGCAGCCCCGAGATCGACCGGACCCGCGCCTATCTGCCGCTGGAAGAAGCGCAGATTTTCTTCAACGCCGAGGGCCGGATCGACGAGTTCAAGGTGACCGTCGCCGACCCGGAGGAGATCGAGAAGTATGCTTCGGCGCTTCTGGGTGCGGGCGGGCCGACGGCGATGCTGTGGAGCTGGAAGGACAGCTCCGGCGCCTTTCTGCGGGCGCTGACTGTCGAGGACAACATGATGTTCGTCCTTATGTCGATCCTTGTCCTGATCGCCGCGATGAACATCATCTCGGGGCTGGTCATGCTGGTGAAGAACAAGGGCCGGGATATTGGAATCCTTAGGACCATGGGGCTGACTGAAGGCTCGGTGCTGCGGGTTTTCTTTCTGTGCGGGGCCTTTACGGGGATTGCGGGGACGGTGCTGGGGATCGCGCTTGGCTGTCTCTTCGCGATCTACTTCACGCCGATCTTCGACTTCATCAACTGGGTCGCGGGGGGCGGGGTCTGGGACCCGGAGGTGCGGCCGATCTATCATCTGTCGGCGCGGTTGCAGATGGGAGACGTCGTCTCGGCGGCGCTGCTGTCGCTGGCGCTGTCCTTTGTCGTCACGCTGCTTCCGGCCCGGCGCGCGGCGCGGATGAATCCGGTCGAGGCCCTCCGGTATGAGTGAGGCCATGCTGGCGCTCGACGGGATCGAGAAGGGGTACAACCGGGGCAAGCCGTCGGAGGTGATCGTGTTGCGCGGGGCCTCGCTGACGGTCGCGAAGGGCGAGGTTGTGGCTCTGGTGGCGCCGTCGGGGGCGGGGAAGTCGACGCTTTTGCACATCGCGGGGCTGCTGGATGTCGCTGATGCGGGGACGGTAAGCTTGGGCGGGGCGGAGATGGGGGGCCTTTCCGACCGGGTGCGGACCGAGGTGCGGCGGGCGGAGGTGGGGTTCATCTACCAGTTCCACCATTTGTTGCCGGAATTCAGTGCGTTGGAGAACGTGGTCATCCCTCAGCTGGCCAATGGCGCGACAAGGGCTGCGGCCGAGGCGAGGGCGATGGATCTGCTGGGGAAAGTCGGGCTGGGGCCAAGGGCGGGGCATCGGCCGGCGGCGCTGTCGGGCGGCGAGCAGCAGCGGGTGGCGTTCTGCCGGGCGCTGGCGAACGCACCGAAGCTTCTGCTGGCGGATGAGCCGACGGGGAACCTCGACCCGGCGACGTCGGACCAAGTCTTTGGAGTCCTTATGGAATTGGTGCGCTCGACCGGGCTTTCTGCGCTGATCGCGACGCACAACCTGGAGCTTGCGGCGCGGATGGACCGGGTGGTGCGGCTTTCGGCGGGCCAGGTGACCTAGATCAAGGCGGTGGACGTCAGAGCAATGTCTTCTGGGAGAAGGAGGACTGCTGATGCGACTGCTTTTTCTGCTTTCAGTTCTGATGCTTGGAGCCTGCGTGGAGCGCGAGGCTCCGACCGGGCGTGAGGATTTCGCGACTTTCTGCGCGGCTTGTCACGGCGCTTCGGGCCGGGGAGACGGGCCTGCGGCGGCGGGGTTGGACCGGAAGCCTGCTGACCTGACCGGGCTATCCGCCCGGAATGGCGGGGTTTTTCCGGGGACGGCGGTTATGGCGAAGATCTGGGGCTATACCGGCGTCAGTCCGGGGGACCGGGACGGTGGCTCGCCGATGCCGGAGTTCGGGCCTTTGCTGCAGGGGGAGCTCGTGCCCTATGACGGCGGCGACGGGATTTCCACGCCCACCCCGGTGCGGCTGGTGCAGATCGCGGAGTATCTCAAGACGCTGCAGGAGTGAGCCGTGGGGTCAAGGAGGGGTGAACGGGTTTGTTGAGGAGGGCCGCTGCGGGGGGGCGCAAGGGGTTCCAAGTGTTTGGGAACGCTGTGCTAATCCTGGAGATTTCGAACAGGTCAATGATCTTGGTTTCGTCTTGCTTTCATCTTGTTTCCGTCTCCCCCTCGTATCTCGGTTTTCGGGCGTTAACCACGATCTGCGACTCGTTTGTTAAGGGGGTGTTGACCGGGGATGATGCGCAGAGTCGTGCAAACTGCGGCGCTGGCGTCAGGCCGGGAGCCCCCACCCCCGGCCCCTCCCCACGGTGGGGGAGGGGAGGCGCTGGGTGAAACGGCGCACCCTTGGCCAGGCCGCGCGAATCTCGCAGAGATTGAGACTGGCGCCTGAGGATGGTGCGCTGCTTGCCCCTGAGGCGTAGACTGCGCGAGGATCAGAAGGTGCACAACGATATGCCAGCCGAGATCATAACCGCCGCGCTTCCCGACGTGCCGGCGATGGTCGACCTGTTGATGCAGGATGCGGAACGGCGGCAGGCCCACGATCCGGCGCTTTGGCCGCTTCTGGATGATGCTCGCGAGAAGATCGTGGAAGCAGTGACCTTCGCACTGACGGCGGAGAAGCAGCCGTTTCGGCAGAGTTGGCTGGTTGCAGAGAGCGATGGCGGGCTCGTTGGTCTGGTTCATACCGTGCGCGTACCCGTGCCTCCGATCTATGCGGGCGAGCGGGGCGATCCGGGCCTGCTGATGCCGGAAGCCTTTGTGGCAGAGGACGCTCCCGATGGCACGCTGGAGGCTTTGGTTGACGCGGGCGAGGCTGATCTTCGTGCGTCAGGGGCGAGACTTCTGCTGGCCTCCTTCGTCTGTGGCGACGAGTGGCGCGGGGCGTTCCGTGCGCGGGGCTACGAGCCCGTGACGCTATATCTGTCCAAGTCCGGTCTGGATGGCGGATCGCACTTCGCGGGGGTGCGGACAGCTACGGACGAGGACATCGGGGGGATCGTAGCCCGAAGCGCAGAACACAGGGCAATTCTTCGCGAACTGGACATGTTCTGGACCATTCATCCCGAAGCCGACGCTCGCTTCGGCAGCTGGATGAGGAAGAGCCTCACCCTGACGGACCGGGATATGCTGGTGTCAGCCCCACGAGAAGACCTTGATGGATATGTTATCGCGCAGCCCGCATCGAGGCTGCATTTCCCGCCTGCACACGACATCTGTGCTACTGGGGTGATTGACGACTTCTTCCACCGCCAGTTTGCCGATCCTGCGCGGATGGAGGAGAGCGATGCCGCTGCGGCATTGCTTCAGGCGGCAGAGGCGTCATTCGCCCCGCGAGGGATCAGGACGGCATTTCTCGTCTGCCCGGCGGCATGGGCTTCAAAAGTCGCGGTTCTTGAGAACGCCGGATACAGGACTGCGATGGTCTGGATGATCAAGCGGTAGGGGAAAGGCGGCTGCTCCTCGTTCGCCTTCGGCTCCTCCTCGCGGGCGCGTTGCGACGAGCGGTCGAAGACCGACGAGGAGCGGGGCGGTCAGTCCTCCCAGACGTCCTGGCGGGGGAGGCCCATGCGGTCGAAGACGCGGTCCATGATCTTCTGCACGAAGGCCGTCTTGGCGCGGGTGTAGGCGGCCATGTCGGTGCCGTGGACGGCGGCGAGCTCGCGTTTCAGGGCGGCATACTCGGCCGCCGCTTCGGGATCGGCGATCAGGGCGTCGCGCATCAGGCGCTCTTTCCGGAGGGGCCAGCTTTCCCACGTGACGATGTGGAGGTTGAACTGTGGTGGGCCGTCGCGTGACAGAAGGAAGCGGTCGCGCATTCCGGTCGCGATTACCGAGTAGCTTTTGCTCTTG
>NZ_JBOFBI010000282.1:0-4625 GCF_051645465.1 Tabrizicola sp. | reverse complement strand
CCTCTCATGACCTGACCGCGGTCGCCTTTGGTCTCGCGGTGACCGTGGCTGACGAAACCGGCCTACAGACCACCTATGAAATCGTGGGCGAGGATGAGGCCGACGCCACCCGCCACCGCATCGCCCCGAACTCTCCGCTCGCCCGCGCGCTTCTGGGGGCGGTCGTGGGCGACAGCGTCACGTGGAAGCGTCCATCCGGCGCCATCGACCTGGAAGTCATGGAAATCGCCCATGCGGATCCGTGAGCTTTTCCCGTCCGAAACCTCCCTCGTCGCGCAGTTCTACCGCGAGGCCCCGGACTACTGGCTGCTCGCCGAAGGCCGGGTCGACCCCGACCACCAGGCGTCCGAGTTCTTCACGGATGCACCGCCGAACTGCAATCCCGCCGAAAGCGACCGGCTGGGTCTCTTCGTCGACAGCCGCCTCTCGGGCGTGGCCGAAGTGTCCTACGGCTTCCCCGAACCCAACGACGCCTATCTTGGCCTCATGCTTCTCGGCCCCTGGGCGCAAGGTCAGGGCCATGGCCGCAGCTTCCTTGCCCATGTCGAAACCCTGGCCCGCAGCCGGCACGCGCCGCGGCTCTACCTTGCCGTGCTTGACGTCAACCCCCGCGGCCGCGCCTTCTGGGAACGCGAGGGCTTCCGCCCGACGGGGCTAAGCCGCACCGATCCCCGCACGGGCCACACCGCTTATCGCCTCGTCAAAGACCTGTAGGGCAAGCTGGCCCACGCGACCCCACCCAACACCAGCACCGCCGCCGCCCAGAAGCGCAGGCCCGGCACCTCGGTCAACAGGACCGCACCACCGAGCGCCGCGAGGATCGGCACTGACAGCTGCGCGACCCCGGCCCGCGCCGCACCCAGGGTGGGCAGGATCACATACCAGAGCGCGTAGCCCATGCCCGAGGTCACCGCGCCCGATACCACCGCCAGCGCAATGCCCGTCGCATCAGGCCGATCGAAGCCAAGCCCGACGGCCAGCGGCAGAACCAGCGGCACCGACAGAAGGAAGTTCCACGCCGTCGCCGCCAGCGGATCAGTCGCGCCCCGCCCGGCCAGCGAATAGAACCCCCAGCCCATCCCCGCCAGCGCCATCAGCAAAAGCGGTCCCGGCGGCAGTCCTGCCTCAGCCGGTGCCGCAATCAGCGCCAGCCCACCCAGAGCCAGCCCGGCCCCAGCCCACCGTCGGGCCGGCACTGCCTCGCCCGTCACAAATGCTCCGGCAAACATCGTGACCTGCACCATCCCGAACAGCACCAGCGCGCCCGTCCCGGCATCGAGACCAAGATAGGCCAGCGAAAACCCGACCAGATAGACCGACAGCCCCAGAACCCCGGCAAGCCGACCCGTCACGCCCGGCCAGGCAAGGCCGCCCCGCTGCCAGAGGACCAGCATCGCCAAC
Organism: Tabrizicola sp.; assembly: GCF_051645465.1. Lineage (GTDB taxonomy): Bacteria > Pseudomonadota > Alphaproteobacteria > Rhodobacterales > Rhodobacteraceae > Tabrizicola. Next base: position 3,224 of record NZ_JBOFBI010000282.1, on the reverse strand, counting down.
ACCAAAGCCCCCGCGACCAGCCGGATGCAGGCGAACTCCACCGCGCCGATATACCCCCGCCCCACCCCCCAGCGGTTCAGGACTGAGTTGGCAGCGAAAGCCGCCATGGTCAGGGCAGTCAGAAGGAACAGGCGCATGGCCGCCAGCTTTGGCCGCGAATGCAAGGCTCGGCAAGCGGTCAGACGCCCTTGGCCTTGCGCCTTTCGCTCCAGATCGACGCCAGCTTGCGAGCCCGGACCAGATGCATGGCCTGATGGGTCTGCCCCAACGCCCGGCTCCGCGCGGTCATCCCCATCCGGCGAAGCCCGGCAGGATCCGCGGCGGCCTGGCGCAGCGCCGCCAGCAAAGCCGCCGCGTCACCCGGTGCAAACCGCAGGCCGGTGACGCCCTGATCCACTTGCTCCCGATGCCCCTCGGTATCCGATGCCAGAACCGGCACCGCCTGGGCCGCCGCATCGTAAAGGACGCGTGGCTGCTCGTCGGTGATGGAGGGAACCAAGGCCGCGTGATAGCCGCGCAGCAGGGTGAGGAAGGGCGGGCCGTAGGGCACGGGATCCAGAAGCCGCAGCCGCTCCGGACCAAGCCGGGCCGCCGCCTCGGCCACCGCCCCGCGCAACGGCCCGTCACCGATCACGTCAACGGCCAGGGAAAGATCGCCCGCCATGGCCAGAGCCTCCAGAAGGACGGCCACCCCCTTCCCGGCAGTCAAGCGCGCCGCCAGCAGGACGCGAACCTTTGCGCCCTTCCGCTCCCAGGTCTCAGACGCGGTGGCTTCGTCCAGCACATCCCCGGCGTCGATCCAGCTGGCCGGGGTCACCATCGACGGCACATCAGCCCCCCGCACCAGGCTTTTGCGGTAACCCTCATGCGTGAAGATCGACAATGTCGCCCGCCGCACCGACCAGCGGGCGAAGCCTTCGGTCACCCGCGCGCGCATGCGGGCGGCCAGCCCATGTGGCCCGACCCCCGCAAGCCGCCAGAAGGCACTTTCGACGACGATGATCAGGGGGCGGCGCAGCTTCACAGCCACCGGGTTCACGAAGAACCCCGGCGCAAACGGCCAGCCCGCAACCCCGCTGTGCACGATATCCGCCTGCCGGACCGCCCTGACCGCAGCGGCCTGGGTGGACGGCGCCTTCAGCAGACCCTGCCGGACGCTGCGCCCCCAGGGCAAATCCAGAAACCGCAGCCCCGCCGGCATATCGACGCGGACCATGCCCGCCTGGCTTGCCAGAGGCAGACGCGGGGCCAGCACGGTCAGGTCGCGCAGATAGTCGAGATGCCGCAGCAGATCGCGGTACCAAAGGTCGTCCAGCCAGATCGAGCCATCGGCCGCCTGATACCAGGGAACCGGCATGACCAGCAGATAGCGGCAATCCGCCAGCTCTGCCGCGCAGTCAGCCAGACCGGGCGGAGCAGTGTCGCCAAAATGTCCCATTCCATACCCGTCGGGCACGATGTCCCTCTCGTTATGGCTGGCGACGGAGCTGGGGCAGCGGTTGACGGGGCGAGGCAACAAAGCCTGCAGATGCCGTGGCACAGGTATCAGTGCGACAGGGACCGCAGACCTAAAGGCAACAATCACTCAGGGACGGAAAGGTAAATCACCCGCCAAGACGGCCAGCGCCGTCAAAGACCAGAACATCAATTCACATACAAAGACCAAAAACTTATTCACGAGCGTCTGGCAAAGCATAGGCGCCAGGGGCAGCCCGCTAAAAGTAGGGTAAACCTGATGCCCCGACTTCGCAAAGAAAAAGGGGGCGCCAGTCTCGTTCCGGAACCAGACAACTCAGACCCCGTCGAACGCTGGCGGATAGATCAGCGTTTCCTCCGGCACATCATGGCCAGGCCGCGCGATCAGGGTGTTCTTCACGGGATAGGGCGTGGTCAGCCGCGCCGCCCGCTCCAGCGAGAACCCGCAGCGGGCGTAGAACGAGGGCTTGCCCAGGACGACGAGCGTTAACGGCTCATCCCCTTCCAACCAACCACCCTTCGCCAGCCCTTCGCGAATGGATTGCTGTGAATAGGCCGTCACAATCAGACGCACCAGGCGCGACCCGAAACGAAAGCTGTTCCGTATTGCCTCAGCCGGGGCCGCCGCTCCGTTCTGCAAATCGGGCCGGACCGCCACCGGTGCCAGACAGAACCAGTTCTTCGGCTCGACCATCCGGCTGATCCCAGCATAGGCGCCGATCCGGTTGTCCCAAGGCAGCACAAGCTCGTGGACCATGTTGCCATCGTCGCGCAGTTGGTGGACCAGACGGGTTTCCTGCGGCCCCGGAAAGGCTGCACGCAACAAGGCGTCGACTTCCGCTTCCTCACCGGACCGAAGTTCACGCGAAAAGTCAGGGCCAGCAACCAAGCAGCGTCTCCAAAGCAAAAGGGCGGCCCGGAGGCCGCCCTTTCAATCCTAAAGACCGGATGGATCAGAAGTCCATCCCGCCCATGCCGCCGCCGCCGCCCGGCATCGAGGGGGCGCCTTTCGGCTCGGGGCGGTCGGCGATCATCGCTTCGGTGGTGATCAGAAGCGAGGCAACCGAAGCCGCATCTTCCAGCGCGGTACGGACGACCTTGGCCGGATCGATCACGCCGAACGCGAACATGTCGCCATATTCTTCGGTCTGGGCGTTGAAGCCGAAGGTCTTGTCCTTCGATTCGCGGATCTTGCCCGCGACGACGGCACCGTCCACACCGGCGTTCTCGGCGATCTGGCGCAGCGGAGCTTCCAGCGCGCGGCGCACGATGGCGATCCCCGCGTCCTGGTCGCTGTTGCCGCCCTTCAGGCCCTCAAGCCCCATGGCCGCCTGCATCAGCGCCACGCCGCCACCGACGATGACACCTTCCTGAACGGCCGCGCGGGTCGCGTTCAGCGCATCGTCTACGCGGTCCTTGCGCTCTTTCACTTCGACTTCGGTCATGCCGCCGACCTTGATCACCGCAACGCCGCCAGCCAGCTTCGCCACACGTTCCTGCAGCTTTTCACGGTCGTAGTCCGAGGTGGTTTCCTCGATCTGCGCGCGGATCTGGCCGACCCGGGCCTCGATCTCGGCCTTGACGCCGCCGCCGTCGATGATCGTGGTGTCATCCTTCTTGATGATCACTTTCTTCGCGCGGCCCAGCATGTCGAGCCCGACGTTCTCCAGCTTCATGCCCAGATCGTCGCTGATCACCTGACCACCGGTCAGAATGGCGATGTCCTGCAGCATGGCCTTGCGGCGGTC
>NZ_JBOFBI010000281.1:0-6396 GCF_051645465.1 Tabrizicola sp. | reverse complement strand
CGATGCCTTCGGTGGAGGGAAGCTTGGTGATCGATTGCATGGAATGGCCCTTTCGCGAATGAGAGACGCCCAGAGCTTGCATGGCTCCGGGCGTCCTGTCATGGCAATGCGCGACGGGGGCGGGGCTGATCCCGACCCTATAGTGTGTCGAAGTCGGCCGCGGAGTGGCGTTCCTTCAGCTGCTCATGCGGCTCGCCCCAGGTGCGGTTGACCTTGCGGCCGCGGATCACGGCAGGGCGGGCGTCGATGCGTTTGGCCCAGGCCATCACGTTCTTATAGCTGTCGACGTCAAGGAACTCGGCGGCGTTGTAGGCCCGGCCAAGGGCGACACTGCCGTACCAGGCGTAGATCGCCATATCGGCCAGGGTGTATTCGCCACCCGCCATCCACTCCTTGTCCGCCAGATGACGGTCGAGGACGTCAAGCTGGCGCTTGGTCTCCATCGCATAGCGGTTGATCGCGTATTCGATCTTGATCGGGGCATAGGCGTAGAAATGCCCGAAGCCGCCACCGACGAAAGGCGCGCTGCCCATCTGCCAGAAGAGCCACGAGAACATCTCGGTCCGGGCCGCCGGATCCTTCGGGATGAAGGCCCCGCCGAACTTCTCGGCGAGGTAGAGCATGATCGAGGCGGACTCGAAGACGCGCTGCTTGGGGCTGGCGCCGTGGTCCATCAGGGCCGGGATCTTGGAGTTCGGGTTGATCTCGACGAAGCCCGAACCGAACTGGTCGCCCTTGCCGATGTCGATGTGCCAGGCGTCGTAATCGGCGGGGTGGCCGGCCTCCAGAAGCTCTTCCAGAAGGATCGTGACCTTGATCCCGTTCGGCGTCGCCAGCGAGTAAAGCTGCAGCGGGTGCTGGCCTACAGGCAGCTCTTTGTCATGCGTCGGCCCGGCAACGGGGCGGTTGATTGAGGCGAAGGTGCCGCCCGAGGGCTGCTCCCAGGTCCAGACTTTCGGCGGGATATAGTCGTTTGCCATGCACTTGCCCTTCCTGCAGCCGTCCTTCCGGCCAGCGGCGCGAGAGGGCAGCGGTGAGAGTTGCAGGAAAGCTAGTGCATCGCCGTTATGGCCGCCAGTAGGGCCACAGCGCGGGAGAGGGCTGCAAAAATGCACAGAGGCGACCGACCGGCCGCCCCTTGCAGAAGCGCTCCGACTGCCAGGTCAGATCGACAGGCAGACGTATTTCAGCTCCATATAGTCGTCGAGCCCGTGGCGTGAGCCCTCGCGCCCCAGGCCCGACTGCTTGACCCCGCCAAAGGGCGCCATCTCGTTCGAGATGAGGCCGGTGTTGACGCCGACCATGCCGTATTCCAGCGCTTCCTGGACACGGGTGATGCGGCCGATGTCGCGGGCGTAGAAATAGCTCGCGAGGCCGAAGATCGTGGCGTTCGCAAGCTCGATCACTTCGGCTTCCGTCTCGAACTTGAAGAGGGGTGCGAGGGGGCCGAAGGTCTCTTCCTGCGTGACCTTCATGTTGGATGTCACGCCCGTGACGACGGTCGGCTCGAAGAAAGTGCCGCCAAGCGCATGCCGGTGGCCACCGGTCACGACTTTGCCGCCGCCCGCCAGGACATCGGCGATGTGCTCTTCGACCTTCTCGACCGCGGCTTCGTTGATCAGGGGGCCAGTGGTGACGCCCGCTTTCAGCCCGTCACCGATGGAAAGCTTGGCAACGGCGGCAGAGAGTTTTTCGGCAAAGGCATCGTAGACCCCGGCCTGCACATAGATGCGGTTGGCACACACGCAGGTCTGGCCGTTGTTGCGGAACTTGGAAATCATCGCGCCTTCGACGGCGGCGTCGAGGTCGGCGTCGTCGAAGACGATGAAGGGCGCGTTGCCGCCAAGCTCCATCGAGCATTTCAGGATCTGGTCGGCGGCCTGCTTCAGAAGGATGCGGCCCACTTCGGTTGACCCGGTGAAGGTGAGCTTGCGGATCAGCGGGTTCTCGCAGAACTCCTTGCCGATGTCGGAAGAGCGTTTCGAGGTGATGACCGAGAAGAGCCCCGCCGGAACGCCCGCCCGTTCGGCCAATGCGGCCAGTGCCAGCGCCGAAAGGGGAGTCTCGGCTGCGGGACGGGCAACGAAGCCGCAACCGGCAGCCAAGGCGGGAGCGACCTTGCGGGCGATCATCGCGTTCGGGAAGTTCCAGGGCGTGATCGAGGCGGCGACGCCAATGGGCTGCTTCAGCACATGGATCCGTTTGTCGCGCTGGTGGCCGGGGATGATGTCGCCATAGGTGCGCTTGGCCTCTTCGCCGTAGAACTCGATGTAGGACGCGCCATAGGCGATCTCGCCCTTCGCCTCGGCCAGGGGCTTGCCCATTTCGGCGGTCAGGATGGTGGCAAGGTCGTCCTGGTTCGCCATGCAGAGGTCAAACCACTTGCGCAAGACCTGGGCGCGTTCCTTGGCAGTGCGGGCGGCCCATTCGCGGTGGGCCTTGTGCGCAGCAGTGATCGCGCGGGCGGTTTCAGCCCGGCTGAGGTTCGGCAGATGGCAGATCACGTCACCGCGGGCCGGGTTGGTGACGGGGAAGGTAGAGCCATCATCCGCGTCCACCCACGCACCGGCGACATAGGACTTGGTCACCAGCAGCGAGGGGTCCTTCAGAAGCGACGCGAGATCGGTGACGGAATCGAGCATGGGGGCCTCCATTGGTTACCTAATGGCGTGCCACTTCGGGAGAGGCTTGTCCAGTTCGCGGCGCAGGATCGGGCCATGGTTTGATCAAATCATCGAAGGACTGGCGCCATCGGTGGGGCCGGGCCAAATCTTTTCGAAAAGATTTGCAAATTCCTTCGAAGGAATTTGGTCCCGACATCAACCGTTGGCGTGCATCCGCTCGATGTAGGCGCGCATCTCTTCGGCCTCGTGGCGGGCGTCGCGCAGGCCCTCCATCGCGGCCTTGAGCTCGGCCTCGGTCTGGCTAATGTGGTTCGTCAGCTCCGACTCGCGCTGCTCGAGATAGGCAAGCGCCTGGTCGCGGAGCTCTTCGGCCTCATGCAGGGACTGAGCGAGCCGGTCCATCTCGGCCATGTCACCGCCGGCGACCCGGGTGAAGCGGTGCAGAAGCCAGTGCGTGAACCACCCCATCGCGAAGGAAACCAGAAGGATGATCGCGGTGGCGATAACGAATTCGGTACGGTTCATTGATTGTCCTCGGCCTCAAGGCCTTCGGGGCGCGGTAGCGGCGGGATGGTCTTTTCGGTAGGCGCGACCGAAGGGCTTGTGTCGCCCGAGAAGTCGGGGTTTGCGGCACCGGCCGCGGCGGCACTTGCGTTTTCGTCCGGCGGTGAAGCAGCGGGATCGGCCCCGCCTGGCCCTTCCAGCCGCCCCTCGGCGCCCGCGGCGCCACCCAGGGGCGCGGGCGGGGGGCTGGTCAGCACGAATTCGATCCGGCGGTTCGCCTCGCGGCCCTCTTCCGTCTCGTTGTCTGCGATGGGCGTGGCCTCGCCATAGCCGACGGCAGTCATGCCCGAGATATCGACCCGGCGGCCCTGCAGCGCCACCAGAACGGCCTCGGCCCGGGCCTGGCTTAAGGACTGGTTGCCGCCTTCCGAGCCCTGGCTGTCGGTATGGCCGCCGATCTCCATCTGCATCGCCGGGCAGGCGGTCAGGATGTTTGCAAGCTGGTCGATCACCGGCCGGGCCTCGTTTGCAATTTCAGCCGACGCCGGTGTGAAGGTGATCTTCGTCCGCGCGATCACGGCGTTCAGGTCGGCGGCACATTCCTCGGGCGTCGGCAGCGAGGCGATCGGGTCCAGCGCCTCGTCGTAGCGGACATTCACCTTGAAGGTCTGGCCCTGGCCAAGCTCGCCCGAGAGGATCTGCGTGATCTTGCCCCGCGCCGCGGTCGAGCCGGTGACGCCCGTCACCTCGACCAGGTCGGCGCGGACGAGAAGCGAGCCATGCTCGACCTCGGCCAGCGCTTTCAGGCCCGCGAACACCCGGACCGGCCAGCCGTCGGGCAGGGCCTCGTCCACCCGCGTGGCGGTCAGGACCTCGGCACCGGGGAAGGCCGCGCGGGCGAAGGCATCCACGGCGCTTCGCTGCATCTCGTCGGTCAGGCGGCCGCGCAGTTCGACCTTGCCGTCCTCTTTGACGGTGGCGGTAAACTCGGCCGGACCTTCGGCAGTGCTTTCTTTCTTCTCGAGGATCGAGGTCAGCGAGAACGCGTCGGGGAGCCCGGTTTCAAGCTCGCCCACCACCTTGTCGAAGGCGGCCTGCGCGACGTCGCTGCCGGCCAGCAGCGAGACATCGGCATCAGAGAAGGTGATCGATGCCGAGCCAAGCTCTTTCACCGCGCCGATGGCCAGGACGACGGCTTCGGACCACCGCGGGGTCGGCGTGCCAAGGCCGATCGTGCAGACAGGTGTGCTGACGACCCCCGCTGCCGCCGCCGCCGCCAGAATCTGGGTCCGGGCGCGTTCGGTGTCGGCGGAGCAGCTGTCGAACCGCGCGCCCTCGGCGTCGACCACGAAGCGCAGCGTGAAGGGGGTTATCACGGGGCGGGGGGCCGAGATGTCCATGACCAGGCGGACCCCGGCGGGCACAAGCGCACGCACCTCGCCTTCAAGCTTGCGCTTTTCGGCCTCGCTGTCGGAAATCGCGATTACCTCGACCATGTCCGCGCTGACCGAGATTTTCGAGAGTTCCAGCCGGCGCAGCGCCTCAAGCCCGAAGGCGAGGGCCGCATCCCAGTTCGGGGGTGCGGGATAATCGGCCGTCTCAAGGGTGTCTGGCAGGCCGTTGCCCGGTGCCAGGGCCTCGGCGGCGGCGGAAAGCTGTTCCTCGCTCATGCCGCCTTCGCCTGGTTTCTCGGGGATCAGGCCGCTTAGCTGGACCTCGTCTTCGGTGCGCAGCATCTGGACCGAGAACTTCGGTGCTTCGATGGCCGAGGCGGGGGTCACGTCCAGCGCGTCGCGGATGCGGGAAGCGTCGATCAGCGAGCCGACGATGTTGACCGCACGGAAGCGGGCGGCTTCGTTCGGGGCAGTGCCCGTCAGCTGCACCCGCAGACCGTCGGTAGCCACGGTGACCCAGTCGATGCGTTCCCTGGCCAGACGCGCTTCAACGACATGCTGCGTGCGGGACTCGATGACCAGAGTTGCGCCATAGGCGACTGAAAACATCACCATGGCCGCCAGTATGAAGGCCAGGAGTGCGAGGGTAGTTGAGGAAAGCTGGCGGATGCGGGTCGGCAATGGGACGGTTCCGGAAGACTCACTTGGGGCGATGCGCCCCCTGCTTCCTAGGGGTTTGGCCGTCCGGGTTCAACCAAGCCATGCGGCGATGGCAAGAAACGGCACGGGGATCAGGCCCGCATCGCGGTTCGAGCGGAAGACCGCAAGGCATGAGGCAGGGTCGTCAAGGTCAAGCCGCCGCATCTGCCAGCCAAAGTGCCAGCCCATGGCCCAGACCCCGCCAAGCGCCACCACGAAGGCAAGGGGCCGCGCCTGATCGGCATGGGCAAGGACAACGGCGGCACCGAAGAAGGTGAGTGTCAGCGCGAAAAAGGTCCAGAGCCAGTTCCGGCTTTGCGCACCGAAAAGGCGGGCGGTCGACTTCACGCCGATCAGCGCGTCATCCTCGCGGTCCTGATGGGCGTAGATCGTGTCGTAGAAAAGCGTCCAGGCGATGCCCGCAAGGTAAAGCGCTACCGCAGCCGGCGGAACCGTGCCCGCATGCGCGGCCCAGGCGAGAAGCGCGCCCCAGTTGAACGCGAGGCCAAGGAAGACCTGCGGCCACCAGGTGAATCGCTTCGCGAAGGGGTAGATCGCCACCAGCGCAAGAGAGGCCACGCCAAGGCCGATGGCCAGCCAGTTGTAGGTGAAAAGGATCAGCGCCGCGAGAAGCGCCTGGGCCGCCATCCAGACCAGTGCCCCACGCACCGTGACCTGGCCTGCGGGCAGTGGGCGGCTGCGGGTTCTGGCGACTTTGGCATCGATATCCCGGTCGGTGATGTCGTTCCAGGTGCAGCCTGCCCCGCGCATGAGGAAGGCGCCGATGCCACAGGAAAGGGCGAGCCAGACGTCCCATTGCCGGAAGCCGCCAGCCCCACCGGCGAGCGCCAGGGCCCAGAGGCAGGGGATGAAAAGAAGCCAGGTCCCGATCGGTCGGTCGGCACGGGCGAGCCTTAGATAAGGCCGGGAGGGGCCGGGGGCGAAACGGTCGACCCAGTTGCCCCGCGGCGCATCGGCCACCTGGTCCGCGGGGGCGGAAGCCTGCCCGTCGGCCTCTGGCATTTGCGGCGCTTGGGACATAGGTTCACGCTCATGTCGGATGCGAAGATCAGACTCTATGTAGATCAGCCGCTTGGTCCGGGGCAAGCGGTGCGGCTTTCGGTCGATCAGGCGCATTACCTGGTCGGCGTGATGCGGCTTGCGGTCGGGGCGCC
>NZ_JBOFBI010000280.1:0-4204 GCF_051645465.1 Tabrizicola sp. | reverse complement strand
ATCCCGAAGTTGCGGTATCGGTCGAGCGGATAATCGCGTGCCATGATCTACCTCACCAACGATAGTGGCTGAACGCTTTGTTCGCGTCGGCCATCTTGTGGGTGTCTTCGCGCTTCTTCACCGCGGTGCCGCGGTTCTGGACGGCATCCGAAAGCTCGGCGGCCAGGCGCTCTTCCATGGTGTTCTCGTTGCGCTTGCGGGCAGCAGCGATCAGCCAGCGGATTGCCAGCGCCTCACGGCGTTCGGTGCGGACTTCGACGGGGACCTGGTAGGTCGCACCGCCGACGCGGCGCGAGCGGACCTCGACCGAAGGCTTCACGTTGTCGAGCGCTTCGTGGAAGGCTTCGACGGCGTTGCGCTTGAGGCGGGTCTGGACGCGGTCAAGCGCGCCGTAGACGATGCCTTCGGCGACCGACTTCTTGCCGTCGAGCATCAGGTTGTTCATGAACTTGGTGACCACCCGGTCGCCAAACTTGGCGTCGGGAAGGATTTCGCGTTTTTCAGCGGCGTGACGACGGGACATCTCTCAATTCCTCACTTCGGACGCTTCGCGCCATACTTCGAACGGCGCTGACGACGTTCCTTCACGCCCTGGGTATCCAGAACGCCGCGGAGAATGTGGTAACGCACACCGGGAAGGTCTTTCACACGGCCGCCACGGATCAGGACCACCGAGTGTTCCTGAAGGTTGTGCTTTTCGCCGGGGATGTAGCTGATCACCTCAAAGCCATTGGTCAGGCGCACTTTGGCAACCTTCCGCATGGCCGAGTTCGGCTTCTTCGGGGTGGTGGTATAGACGCGGGTGCAAACCCCACGCTTTTGCGGGCAGGATTCCAGGTGCTGCGACTTGGACTTCCGTGGCGCTGCCTCCCGGGGCTTCCGGATCAGCTGTTGAATCGTCGGCATTCACATTCCTCGTTTCGATACTCGCCCCCTGCCTTGGAGGCGCTGCTTCTCGATCCGCGCCTTGCGCCCATCGCAAAACACGAACACCGCACCCACCCCCTTTCGGGGATGCCGCGGTGGATTTCCAGAGGATCGGGGAGCAAGTCCCGGATCATGACCACTTCAAGCGCTCTGACCCCTGCTCTCGGTCGCGACCGGGGGCTTGGGTAGGCGGGCGTATAGGGGGAATCGCCGGGGGTGTCAACACGGGGTCTTGGGGGTTGTCAGGCCGCCGCCCGGCGCCTCAGGTTCCGTTCGCGCCAGAGGGTGAAGAGGCCTGCCCCCACCACGATCGCGGCCCCGATCAGGGTCCAGCCGTCAGGGAGGTCGCCGAAGACCAAAAGGCCAAGAACGATGGCCCAGAGAAGCGAGGTATAGCGGAAGGGCGCGACGAGGCCGATGTCGCCGTGGCGCATGGCGGCGACCGAGCTCAGGTAGCCGACGATGAGGAAAAGCCCGGCACCGAGGACGAGCGTGGCCTCCCATGCCGTCGGCGCATGCCAGCCTTGCAGGCCGGTGCCGATCCAGCCCATCGTGGCGACCGCCGTTGCGGCACCGAGGGCGACGAGGGCCGAGGGCACCTGGCCTTGGATCGGCCTGACCGAAAGGTCGCGGACCACGACACAGAGGACGGAGCCGACGCCGAGGAGGGCCCAGCGGTCGAAGCCCTCCGTCCCGGGACGGATGATGATCAAGACGCCGACGAGGCCCGCAAGGATCGCCGTCATCCGCCGCCAGCCGATCTTGTCCCCGAAAACCAGCGCGGCGCCGAAGGTGATCGCCAGGGGGAGCGCCTGCATGATCGCGGAGAGGTTCGCGAGCGGCATCCGGAGGAGCGCTTCGAGGAACAGGATCGTGGCGGCGATTTCGGCGAGGGAGCGCAGAAGGATCAGGCCACGGTCCCGGGGTGAGAGGCGGAAACGGAAAGCTCCGGTGGCGATGGCGAGGATCGTGAGGCCGGTCACGGTGATCAGGCCGCGGAGACCGATCGCCTGGTAGAGAGGCAAGGTCTCGGTCACCGACTTCATGAAGGTGTCGTTGATCGTGAAGGCGGCCATCGAGGCGCACATCAGGAGGATGCCGCGAAGATTTTCGGAAAGGGGCACTTCGAGGGGTCCTTGGCTTGCGCGCCCTGCCTAGCAGGCCGTTGCGGGAAGGAGAAGTGCCCACGGTGGGACGGTTTTCGGGGTGTTTGGAATCAATGGGTTGGTTGCGGGTGTTGACCATTTGGAAAGGTTTGCGACATTGGGCGCGCCAGCGCCTGACCGATGAGCAAAGGACCGCTGAGCTTGCGGCTAGCGCTCCAGCACGATCAGGCTGTAAGCCCAGCCGTCGGGGGGAGACGGAAACTCGAACAACAGCCGATCCCCGGCGCGCCGCGTGACGATGGCCATCCGGTCGCGGCCCGGGTCATCGTTGTAGTCCTGCGGTGCGCCGCCAGGATCATGGGTGGCGCCCAGAAACACCCGGAACTCCTGGCCGCCGGTGTAATCCCTGTAGAGCGTGCCGGTCGTCGGTTCGGGGCCTTCGGTCATTTCGAGCCACCACCAGTGATCGTCGACACTGGTTCCCCTGATCAGGCAGGGAACGGCAGGAAAGACGGCAATGGGCTCGGGTCCGTCGACCTTGATCATCTGGCAGGTCCAGTCGCCCGCGGGATCGAGGGAGGCATCCATCGGGATCGGGCCACCTTCGAGTGCCCAGTCGAGCGAGTTGAGTTTCTCGGCACTCGCGGCTTTTTCGGCATTGGCGAGTGCGGCGGTCTTGGTGGCCTCGAAATCGACAAAGCGGGCGAAATCGGCGCGGGACATGTTCTTGTTGTAGGTGCCATCGGCCAGAACCGGCGATGCGGCAACCAGAAACGAAAGAGCGAAGGCGACGCGGCTGAGCATTTTGCGATCCGGACCGAGGTCCGGCAATACTGGCGTTGTCCTTTGCAAAGGGCAACGGCGGTATCCATGACCTTTCTCATGCTCAGGCGATGCATCCCGGGAACGGAGAGCCGCCGGATTGCGCAGCCTGGCCGGGCGAAGCGTCTGGCCGGATCAGGCGCTGAGGAACACCGGGACCTCGCTGTTGCCGGAGAGGATGGACTGCGTCACGCTGCCGAAGATCAGGTCGTGTGCCGCAGAGTGCTGGATCGCCCCGCAGACGATCATGTCGCAGCCCGTCTCGCGCGCGGTGTCGGCAAGAGCGGCAAACACCTGTCGCCCATTGCGCTGGACCTCTTGGAACGTGGCGCGGATGCCGTGGCGCGCGAGGTGGTGCGTCGCCTCGATCGCCGATTGATCCATGCGGATGTCCTTGTCGTCTGACACCCGCGCGACGATGGCTTCACCGCCTAGCGCCATGAGCGGGATCGCCTCATGCATGGCGCGGGCGGCTGCGGCGGTGCCGTCCCAGGCGACCAGAGCGCGGGTCGGCGGCTTGCCTGTGGCGGCCTGTGGCACAAGAAGGACCGGGCGCCCGGATTTGAAGAGTGCGGCGTTGACCAGCTGGCGCAGGCCCGAATTGGGCCGCGGGTCGATCTGCAGCACACCAAGATCGGCGACCTTCAGATGGTCGGCGAAGACCTCGCCGATCCCGTAGGCAAAGCTTGACCGGTCGACGACGGAGCATTGCACGCCCAGCTTGTCGGCGCGGGCCAGAATCGCCGATCTGGCCGCGGCAAGCTCTTCGTCGGTACCCTCGGTCGTCGTGGCTTCGGGTCCGATCACGTCGACGACATAGGTCAGCACGACCGTCCGCGCGGAATGCGCCTCGGCAAGCGCGAAAGCCTGCGAGAGTGCAGCGTCGTCCCGCTGCGCATGAGCTGGTTTGACGAAGGTTACGATCGACGTGACGGTCATCAGGTGCCTCCCTGTTCTGCTGTACCCCACATGACGTGGTTGCGGCTGAGGGGATGCGCAAGGTGGCGAAGGACGAGGTCTGTCGAGAAAACCGAGGCCGGCAGGCGCGGCGGGGGCGGCGGTCGCTTCGGCTTCGGACCGCGGGCGCCGATTGCCGTCTGGTCTCGATCGGCCACGATCTTCTTCGCGCAGTCGGCGGCGCTACCGTTGCGTGGCGGGACGGTGGTAAAATTGAGCGCGTTCCGCGCGAAGACTCTTTGTCTCGCCTCTGGCTTTCAGCCAACCGGCTCGGGAAAGTGCCTCCGGCGGGAGTATTTGGAAAAGAGCAACTGGGGGGTGCCGAATGCTTTGACAGCGCGTATCGTCGTTACTGGCCGTCGCGGTCTTCGCCACCTGCCGCAGTTCCTGTA
>NZ_JBOFBI010000279.1:0-3784 GCF_051645465.1 Tabrizicola sp. | reverse complement strand
CGGCCATCGCCGCCGAGGCCCAGAACCACAGCGCCCCAAAGGACAAGCCCGGCATCGCCTGGCGCAAGGCGGCGCAGGCATTGGCGATCCGTGCCCTGCTGTTGCAGGAGGCCCGCGCCCGTGGGCTGACGGCCGACCCCGAAGAACTGGCCCCCGGCCGGATCGAGACCGGGGACGAGGCGCTGATCCGCGCCCTTCTGGACGAGGCGCTGACGATTGCGCCAGTGACGGACGCCGACGTGCGGGCCGAATGGGTAAAGAACCCCGATCGCTTCCGCTCAGCGCCGCTTTGGGATGTGTCGCATATCCTGTGCGCCTGCGATCCGCGGGACGAGGCGGAACGTGCAATGGCCGAAGCCCGCGCCAGGGCCGTACTGGCGCGGCTGGACGGTGATGCGAAGGGCTTCGCTCTCGCCGCGCGCGAAAGCGATTGCGGGTCAAAGGCGTCGGGCGGGCATCTGGGCCAGCTTGGCCCCGGCGATACCGTGCCTGAGTTTGAAGCGGCGCTGCGCGGCCTGACCGAAGGTGCGATGACTCCCGCGCCGGTCCTGTCGCGCCACGGCTGGCACATCATCCGGTTGAACGCCATCGCACCGGGGCAGGTTCTTCCCTATGAGACCGTGCGACCGAAGATCGTGCAGGCATTGGAGAAAGCGGCCTGGGCGCGCGCCTCGCGCGCCTTCATCGAAAGGTTGGCCAACGACGCGCAGATCTCTGGCGCAAGCCTGATGCCGATCTGAACGGCGTGAAAGGAGGGGTCATGAAAGGCCAACATTCCCTGCGGACGCAACGGGTGCGACGCGGCGATGGTTTGTCTCCGACCGACCCCTCGCTGCTCGCGACGCCGCTCGAATTCCTTTGTGAAGATCACGTGCGTGAACGTCAGGTTTGCGCTGTGATCGACCGACTGGCCTCGTATGTGTCATTTGACCAGTCAGCTGCGCAAACGGTACTGCAGTTCGTGAACGAAGAACTGAACCTGCATATGCGTGACGAGGCCGAAGACCTGTTCCCGCTGCTCGCGCGGCGTTGCCCTGCCGAAGATGGAATTCGGAGCGTGATTTCCCGCATCTGCAGTGATCTTGATGAAGCGGCACGGCTTTTGCCGGGTCTGCGGGACGCTCTCGCCCGGTGCCTCGATACCGGGGCTACGCTTACGGTCGAGGATCGCCAGTTGCTGATACGGTTTGCAGGCCATGTGCGCCGTCACCTTGCCGCAGAAAACGCAATCCTGTTGCCGATTGCCAGTGCCCGTCTAACGCGGTGTGATCTTCAAAAGCTGTCACGACAGATGAGGACGCGCCGAGGCTTGCCACCTGTTATGGACACGCCCGATGCTGACTGACCTCTTGGCGCGGAATCGGGTCTGGTCAGCAAGTCGCCAGGAGCAGGAACCCGAATACTTCATGCGGTTGGCGGCCCTGCAGGTGCCGGAGTATTTCTGGATCGGCTGTTCGGACAGCCGTGTTCCGGCAAACGTAGTCGCGGGTCTCGACCCGGGCGAGGTCTTCGTCCACCGCAATGTCGCCAACACCATTCACTCGTCCGACATGAACCTGCTGTCAGCACTGGAATTCGCTGTCGAGGCGCTGAAAGTGCGCGAGATCATCGTCTGTGGGCATTACGGCTGTGGCGGCGTCAGGGCCGCCACTGAGGACTTGCCACACGGGTTGGTCGATCACTGGCTTGAGGCCATTCGCCGACTGTCCCGGGCTTATGCGGTCGATCTGGGCCGAGAGCCCGACATCGAGGGGCGGCGCGACCGTCTGGCGGAGTTCAATGTGGTCGAAGGTGTCAGGCGGGTCTGCGAAACGCCGATCCTGCAAAGGGCTTGGCGTCGCATGGCAAATGTTCGCGTCCACGGTTTGATCTATGGACTGAAGGATGGCCGCCTGCGCGACCTCGATTGCACCATTGGCCCAGGCCACTTCAGAGTGGATTTACCCCACAGGTTGGACCACGGGCCATGAAGAACCGATAAGCCTTGTTTCGGAATGCAAAATTGACCCCGCTGGCGGGGTGATTGGCTCACCTCCGCGTCGCAATCAACAGCTAGCAATCGCATGGTCTTCACCAGACGCTTTTCGCAGGAAGCGCGCGAGCGCCGCTTTCCGGGACGCTCGATCCAGTGCGTAGGCGGTCTGTTTGAACGCAACTCCGTCGAGAAGTCCCCGAATATAGCCTGCGATCGTATCCGCGGCCATGATCAGTGCCGTGTCGAGAGTGTGGATGTATTTGCTGGTCACCGTACCTGTCGAATGTCCAATGAGGGCGGCAATGGTGCTTTCGGTGAAGCCAAGGTCGTTCGCAATACTGGCAAAGCTGTGCCGTAAGACATGAGCGGTTATGTCCTCCAGAGCTGATCCTGCAAAGATGCGCTGCCAGTGATTGGGAAAACTGCCGAACGGCCCGGCGGTGCGCGAACCCGGAAACACATAAACTTCGGACTGCGTTTGCCTGTGTTTTTCGAAAAACTCCACCACGGGGATGCCGATAGGGCGCGTCGATGCGCCTTCTTTGGACTCCGAAAGCCGCAGACAGCTGTTCTCCAAGTCGACATCGCTCCATTTGAGCGAGACGATTTCGCTCCTGCGGCATCCGGTTAGGGCAAGTTGCCGAATGATCTCCACCGTGAAGACATACCTTTCGTTCTTGCCCGCCTCTCGCAACATCTTTCCAAGAAGCCGATATTCATCTTCGCTCAACCTCCGGTCACGTACCCGGTCTTTCGGTTTTCGTATGCCGTGGGCAACATTGTGCTCGATAATGCCAGCGTTGATCGCATAGGTGAGCATGGAACCAATCAGGCCAACGGACCTGCTCGCAGTACCTGTACCACCTCTCAGCACAGACTTGCCACGCAGCTTGGCGGATTTCTTAACTGCGCGGGTCTTTCCAGCAATGATGTCATTCATGGCCTTGGTTACATCGGCTCTGGAAAGATCGCGAACGCGCCGCTTGCCAAGGAGAGGGACGATATGGCCATTGATCCTCCCGACATCCGTTTCCACAGTTGACGGCTTTTTCGGACGCCCGCCTTTCCCGAGGATGAGCCCGGCGCGCATGGCTTCCAGATATCGATCGCACAGCTCCTTGACCGTCATCGCGTTACGATTGATCTGCTTGTCTTCGGCGGGGTTGTCACCTTGCGCCACCTTACCAAGCTGGATCTTTGCCTCTCTGCGGGCGGTTTCAGGTGTCCAGACACCGTGCAAGCCGATGGCGTAGCGGCGAGAGCGACCAGCCGATCTGTATTGAATAACGTAGCTGCGTTTGCCGGAGGCAAAGACGCGAAGGCCAAATCCCGGGAGTTCATCATCCCAGATGACGTAGTCGTTCGCCCGGACATCCGCGCTGTCAACGAACCTCTTGGTGATCTTTGCCATGGAGCATCTCCCTTCCAACGCCAAGTTCGCCTAGGTTTCACGTAAGCACCACGTAAGCACTTGAACGAAAGCTAAGGCGTAGTTTCGGATAGAAGCTTCGGCGCGACAGTTGATAAATGCAATTGATTTCAGGTAGTTATCGTACCGTAGCGTGCTCTATCGTGTTTTTCGGAAAGCTAGACATATTACCTCCGAAGGCAGAGGCCACACGTTCGAAGCGTGTCGGGTGCGCCAGTTTTCCCTTAGTCGGCCCGCACCGTCGGGACGCCCATCACCAGCTTGCCGCCATGCGCTGTGCCATCCCCCATGCGCACAACGCCCTTGCCCATGATCTTCACCACGCTCGATCCCTGGTTCATCGTGTCTGGCGGGCCGATGCAGGTGCAGGTACCCCCGAC
>NZ_JBOFBI010000278.1:0-12343 GCF_051645465.1 Tabrizicola sp. | reverse complement strand
GGGGATCGCGGCGGACCCGCAGTATCTGGATATCCATGTGCCTGCGGGCAAGCGGAAGACCTTCAAGATCGACACCCGCCGCCGGGCCTTTGCCTATGTGTTCGAGGGCTCGGCCCGTTTCCGCGATGCGGCGCGGCCCGAGGGCGTGCTGCTGGAGAAGGAAGTGATGGGCCAGGAGGTCAACATCCGCGACCTTTCCGGCAACCGGACGCTGGTGCGGTTCGGTGCGGGTGACGAGGTGACAGTGACGGCGGGGCCGGAGGGGGTGCGGTTCCTGCTGATCTCGGGCGCGCCGATCGAAGAACCGGTGGCCTGGGCTGGGCCGATCGTGATGAACTCGGAAGCCGAGCTGCGCCAGGCCTTTACCGAGCTGCGGAACGGGACGTTCATTCGTCCGGGGCATTGAGGGGCCGCCAGGGCGTCAGGCGTCGGAGCGGGGGTTTCACACCCCCGCACCCCCGTGGGATATTTTTGCAAAGATGAAAGGTCAGGTCACTCCTGCGCGCGGAGGGTTCCGGCCGGGCGGGCTGCGAGCGGGCGAAGGGCGAAGGCGAGACCTGCGAGGAGGGTTGCGAGGATGCCGCCGGCGACGATGCCGAGGGCCGAGAGCGGCTCGAACTGGTAGCTTGAGTCCATCACGAAGGTCATGACCGCCCAGCCGGAGATTCCGCCGGCGATGACCGCGACTACGCCGGCGGCGGCGCCCATCAGGGCGGAGCGGAGGGCGAAGCTGGCGAGGATCTTGCCGCGCGTGGCGCCGAGGGTTTTGAGAATCGCGGATTCGTAGATGCGGGCGCGTTCGCCTGCCGCGGCTGCGCCGATGAGGACGACGAAGCCGGTGATGAGTGTTCCCGCGGCGGCCCAGGCGGTGGCAGTCGCGATGGCGCCGAGCGCTTCGGCGACGCGGTCCACCGCCTCACGTATCCGGATCGCGGTGACGTTGGGCCAGGTCTTGGTCACCTCTTTCAGGATGGCGGCTTCGGCGTCGGGAGGGGCGTAGACGGTGGCGATGTGGGTGTGGGGGGCGCCGGTGAGGGCCGAGGGGTTCAGGGTC
The DNA here is from genome assembly GCF_051645465.1 of Tabrizicola sp. Lineage (GTDB taxonomy): Bacteria > Pseudomonadota > Alphaproteobacteria > Rhodobacterales > Rhodobacteraceae > Tabrizicola. The sequence continues at coordinate 11,289 of NZ_JBOFBI010000278.1, read as the reverse complement.
ATCACAAAGCCCATGCCGGCGTTGGAGAAGTCAACCTCGCGGAATGAGGTGATGGTCCCGGTCAGGTCTCGGCCGAGGATGTTGACGGTCATCGTGTCGCCGAGCTGCAGGCCCATCTCCTCGGCCTCTTCGGCGGCGAAGCTGATCTGGGGGTCGCCGGTGTAGTCGGCGGGCCAGTATGTACCTGCGGTGATGCGGGTTTTGGGGCCAGGTTCGGTGGCGTAGGTGATGCCACGGTCGCCGCGGACGACCCAGTGGTCGCCTGCGACCTCACGGGCGGGCTTGCCGTTGATCTGGGTGATGACGCCGCGGAGCATCGGGGCGGTTTCGATCTCCGACACCTCGGGGTTGGCTTTGACCATGGCGAGGAAGGGGTCGATCTGGTCGGGCTGGATGTCGATGAAGAAGAAGGCGGGCGCGCGGGTGGGAAGGTCGGTGGCGATGGCCTGGCGGAGGTTCCAGTCGATCTGGCCGACGGCGGCGAGGACGGAGAGGCCGAGGCCGAGGGAGAGGACGACCGACGTGGCGTCGGACCTTGGCGCGCCGATGGCTGCAAGGGCGGCGCGGGTGGCGGGGCGGCCCCGGGTGAGTTTGGTGCGGGCGAGGCGGCGGCTGGCGGTGCGCAGGCCTATTGCCGCGAGGGCGAGGATGAGGAGCGCGCCGAGGACGCCTCCGGCGGCGCCGAGCGCGAGTTCCGGGATGCCGGAGAGCCAGGTGGCGCTGCCGATGAGGGTGGCCGAGAGGAGGGTGAGCGCGACGAGGTAGCGTTTGCGGGGCCAGGAGCGCGTGCCGGTGCCGCCGCGGTAGAGGGCGGCGGGGCGGATGCGTTCAGTCCGGGCGAGGGGAAGGAGGGTGAAGATGAGCGCGGAGAGGGCGCCGTAGAAGGCGGCCTCGAGGAGCGCCATGGGGGAGAGGCGGATTTCGGCGGGGAAGGGGAGCGAGGCCTCGATCACGGGGGCGGCGAGGAGGGGGACGATGGCGCCGAGGGCGAGGCCGAGGGCGATGCCGAGGGCGGCAAGGAGGGCGGTCTGCCAGAGGTAGTTGCGGAAGATCAGGCCGCCTTCGGCGCCGAGGGTCTTGAGGGTGGCGATGGTTTCGGTCTTGCTGTCGAGGTAGCTGCGGATGGCGGCGGAGATGCCGACCCCTCCCACGGCCAGGCCCGCGAGGCCGACGAGGACGAGGAAGCTGCCGATCCGGTCGACGAAGGCCTCGATGCCGGGGGCGGCGTTGCGGCTGTCGGTCCAGCGCATGCCCTTGTCGCGGAAGGTGGCTTCGGCCTCGTCTTCAAGGGTTTGCAGGTTGGTGTCGGGGGGCAGGAGCAGGCGGTAGCGGGTCTCGAACATCGAGCCGGAGGAGAGGAGGCCGGAGCCATCCAGGTCCTGGGACAGGACCACGGTGCGGGGGCCGAGAGTGAAGCCGGTGGACGCGCTGTCGGGTTCGCGGGTGAGGGCGGCGGTGAGGCGGAAGTCCTTGGTGCCAAGGCGGAAGGTATCGCCGATCGAGAGGCTGAGGCGGTCGATCAGGATAGGGTCCATGATCGCGCCGGGGAGGCCGTCTTGCGGGGCCAAGGCCTCGGCGATCGGGATGGCGGGGTCGAGGGTGGCGGCGCCGGTGAGGGGCCAGGCGTTGTCGACCGCCTTGATCTGGGTGAGGGCCTGGTCGTCGTCGAGGATGACCATGGAGCGGAAGTCGTAGACCTCGGAGATCTTCGTCGCGATCCGGTCCATGTAGGCGCGTTCGTCGGCGTCGGCGGTGCGGTAGGTGAAGCGCATTTCGGCATCGCCACCGAGGATCACGGCGCCCTGGTCGGTCAGGCCCTGCTGGATGCCGGTGCGGAGGGTGCCGACGGCCGCGATGGCCGCGACGCCGAGGGCCAGGCAGGCGAGGAATACGCGGAAACCCTTGAGGCCGCCGCGAAGCTCACGGCGGGCGATGGTGAAGGAAAGGCTCATTCGGCGGCTTTCGCGAGGGCTTCGGGGGCGAGCTGGCCGTCGGCAAGGCGGATCACCCGGTCGCAGCGTGCGGCAAGTTCGGGGGCGTGGGTGACGAGGACGAGGGTCGCGCCGTGGCGGTCGCGGAGGCCGAAGAGGAGGTCCATGATCGCCTGGCCATTGGCGCCGTCGAGGTTGCCGGTCGGCTCATCGGCGAGAAGGATCGCGGGACGGGGCGCTGCGGCGCGCGCAAGGGCCACGCGCTGCTGCTCGCCGCCGGACATCTGCGAGGGATAATGGTGCATGCGCGAGCCAAGGCCCACGGCGGTCAGTTCGGCCTCGGCCCTTGGGAAAGCGTCCGCTGCCCCGGCGAGTTCCAGCGGAAGGGCCACGTTCTCCAAGGCGGTCATTGTCGGAATGAGGTGGAAGCTTTGGAACACAACCCCCATATTCCCCCTGCGGAAGCGGGCGAGCGCGTCTTCGTTCATCGCGGTCAGGTCTTGCCCAAGGGCCAGAACCTTGCCGCCGGTGGCACGCTCCAGCCCGCCCATGAGCATGAGGAGCGACGACTTGCCCGACCCAGATGGACCGATGAGCCCCACCGTTTCGCCTTTGTGGATGGAAAGCGTGATGCCCTTCAGGATCTCGACCGGACCGGCATTGCCGGCAAGCGTCAGGCGCGCATCCGTCAGCGCGAGGATTTCGTCCAGATTCTGGGGCGGCATTACGGGCTTCCTTAAGGCTTATCTGCCAAAGGCATATGGCGTTATGCGGCAGGTGGGCAATGGGGTTGCCGTCACGTTTCTGGCAGGCGGCATGGCGTTGGCCGAACCGGTGACGGTGGTTGCGTTGGGCGACAGCCTGACGGCGGGCTATGGGCTGGCGGATCAGGGGGAGGGGCTCGTGCCGCAGCTCGAGGGCTGGCTGCGGGCGAAGGGTGCGGATGTGGTGGTGCAGAATGCGGGCGTATCTGGCGACACGACCGCGGGCGGGCTGGCGCGGATCGGGTGGGCGCTGGGGCCTGACACCGATGCGCTGATCGTGACGCTGGGAGGGAACGACCTGATGCGCGGGATCGACCCCGAAGCGGCGAAGGGAAATCTGGAGGGCATCCTGAAGGAAGCCGCAGCGCGGAAGCTGCCGGTTCTTCTGGTCGCGATGAAGGCGCCGGGGAACTTCGGGCCGGAGTACAAGGCGGCGTTTGACCAGATGTACGGCGAGCTGGCCAGCACGTATGGGGCGATTCTGGCGGACGACTTCTTTGCCGGTCTGAGGTCGGCAGGCGCGGACCCGACTGATCCGGCGTCGATGGCGGCCTATATGCAGCCGGATGGCATTCACCCCAATCCGGAGGGGGTGAAGCTGATCGTGGAGGGTCTGGGGCCGAAGGTGGAAGAGCTTTTGGCCCAGGTTGCGCCTGCACCATAGGGTGTACGAATTTTCTGCGAAAATTCAGATCGTTGCGCGTGTCACTGCGGGCGGGTCGGGGCTTTCGGCCTTGGCTGGCGCAAGCTTGCCCTGGTAGTGGACGAGGAGTACAGGGAGGCGTTCGACGGGATGTATGGCGCGCTTTCCGGCAGCTACGGCGCGGTTTTGGCAGATGACTTTTTGCCGGTCTGAGGTCGGCAGGTGCGGACCCCGGCTGATCCGGCGTCGATGGCGGCCTGTATACAGCCGGACGGCATTCACCCGAACCCGGAGGGTGTGAAGCTGATCGTGGAGGGTCTGGGGCCGAAGGTGGAAGAGCTTTTGGCCAAGGTTGCACCTGCGCCATAGGGTGTACGAATTTTCTGCGAAAATTCAGATCGTTGCGCGTGTCGCTGCGGGCGGGTCGGGGCTTGCGGCCTTGGCGGGCGCAAGCTTGCCCTGGTAGTGGACGAGGAGCCCCCTGGTCAGGGGCGCAAGCAGCCGGACGTCGAAGTGGAAGGTGCCGTCGGCTTCGAACTCTCGGGCCTCCGAGACCGGCAGCATCCAGCGCGGCAAGGGAAGCCGGCCGAGCCTTCCTGAAGCGACCGGATAGTGCAGTTCTTTGTCCGTCACTTTCAGCGCCAGAAGGAATGTGAAGGGCCAGAAGCTCTCGGTCATCCCGCGCGGCGTGGCGGTGAGGCGGGACTGGAAGGTCCGGGTTCCGAACCGGCGCAGCCAGACCTCGCCTTTCGGGTTGGTGGTCTTGATCACTTCGACAGAGGTGTCGTCCGTCTCGGGCGGGAAGCCGAAAACCGCGGCGAGGGCGCGGGCCCACAGGCCGGTGCCCCGACGAACCGACGCGCGGCCCTGCCACCGGCTGACGCCAGCGGTGAGGTGAGTGGCGCGGATCGTGGCTGGCAGCGTGTAGAAGGACGGTCCAAGAACGCGCGGGAAGATCGGGTCAATGAGTTCAAAGACGCGCTCGAAGCGGATGGAGAGGCCGGACATCGCGGCCTCCAGCTCGTGGAGGGCGACAGTCTCGAGCGCAGGCCCGGCCCCTGGTGGCAGAGACGGGCGGCGGAGAAGCGCGCGGATCGGGATAGCGGGGACGAAGGGGCCGTGGCCATCTTCGGCCAGAAGGCGCCAGGTGCGGCGTTGCCCGTCGACCGTGACCATGACCGACATGCCGCCGCGTCCGGTGCCAAACGGCGAGAGTAGCCCTGCGGCCAGCCGGAAGGCGCGGACGATGGGTGTGGTGACCCGGAACGGCGCGACGCGGCGAAGAAGGGCGAAGGCGGCGAGGCCATAGCGCATGAGGCCAAGTTCGAGGCCCGCGCGGAACTCGACGGTCGCGGCACCGAAGTGGGCGGGGAAGAGGCGGGTGTCGGGGACTTCGATCAGCCAGCCCTGGCGCGTGATGCCCTGGGGCAGTGGGTAGGTTCGGGGTTCGGACCAGCCGGTGACTTCTGTCCAGGCGCCTCCTCGCCATAGTGGGTAGGGTTGGCCGGCCTGCGACAGGATCGAGGCCATGACCGATAGCCCGCGCGGGCTTCGGTTGCCGGGCAGGATCGCGCTTTCGATGTGGTTTGGGGTTGCGCCTTGGGTCAGGGCCCGCACGGCGGCGCTGGACAGGGCGGGGACGGAGGAGAGGCCGGAGATCGCGGCGAGGCCTGCTGCTTTTGCTGCGGCGTCCAGGGTGGTGATGCCGGCGCAGAAATCGGCGTTGTCGGAGAGGTCGAGGTAGTGGACCCCGGCTTTGATCGCCGCTTTTGCCAGGCGGTAGGGGTCTGGACCGTAGGTATGGAACGGGCCGGCGGCGTCGATGACGACGTCATGGCCTTGGAGGGCGGAGAGGTCCCCGTCGCGGTCCATCTGCAGGGCTGTTGCGTTAAGTTCGGTGGCCAGCCTCTGGGCTGCGGGGAGGTTGCGCCCGGCGATCGTCACCTGATGCCCGTCGCGGACAAGGAGGCGAGCGAGCTTTTCGCCGAAGACCCCGTAGCCGCCGAGGATGAGGACCTTCATCTGAGGAGGCGGCGCTGGAAGGCTTGGTCGGGGAGTGCGCACATGTCTCCGCGTCCGAAAAGGCGGTAGCGGTTGCGGGCGAGGCGGAGGTAGAGCCAGGTGCGGATGGGTTTGGGGAAGATGCGGAGCGCTTGCGTCAGAAGGGCCAGACCGCCGAAACGGCGACCGGCGTGGAGGACGGCCTCGAAATCCTTGTGCGGGATGCCGTTGTCCAGGAAGAGCCAGCTGACCGGGTCGTTGGGATCGAGGCCGTAGTGCTGGAGGAGGGCGGTGCCGAGTGGGGACTGGACGGGGCAGATGCGGGTGGCGCCGGTGCGGTCCAGCCGGTGGATCATGCGGGCGCCCCAGCTGCAGATGGCGCAGTCCGCGTCCATGACGGCCACCGGCGCGCTGTCGTCGAAGGGTGGGACGGCGGGGTCGTTGCGGTGCGAGTAGGGCTTCGTCATGGGTGGCAAGGTGACGCGGAAGGGAGGGGCCCGCAAGAGGACGCGGTGCCGCAAGGGGCGGTCTTCGATGAGGTGCATGACCGGGAGAGCGGTCTTTCGCGGTAGACTTGTTGAGAGCGTGCTGGGGCTTGGGTTGCGGTGCGGGCCGGAGGGCAGTCGGGATGGTTGCATCCGCTGCGGTGTCGGGCCACCAAGGGAGAGGAATGGGAGCAGGGTCATGGGCGCTTGGGAATTCTGGATCGACCGGGGCGGCACGTTCACCGATGTGGTGGGGAGGGGGCCGGACGGGCGGCTGGTGACCGTAAAGCTTCTGTCGGAGAACCCCGAGCGCTATCCGGATGCGGCGGTCCAGGGCATCCGCGATTGCCTCGGGCTGAGCGCGGGCGAGCCGATCCCGGACGGGGCGATTTCGGCGGTGAAGATGGGGACGACGGTTGCGACCAATGCGCTCTTGGAGCGGAAGGGGGAGCGGGTTGCACTGCTGATCACCGAGGGGTTTGGCGACCTTCTGCGGATCGGCACTCAGGCGCGACCTGCGCTGTTTGAGCTGAACGTCCGGCGGCCGGATTTACTTTATGAACAGGTGTTCGAAATTCCTGGCCGACTGGATGCTGAAGGCAACCAAGTGCGCCCCTTGGATGAGGCTAGGGTGGCAGTGGCTTTGGCAAAGGCAAGGGTTGCGGGGATCGCCGCTGTGGCCGTGGCGCTGATGCACGGGCATGTGAACCCAGCGCACGAAGCCCGTGTCGGCGCAATGGCGCAGGAGGCGGGGTTCGCGCAGATTTCCTTGTCACATCAGGTCTCTAGGCTGGCGAAGCTGGTTCCGCGGGGCGATACGACGGTGGTTGATTCCTATCTCTCGCCGATCCTGCGACGGTATGTGGCACAGGTCGAGGGCGCTTTGGATATGGGCCGGGCGACGGGGCGGCTGTTGTTCATGCAGTCGAATGGCGGGTTGACCGAGGCGGGACGATTTCAGGGAAAAGACGCGATTCTGTCGGGGCCTGCGGGTGGTATCGTCGGCATGGTGCGGACGGCGGAGGCGGCGGGGTTTGACCGGCTGATCGGCTTTGACATGGGTGGGACTTCGACAGACGTCAGTCACTATGCAGGCGTTTATGAACGGTCGTTCGAGACGGAGGTAGCAGGTGTTCGGATGCGTGCGCCGATGATGGATATCCACACGGTCGCGGCGGGGGGAGGGTCGATCTGTTCGTTCCGGGACGGGCGGTTCCAGGTCGGGCCGGAGAGCGCGGGGGCGAACCCTGGGCCGGCCAGTTACCGGAGGGGCGGGCCGCTCACGATCACCGACTGTAACGTGATGCTGGGGCGGCTGTCGCCTGCGCATTTCCCGGCGGTTTTCGGGTTGAACGGCGATATGCCGCTGGATGCCGAGATCGTCCGGAGCAAGTTCGCAGCGCTGGCTTCTGAAATCGCCGCGGCGACGGGGAGGCAGGAGGCACCCGAGGTCGTGGCAGAGGGGTTCCTGCGGATCGCGATCGACAATATGGCCAATGCGATCAAGAAGATATCGGTTCAGCGCGGGCATGACATCACGCATTATGCGCTTCAGTGTTTTGGCGGAGCGGGCGGGCAGCATGCTTGTGGAGTGGCCGATGCACTGGGGATGAAAACGGTTTTCATTCATCCGCAAGCTGGAGTACTGTCAGCTTTCGGGATGGGGTTGGCGCACTTGCGAAGTCTGCGGGAAGCGCAGCTCGATGCAACCTTGTCGGCGATGGATGAGGCCCGGACCCGGATCGAGGCGTTGGCTCGGGAGGCGGCTGGCGAGCTTTCTGCGCAGTGGATTGCCACCCCTGCAGTCACCCGCACCGCGCATCTGCGTTATGAGGGGTCGCATCAATCGCTGCCAGTGCCCTTCGGAACGGAAGCGGCGATGCTGGAGGCCTTTGCGGCTGCTCATCAGGCCCGGTTTGGCTTTGCGTCGCCCGAGCGGGCGGTGCTGTTCGAGATGCTTGCGGTTGAGGCCGAAGGTGGCGGGGCAGAGTTGCCGGATGTGGGCCCAGGCGATGGGGCGGGAAAGGCGGTTGCGGCGTTGACCGTTTGGGCGGGTGGACGGTGGCAGGAGGTCCCGCTTTATCGGCGCGATGAGTGCGGGACGGCGACCTTTATCCCCGGACCGGCGGTGATCACCGAGGCGACCGGGACAACGATTGTCGAGCCCGGCTGGGAAGCGCGGGTGGATGGGCAGGGTAACCTGATCCTGCGGCGGGTGGAGGCCATTGCGCGGCCTCCGGCAGCGGGGACGGAGGCCGATCCGGTGCTTCTGGAGGTGTTCAACAACCTTTTCATGTCAGTTGCCGACCAGATGGGTGCGACGCTTGCGAACACGGCCTGGTCGGTCAACATCAAGGAACGGTTGGATTTTTCCTGTGCGATCTTCGATGCGAACGGGGACCTTGTGGCCAATGCCCCGCATGTGCCGGTGCATCTGGGGTCGATGAGCCATGCGGTGAAGACGGTGATCGCGGCGGTGGGGACGACGGCGCGGGTGGGGGATGCGTGGATGCTGAACTCGCCCTGGAACGGGGGGACTCATCTGCCGGATGTGACGGTGATCACGCCGGTTTTCGTGGGGGGCCGGCCCGCGTTCTGGTTGGGCTCGCGTGGGCATCATGCCGATATCGGTGGTCGGACGCCGGGATCGGCCCCGCCGGACAGCCGGACGATCGAGGAGGAAGGGGTGGTGATCGACCTCTTCCCGCTGGTGGTTCAGGGTCGCCTGCGCGAGGCAGAGACGCGGGTGTTGTTGGGGTCGGGCCGTTGGCCCTGCCGGTCGCCCGAGCAGAACATGGCTGACCTCAAGGCGCAGATCGCGGCGAATGAGACGGGGCGGCGCGAGCTTTTGCGTGTCGTCGCGCGGTACGGTGTCGATGTGGTCGCAGCCTACATGGGGCATGTGCAGCGCAATGCCGAGGAGTGCGTTCGCGCCGTGATCGACCGGTTGCATGACGGAGAGTTCATATATCCGATGGATATCGGAACAGTCGTTCATGTACAGGTGAAGGTTGACCGGATTGCACGGTCGGCAGTCGTTGATTTCACGGGGACCTCGGCCCAGCATTCCGGCAACTACAATGCTCCGCAGGCGGTGACGCGGGCGGTCGTGCTTTATGTATTCCGGACGCTGGTCGGGAAGGCGATCCCGCTGAACGAGGGCTGCCTGGCGCCGCTGACGATCATTGTGCCTGAGGGGAGCTTGCTGAACCCCCGTGCGCCTGCGGCCGTGATTGCGGGGAATACAGAGGTGAGCCAGTCCGCCTGCAACGCGCTTTATGGGGCGCTCGGGGTCGTGGCGGCGGCGCAGGGGACGATGAACAATTTCATCTGGGGCAACGAGCGCTTTCAGAACTACGAGACGATTGCGGGGGGCACGGGGGCTGGGCCGGGGTTTCAGGGTTGCGATGCGGTGCAGAGCCACATGACGAACACGCGGATGACCGATCCTGAGGTGCTGGAAAAGCGCTTCCCGGTGCGGCTGGAGGAGTTCCGGATTCGTGAGGGCTCGGGTGGTGTGGGTCGTTGGCGGGGTGGGGATGGGGCGGTGAGGCGGTTACGGTTCCTGGCGCCGGTGACGGTGACGACCCTCTGCGGGAGCAGAAAGGTTGCGCCGTTCGGGGTCGCGGGTGGTGGCGCGGGAGCCGTGGGTGAGAACATGGTGCACTGGCCGGACGGGCGCGTCGAGCGGCTGGAGGGCAACGACGAGCGCGATCTGCCCGAAGGGGCGGTTTTCGAAATGCGGACTCCGGGCGGGGGCGGCTGGGAGGCGCTTTAGGCGGGGGTTGGCCGGTTCAGGATGCTGTCATTGAACCGTGACAGAGCGGTTCCCATACTTGGTGGCATTGATGATGGAGGCCATGATGCTGAAAGCGAAATCGCTGCTCGACAGTCTGATGGGGTCCCTTGGCCAAATGACCGGCGGTCAGGGCGCCAAGGGCTTGACTGATAAGGCGAAAGGGGCCTGGAACAACCAGTCGACCCTTGGCAAGGGCGCGATTGCCGGGGGGCTTCTGGGGATTCTGCTGACCGGTGGCGGGCGGCGTTTGCTGGGCACGGGCCTGAAGATCGGCGGCATGGCGGCTATCGGGGGGCTTGCGTACAAGGCCTATGACGACTGGAAGAACGGCCGCAAGTCTGGCGAGGGGTCTGCGGCCCTGCCGAAGCCGGAGGGGACCGAGTTCATGCCCGACGATGAAGATGCTGCGGACGAGCTTGCGACCCATATCCTGCAGGCGATGATTGCTGCGGCGAAGGCTGACGGACATGTCACGCCTGAGGAACGGGCGGCGATTGATGGGCAGCTTGGGAACCTTGGCCTTGGGGACGAGGCGACGGCGATGATCACGGCCGAGCTGGATGCGCCTCTGGACGTGGGCCGGATCGCGGCGCTGGCCCGGTCTGAAGCGGAAGCGACGCAGCTTTATGCGGCCTCACTGCTGGTGGTGAACGAGGAAAGTGCGGCGGAGAAGGATTATCTTGCGAGCCTTGCCGCGGCGATGAAGCTGGACAAGGGTCTGGTGGAACGGCTGCACGCCGAGGCAGCGCGGCTTTAGCCGCGGTCGCACGATTTTTCTGCGAAAAATCAGGTGGTTAGCTGGCGTAGCCAGCGTCCTCGGCATCAAGGATCGCGCGCAGTTCGCTGAGATGTGCGTCGGCAAAGCCGGGGTAGCTTTCCCATTCACGCGCGGTCTTTTCGGCGATCTCATCCGGCAGGACACGCAGAGGGCGGCCGGTCTGGAGGGCGCGGACATAGGTCTCGGCGGCGCGCTCGAAGTAGTAGAGCCGGTTGAAAGCCTCGGCGACGGTGCGGCCGACGATCAGGACGCCGTGATTGCCCATGACCATGGCGATGGTCTTCGGATCGGAAAGTAGGGTCGCGCAGCGGGCGCCTTCTTCGCCAAAGGCCATGCCGCCATAATGGTCGTCAACGACATGCCGGTTGTGGAACATTGCCGAGTTCTGGTCGATCGCCGGAAGCCGGCTGTCGGCAAGGCTGGCGAGCACGGTGGCGTGGACGGAATGGACATGCATCACGCATCGCGCGTGCGGGCAGGCGCGGTGGATGCCGCCGTGCAGACCCCAGGCCGTGGGATCAGGTGCATCGGGCCGGGCCATCGTGTCGGGGTCGTTCGCGTCGATTTCGATCAGCGAGGACGCGGTGATGCGCGAGAAGTGGCGGCCGTTCGGGTTGATCAGAAAACGCGTGCCCTCAGGGTTCACGGCCAGCGAAAAGTGGTTGGCCACTGCCTCGTGCATGTCAAGCCTCGCGGTCCAGCGGAAGGCTGCCGCCAGGTCTTGCCGCTGGTCGAGAAAAGTCATGTTGGTGTGACGATTCATACAGAGCTCCGACGACGAATCATGCAAGAGACCCACAAGAAGGCTGCATTTGTCTGCAGAATAGGTTAACAGCGTGTAAATGAGTACATGTGTGATGTTGAGTGCCATCCTTGCAACCAGGGTGC
>NZ_JBOFBI010000277.1:0-7328 GCF_051645465.1 Tabrizicola sp. | reverse complement strand
GCCGCTGATCGGGTCGAAGGCGACGGCCTCGTGGTCCATCCGGCCCATTTCCTTGATCGGCTTGGCAGTGGTTTCGCCCGCTTCGGTCGAAACCTCGAAGACATAGCCGTGCGGCATGCCGCCCACTTCGGTGAAGTCGGACTTGTCTTCCTCGCAGGTGAGCCCGGTGCCCCCGGGGGTCGGGCCGCCGGCGCAGTTCACCCAGGTGCCGCCGAGGACCGGCTCGACCGCGGTGAACTTGCCGTCTGTGAAGATGAGCTTGGTATTGCCGCCCGCGGCGGGGCCGATGATTTCCTTGTCGTCGTCGTCTTCACCGACAAGTGCCGTGCCCTTGTCGTAGAAGGCCGAGGCGCCGATGGTGCCGTAGCGCGGATCGATGGTGGCTTCGTGGTTGCGGATCAGCGTGAGTTCGGCCTTGCCACCGACCAAGCGGCTGCGGACAACGGCCATGCCGTCATGCCAGGTCGGATTCGGCTTGCCGTCGGCCATCGTGTCTCCGGACCAGCCAAAGGTCTGGTAGGTGAAGCCTTCGGGAAGTTGCAGAAGGGGCAGGCCGGTGACCTGGTCCTTGACCGGGGCGACGGGGCCGTAGGGCGAGGCAATCGGTTCAAGCCGGGTCAGCGCCTCGGCGCGACGGAACGAGAGACCGGCAAAGGGAATGGCAAGCGCAGAGGCGGCAGCCCCGCGCAGCAGCGCACGGCGGTTGGTGTTGGTGAGCATCTGGGTTCTCCCTGGAGTGCAGCGGTTCTTGGGACGGCACCTTGGCGGTGCGTCAGTCAGACTGCGGTTGGCCCGTGAAATTGGGGCAACGTGATTGTGATCCTTTGATGACGCGCCCGTGACAGGGAAGGCGGCTGGTGCCGTGCGGGCGTTGTGGTTGACGGCGGCTGGCGGCGCGGTCAAACCTGCGCTGAAGAGGGAGTTTTCACTGATGCCGCTTGACCTTGAGTTCGTCCGTTCGCAGTTTCCCGCCTTTGCTTCGCCAGTGCTGTCGACCCATGCATTCTTTGAAAACGCCGGGGGCAGCTATCCTTGCGTGCAGGTGGTGGACCGGCTGACGCGGTTCTACCGCGACCGGAAGGTGCAGCCTTACGGGCCTTATCCTGGGGCGCAGGCGGGGGGCGCGGAGATGGACGAGGCGCGGGATCGGCTCGCGGCGATGATGGGGGTGGCGCGGGAGGAGGTGTCGTTCGGGCCCTCGACCAGCGCAAACACCTATGTGCTGGCGCAAGCGGTGCGGAAGTGGCTGGCCGGGACCGGTGGGGCGGTCGTCGTTACGGACCAGGACCATGAGGCGAACTCGGGCGTCTGGCGGCGGTTGGCGGAGGAGGGGATCGAGGTCCGGGAGTGGCAGATCGACCGGGAGACGGGGTCGCTGGAGCTGCCGTCGCTGGCTGCATTGCTGGCTGATGGTATGGTGAAGCTGGTCTGTTTCCCGCATTGCTCGAACGTGATTGCCGAGATCAACGATGTGGCGGCGATCACTGCCATGGCGCGTGACGCAGGGGCGCGGACGGTGGTGGACGGGGTGAGCTACGCGCCGCATGGGTTCCCGGATATCCCGGCGCTGGGGTGCGATGTGTATCTCTTCTCGGCTTACAAGACCTACGGGCCGCATCAGGGGATTATGGTGCTGCGCGAGGCGTTCGGGATGGAACTGCCGGGGCAGGGGCATTTCTTCAACCATGGGGTCTTGTACAAGCGGCATACTCCGGCGGGGCCGGACCATGCCCAGATCGCGGCTTGTGCGGGGATGGCGGATTACGTTGATGCGCTGGCAGAGCGGCATGGGGTTACTGGCGATGGGATGGCGCGTAACCGGGGGGTGCATGACCTGATGCGCGCGCAGGAGGTGGCGGTGATCCAGCCGCTGCTGGACTATCTGGGCGGCCGGAACGACGTGCGGCTTCTGGGGCCGCGCGTGGCTGCGCTTAGGGCGCCGACAGTGGCGGTGGAACTGGGCCGGGCGGCGGAGCCGGTGTCAGAGGAGTTGGGTCGCAACGGGATTGCCTGCTGGGCGGGGGATTTCTATGCGGTCCGGCCGCTGGAGGCGCTGGGGATTGACCTGGAGAAGGGGGTCCTGCGGATGTCGGCGGTGCATTACACCAGCGCCGAGGAGGTTGCGCGGCTGATCGGGGCGCTGGACCGGGTGCTCTGACGGTTTTCATATTGAGCGCTGACGCGCGAAGACTCCTTGTCTCGCCTCTGCGCGTGAAGAACGCGCAGAGGCTCGGGTCAAGAGCGCGCCGCGCGGGGATATTTTTGCAAAGATGAAAGGGGTTAGGTGATCCGGGCGGGGGTCGCCGTTCGTATCTGTCAGGTGGGAAAAGGCTGGGGCATGTCAGACATACCGTTGATCCTGTGGTTCCGGCGCGATCTGCGGCTTTCGGACCAGCCGATGCTGGCCGCTGCCGTGGCGACGGGGCGGGCGCTCGTGCCGGTTTTCATCCTGGACCCGGAGACCGAAGCGATCGGCGCGGCCGCGAAATGGCGGCTTGGGTTGGCGGTCGAGGCTTTTGCGAAGGCGCTTGAGGGGATCGGGTTGCGGCTTGTGTTGCAACGGGGGGCGGCCCTTGAGGTGCTGCGGGGGCTTCTGGCCGAGACGGGCGCAGGCGGGGTCTGGTGGTCGCGGCTTTATGATCCGGCGGCGGTTGCCCGCGATACGGGTGTGAAGGCCGCGCTGAAGGCGGAGGGTGTCGAGGCGCGGAGTTTCGCGGGCCATCTGCTCCATGAGCCTTGGGAGGTCGAGAGCGGGCAAGGTGGCTACTACCGGGTGTTCACGCCGTTCTGGAAGGCCATGCGAGGTCTGCCGGTTGCTGCGCCTGAGCTTGCGCCGGAGCTGGCATGCGGGCCGGAGCAATGGCCCGCGGGCGACGATCTGGCCGGCTGGCAGATGGGCGGGGCGATGAACCGGGGGGCGGGGGTTGTGGCCCGGCATCAGGCCGTGGGCGAAGCTGCGGCGCGGGGGCGGCTGCGCGGCTTCCTTGACGCGGCGGTGGCGGACTATGCCACCTTGCGCGACTTTCCGGGTCTCGCGGGCACCTCGCGGCTTTCGGAGAACCTGACCTATGGCGAGATCGGCATCCGGGAGGTCTGGTACTCAGGGCTGCGGGCTCGGGACGAGGGGGCGGCGGGTGCAGAGGCCTTCCTGCGGGAACTTGGCTGGCGAGAGTTCAGCTATCACCTGATGCACCACACACCCGGGATCACCCATGCCAACTGGAAGCCCGACTGGGACAGCTTTCCCTGGCGCGAGGACACTGCGGATGCCGAGCGTTGGCGGCGGGGCATGACGGGCGAGCCGTTCGTCGATGCGGCGATGCGCGAGATGTATGTGACGGGCACGATGCACAACCGCGCCCGGATGATCGCGGCGAGCTACCTTACGAAGCATCTGATGACGCATTGGAAGGTCGGGCTGAACTGGTTCGCCGAGTGCCTGACCGACTGGGACCCGGCGGCCAATGCGATGGGCTGGCAGTGGGTTGCGGGGTCGGGTCCGGATGCGGCGCCCTATTTCCGCATCTTCAATCCGGCCGGACAGGCGGAACGGTTCGACGCCGATGGCCGGTACCGGCAGCGGTTCCTGGCCGAGCTTTCGCCGGATCCCGGCCCGGAGGCTCTGGCGTTCTTCGCAGCCGCGCCGCGGTCCTGGGGGCTTGACCCGAAGCGGCCCTATCCGGCGCCGGTCATTGAGCTCGATCACGGCCGCGCGCTTGCCCTTGCGGCATACTCTGCACGAAAAGCTTGAGTGAATGCCTGGCTTTGGTGAAAATAGTGTCAACAATAGAAACCCTGGGGGTGGGGTCATGGAAGTTCTGACGTCGGTCAGGGGGCAGCGCGGGCTGCCGAGATACTTTGCCACAGCATTCGAGATCGCGAGCCGTCTGGAGGAAGGGCGGCTGGACTTTATCCTGCCGGACGGGCGCCGGTTCCGGGTGGAGGGGAAAGCCGCCGGGCTTGTGGCCGAAATCACCGTGGTCAACCCGGACATGTTCGCGCGTCTCGTCCGGGAAGGCGATCTTGGCTTTTGCGACGCCTATATGGACGGCTGGTGGACGACGCCCGATCTGCAGGCGTTTCTGGACCTGATCCAGCATCCGGCCAACAAGATGGTGGGCGACGGTTTCCCGGGGCTTGGTCTTGTCCGCGCCTATGAGCGGCTGCGGTTCTGGATGCAGTCGAATTCCAGGCGGCAGGCGAAGAAGAACATCTCCTACCACTATGACCTCGGGAACGACTTCTACCGGCTGTGGCTGGATGACACGATGACCTATTCCTCGGCGCTGTTCGAGAATGCCCAGGAGAGCCTGGAAACCGCGCAGCGCCGGAAATACGCCAGCATGATCGACCAGATGGGGGCAATCGCTGGCGATCACGTCCTGGAAATCGGCTGCGGCTGGGGCGGATTCGCCGAATACGCGGCGAAGGAGCGCGGTCTGAAGGTCACAGGACTGACGATCAGCCAGGCGCAGCACGACTTCGCGGTGAACCGGATCGCAAAGTCGGGGCTGTCGGACCGGGTCGAGATCAAGCTGCAGGACTATCGCGACGAACGGGGGAGCTATGACGGCATTGCCTCGATCGAGATGTTCGAGGCGGTGGGTGAGCGCTACTGGCCGATCTATTTCGACACCCTGCGGGAACGGCTGAAGCCAGGCCGGAATGCAACGCTGCAGATCATCACCATTGCCGACAATCGGTGGCCGATGTATCGCAGGGGTGTTGATTTCATTCAGAAATACATCTTCCCTGGCGGGATGCTGCCCGCGCCTTCCGTGCTGCGGTCGGAAGTGGAAAGGGCGGGGCTGCGGGTGAAGGGGTCGATCGAGTTCGGGCAGAGCTACAGCCTGACGCTGCGCCGCTGGCATGAGGTTTTCAACGATCGCTGGTCCGAGGTCCGGAAGATGGGTTTCGACGAACGCTTCAAGCGGATGTGGGACTTTTACCTCGCCTCTTGCGCGGGCGCGTTTCAGGGTGGAAACTGTGACGTGACGCAAATCACGGTGACGCGTCCAACCTGAGGGATGAAGCATGGCCACTCCGATGCCGACCGGTGCAAAGCTGATGGCAGCAATCAGTTTTGCCGTCGTGGGCTTCATCGTGGCGCACTTCTATGCGCTGAACATGCCGGATGCATCGTCGGCCGGGCCGATCCGGGAGGCGGCGGCCCTTATCGGTGCCATCGTCGGCTGGCGGATCATGGGGGGATCGGTCGGCAAGGGCTATATCGAGGCGGCCGGATCCGGGATCAAGACGGCGGTGATCTTCGTGGTCGTGGCGCTTCTGCTTCTCGCGTTGCAGGAGATGCTGATGAACTCGGTGAAGATGCGCTACGAGGGCGCGCTGGATGCGATCCTCGATGTGTTCCTGACGATGGCACAGCGGTCTGAAGCGCTGTTGTCGCTGGGCGTGTTGGGCGCTGTCTTCATTGGCGGGATCATCGCCGGAATCGTGACCGAGAACGCCGGTCGGCGCTGGCGGTAAGGTGAACCTGACGGACGGAAACTGGCCGCCCGCGCTGCGGGAGGCGGTGGTCGGCCTGGCGGAAGGCGAGGTTGCTGCGGCACGGCTGGGGTTCTTTGCCGAGGTGATGGGCTGGGGCCCCGACCCTGGCGCCTGGCCGACGACGCCCGAGCCCGAGCTTCTCGCCCTGGCCCGGTTGGTGATGCAGGGTTTCGGCCGGTTGCCAGCGGCGCGTGTCGCGCGGCGGCTGGGGTCGTTGCGGGTCGCGGCGGCAAGTCGGGTCCGCGCGGTCGGGGCAGCAGGGCGGAGTTTGCGGGTGGGCACGGGTGAGGTGGAGGCTGAAGTGCCAGAGCCTTCGCATGCCGGGTTCTTCGGGCTGGATACCTATCGGCTGCGGCATCGCCAGTTTGACGGAGCGCTTGGCCCATGGATCACGCGCGAGGTCTTGATCGTCGGGGACGCGGTGACGGTGCTGCCCTACGACCCGGTGCGCGACCGGGTGCTTCTGATCGAGCAGATGCGGATGGGACCCTTTGGCCGAGGCGATCCGTTGCCCTGGCAGCTGGAGGCGATTGCCGGCCGGATCGATCCGGGTGAGACGCCGGAGGAGGCTGCGCGGCGCGAGGCGGTGGAGGAGGCGGGGCTGGTGCTCGGGCGGCTGGAGAAGGTGGCCGAGTACTATCCGACACCGGGGGCTGTGGCGGAGTATCTTTATTCCTACGTGGCACTTTGCGATCTGCCGGATGGGGTGGCGGGGGTCTTCGGGGCCGTCGAGGAGGCCGAGGATATCAAGGGGCATCTTCTGTCGTGCGACGCGCTGATGGCAGCCTTGGCGGGTGGAGAGATCTCCAATGCGCCGCTTCTTCTGACGGTGCTTTGGTTGCAGCGCGAGCGGGGGCGGCTGCGCGGGTGATCCGGCGCTGCGCTTGTGGCAGGCCCCGGAGGGTGTCACACCCTCCGGACCTCCCGTGGGATACTTGGAGAAGAGAAAGCAAATTTTAGATAAATTGTAAGTGGTTACAGGTTGAGGTTGACCCAGGCTCCGTTTCTTGCCGAGGACCGGACGCAGGCGTCGACAAAGGCCACGCCTTCCAGGCCTTCTTTCAGGCCGGGGAAGGTGGTGCCTTCGGGTGTTGCGGTGCCGGTCTTGGCGGCGGTGATGGCGCGGGCGGCCTCGGCGTAGATGTTGGCGAAGCCTTCAAGGTAGCCCTCCGGGTGGCCGGGGGGGACGCGCGTGACGCGGGCGGCTTCGGGGCCGGAGCCAGCGCCGCCGCGGGTGATCAGGCGCTTCGGTTGGCCGAGGGGGGTGAACCAGAGGTAGTTCGGGTCCTCCTGCGCCCACTCGAGGCCGCCCTTGGTGCCGTAGACGCGGAGGCGGAGCGCGTTTTCGTTGCCGGGGGCGACCTGGCTGCACCAGAGCATGCCCTTGGCGCCGCCCTTGTAGCGCATGAGGACATGGCCGTTGTCGTCGACGCGGCGGCCCGGGACGAAGGCGGTGAGGTCGGCGGCGAGGGTGTCGAGGGTGAGGCCGGTGACGAAATTGGCGAGGTTGAAGGCGTGGGTGCCGATGTCGCCGGTGGAGCCGCCTGCGCCGGAGCGGGCGGGGTCGGTGCGCCAGTCGGCCTGTTTCTGGCCGGTGGATTCTAGGGGTTCGGAGAGCCAGTCCTGCACGTATTCGACGTTGACGAGGCGGAGATCGCCGAGGTCTCCAGCGGCGACCATCGCCTTGGCGTGGCGGATCATCGGGTAGCCGGTGTAGTTGTGGGTGAGGGCGAAGACGACGCCCGAGGCCTCGGCGGCTTTGGCGAGCTTCTTCGCCTCCGGAAGGGTGGCGGTCAGGGGTTTGTCGCAGATGACGTGGA
>NZ_JBOFBI010000276.1:0-9095 GCF_051645465.1 Tabrizicola sp. | reverse complement strand
CGTTTCCGAAGTCGATCTACGACAACGTCGCCTACGGCCCCAAAATCCACGGACTGACGCGCAACAAGGCCGAGCTTGACCAGATCGTCGAGGCCTCGCTGCGGAAAGCCGCACTCTGGGGCGAGGTGAAGGACCGGCTCGATGCCTCGGGGACCGGGCTCTCCGGCGGCCAGCAGCAGCGGCTTTGCATCGCGCGGGCCATCGCGACCGGCCCGGAGGTTCTCTTGATGGACGAGCCCTGCTCGGCCTTGGACCCGATCGCGACGGCTCAGGTCGAAGAGCTGATCGACGAGCTCCGCGCGAGCTTTTCGGTAGTGATCGTGACCCATTCGATGCAGCAGGCCGCCCGCGTAAGCCAGAAGACCGCCTTCTTCCACCTCGGCAACCTCGTCGAATACGGCGACACGCCGCAGATCTTCACCAACCCGAAAGACACCAGAACCGAAGCCTACATCACAGGCCGCATCGGGTGAGGAGAGAGAAGATGGTCGACAACGAACAGCACATCGTATCAGCCTTCGACCGCGATCTCGAATCGCTTCAGGCCCATTTCCTGAAGCTCTCGGGACTGGCCGAACTCGCCCTGTCAGACGCCGCCAAGGCGCTTGAAGCGCTTGACAAACCTGCCGCCGACAAGGTCATCGCCTCCGATGCAGCCATCGACGAGCTTGAGGAATTCATCCAGATGGAGGCCGCCAGCCTGATCGCCCGCCGGGCGCCGACGGCCAGCGATCTCCGCCGCGTGCTTGCCGTCATGCGCGCCGCCAACAGCCTGGAGCGCGTCGGCGATTATGCGAAGAACGTCGCCAAGCGCACCCGGGTGCTGGCCCCCAGCGCGCCGGTCGACAGCCATGCCGGAACCGTCCGCCGGATGTCGGCTCTGGTCGTTCGGATGCTGGACGAATCAACCCAGGCTTTGGTCCGCAAAGACATCACCCTCGCCGAGTCGGTCCGCAAGCGCGACATCGACATCGACCAGATGTACAACACGCTCTTCCGCTCGCTCCTGACCTACATGATGGAAAGCCCGACCAATATCGGGCCCCTGATGCATCTGCATTTCATCGCCAAAAACATCGAGCGCGCCGGCGATCATGCGACTTCGATTGCGGAACAGGCGCTCTATCTTGCGACCGGCGAAATGCCTTCCGAGCCGCGCCCCAAGGCAGGCATGGAAGCCCAGGGCTGACCGGCCCCGGCGGTCTTCAGAAGCGGCAGCATCAGGCTGAAAAGCTCGGCTTGCGACGAAAGCCCGCAGCGCCGGTAAAGCTGCTTCCGGAAGACCTTGACCGTCTGAGGCGACACACCCAGCCGCAGGCCGATTGACGGGGTCGAATGCCCGCGCAGGATCAGAAGCGCCACCATGGCCTGACGGGGCGAAAGCGCGATCCCGTGGCGCCTCTGCGCGGCCTCGATCAAAAGCGCTGGCGTGTCTTCGACCGGCCCCGCGTCCGCCTCCAGCCCCCGCCAATGCGCCCGGGCAAGCGCCGATATGACCGGCACAAGGCGTTGGCAAGCAGCCGCTTCTCCCGTTGAGAACAGCTTTCCGGACCCGGCGTCGCGCCCCAGACACAGGTTCAGCGACAATCCCTCGGTCAGGGTGGCGACAAAGGCGATCTCGTCGACCAGCGTCGTCTCGCCGAAATACTCCAGGAAATACCGGCTGCGCTGAAACGCGTCCGGCGCGATGTCGCGGATGCGATAGGCGCCATCCGCCGCCCGCCCAAGGTGCAGATCGAAATAGGGGTCAAGCCGGTAGGCCCCCGCCAGATAGGTCGTCTCCAGCCGCGCAAAGACCCGCGGATTTTCGGCCCGGTGCAGAAGCACGATCGGCGGACCCGCATCGCGGTAGCCAAGCACGATCAGGTTGTCGGGCCTCGCCAGCGCCAGAAAAACCTCCCAAAGTGCTGCCCCGAACCCGTCCTGCCCCAAGGTGGCAATGGCGTGGCCAAGCCGGTCTTCGAAAACTGGGGGCGGGACAAGCGTCATCGGACATACCTCATTGGGGGTATATACCCCCTCACGAATGCAAAGCTAGACTGATCCCCACGTTCCGGGGGTATTCTCCCGCCGACCAGCAGCAACGGAGCCCGGCATGCGACTGGCACTCTGGCAAGGCACCTCGCCCGCAGCCGATCTTGAAGCCGCCCTGATCCAGGCCGAAGCAGCGCTTGCCGCCGCCGCAGCCCTGGACGCCGCAGCCCTCGTCCTGCCCGAGGTCTGGCTTCCCGGCTACAACCAGCCCGACATCCCCACCCGCGCGCTCCCCCTCGACAGCCCGCCCCTCCACCGCCTCTCCGCCGCCGCCAAACACCACCGCTGCGCGCTCGTCACCGGCTACGCCGAGCGTGACGGCACCCGCATCTACAACTCCGCCGCCTGCTTCGGCCCCGACGGTTCGCTCCTCGCCAACTACCGCAAGATCCAGCTTTACGGTCCCCGCGAGAAAGCCCTCTACACACCCGGCGACGCCTACGCCACCTTCCCGCTTGGAACAGAAAGCGTAGCAATCCTAATATGTTACGACATAGAGTTCGCACCCCACATCAAGACCCTCGCCGACCGCGGGGTCACGACGATCCTCGCCCCCACTGCCAACATGCAGCCCTTCACCCACGTCATCCGCCACACCGTCCCCGCCATGGCCGCGAACCACGGGATCACCATCGCCTACGCCAACTACTGCGGCACCGAAGGCGACCTCACATACGTCGGCGGCTCCCTCATCGTCGGCCCCCACGGCGAAATCCTCGCCCAAGCCGGAGACACGCCCGCCCTCCTCATCGCCGACATCCCGCCACGAGACCCCACCCGCCTCTCGACCCAATCCGCCGACCTCCGGGCCGCAACATGACCCGCGACCCCCGCCACGACATCCTCTTCACCCCCCTCAAGATCGGCCCCAAGACCGCGAAAAACCGCTTCTACCAGGTCCCCCACTGCAACGGCGGCGGCTACCGCGATCCCTCCGCCGTCACCGAAATGCGCCGCACCAAGGCCGAGGGCGGCTGGGGCGTGATCTTCACCGAACAGACCGAAATCCACCCGACCAGTGAAATCACCCCCTTCATCGAACAACACCTCTGGGACGACCGCGACCTCCCCGCCCTTGCCCGCATGGCCGAGGCAATGAAATCCCACGGCGCACTCGCCGGCATCCAACTCGCCTACAGCGGCATCAACGGCCCGAACCTCTACAGCCGCGAGGTCCCCCTCGCCGTCACCGGCGGCCCGATCCTGACCTTCACCGCAGACCCCGTCCAAGCCCGCAGCATGGATAAGGAAGACATAAAGAACCTCCGCCGCTGGTTCCGCAACGCCTTCCGCAGATCACAACAGGCAGGCTTCGACCTCATCTGCCTCTACGGCGCCCATGGCTTCGGTATCCTGCAGCACTTCCTCTCCCGCGCCACCAACCACCGCACCGACGAATACGGCGGCACGCTCACAAACCGCTCGAGGTTCGTCCGCGAGATAATTGAAGACGCTAGAAAAACCACCAAGGGCGAGCTTGCCATAACCCTCCGCCTCTCCCTCCACGAGGCCGGGCCAAAAGGCTTCTCCAACACTGAGCTTCGCGATTTCATCGCCATGCACGCCGACCTCCCCGACCTCTGGGATCTCGCCCATGGCACCTGGGAGGCCTGCTCCGCAACCGCCCGCTTCACCCCCGAAGGCGCGCAGGAAGACCTTGTCAAAGGCATCAAGGACCTCACCCCCAAACCCATCGTCGGCGTCGGCCGCTTCACCAGCCCCGACGCCATGGTCCGCCAGATCACCTCCGGCACCCTCGACTTCATCGGCGCCGCAAGACCCTCCATCGCCGATCCCTTCCTCCCGCTCAAAGTCCAGGAAGGCCGCTACGAAGACATCCGCGAATGCATCGGCTGCAACATCTGCGTCAGCGGAGACATGACCGGGGCCATCTCCCGCTGCACCCAGAACACCGCCTTCATGGAGGAGTGGCGCAAAGGCTGGCACCCCGAACGCGCCCACCCAAAGGGCAACAGCGCGTCCGTCCTCATCATCGGCGCAGGCCCCGCGGGCCTCGAAGCCGCCGTGCAAGCCGCCAGACGCGGCTACAAGGTCACCCTCGCCGAGGCCACCACCACCCTCGGCGGCCGCGTCGCAAAGGAACGCCACCTCCCCGGCCTCTCAGCCTGGGGCCGCGTCGCCGATTACCGCACGGGACAGCTCGCCCCTCTCGCCAACGTCGAAATCTACCGCGACAGCCGCCTCACCCCTGAAGACATCCTCACTATCCCCGCCGACCACGTCGCCATCGCCACCGGCAGCACTTGGCGGCGCGATGCCGTCGCGCGGCAGCACCTTCACCCGATCCCGACCGACCCGGCAATGCCGGTCTACACGCCAGACGACCTGATGGCGGGCCGCTGCCCGGAAGGCAGCAACGTCATGCTCTACGACGACGACCACTTCTACATGGGCTCCGTCCTCGCCGAACTCCTCGTCCAGAAAGGCAACCGCGTCCATTTCGTCACCCCAGCCGCCAAGGTCGCCGAATGGACCGACAACACCCTCGAACAAGGCACAATCATGTGCCGCCTCCTCAAGATCGGCACCGAGATACATCTCAACAAAGCCCCGGAAGCCATTGGCAGAAATGAAACAACCCTCGCCTGCACCTGGACCGGCCGCCAGTCCGCCCTCCCGACCGACGCCGTTGTCCTCGTCACCTCCCGCACGCCCGACGACACCCTCTACCACGCCACCAAAGCCCAGAACTGGCAGGCCGCAGGCATCAAGTCCCTCAAACTCATCGGAGACGCCGCCGCGCCCGGCCCCATAGCCTGGGCGACCTATGCGGGGCGCAACTGGGCTGAAAGCCTCGACCAGCCCGACCCCGGCGACGCCCTCACCTTCCGCCGCGAGATCGCCGCCCTGGACCCTGGCCATTCGCTTCTGCCATGACCCTCGCCAGATCATTTCTTGTCTGCAAATATCCCCGCCGGAGGCCCTTCACCCGAGCCTCTGCGCGTTCTTCACGCGCAGAGGCGAGACAAAAGGAATGCGCGCAAGCGCTCAATTTGAAAACCGTCCCTCACCCGCAGGACCCGACCGATGACGCACTTCCGCCACCGCAAGTTCAACACCCGTGACACCTACCCAGAACAGAAACTCGACAATGACCTGGCCCAAGCCGTCGTCGCCCGGGGCCGCATCGTCTTCCTGCGCGGCCAGTGTCCGCAGGACCTGGATACGGCCAAGGACATCGGCAGTCACGATCCGGTCGAACAGACCCACAAGGTCATGCAGAACATCCGCCAGCTGCTGGAAGAGGTCGGCGGCAAGATGGAGCATCTGTGCAAGATCGTCGTCTACCTGACCGACGTCCGCCACCGTGAGGCGGTCTACCGGACCCTGGGCGAGTACATCAAGGGCGTGCATCCGGTGTCGACCGGCGTCGTGGTGACCGCGCTTGCCCGGCCCTCCTGGCTCGTGGAAATCGATGGCACCGCCGTGATCCCGGACGATGAGAAATGACCTTCTCCCTCATCGCCCGCTGCGCCAAGACCGGCCAGTTCGGCATGGCCATCTCTTCCTCCTCCCCCGCCGTCGCCGCCCGCTGCGCGCATGTCCGGGCGGGGGTGGGCGCAGTCGCCAGCCAGAACATCACTGATCCCGCCCTCGGCCCCCTGATCCTCGACCGCCTCGCCGAGGGGCTGACCGCCCCCGAGGCCCTTCGGGCCATCACTCGGGGACGCCAACACATCGAGTACCGCCAGCTTCTGGTCATCGACCGCACGGGCAGCACCGCAATCCACTCGGGATCACAGGTCCTGGGTCTTTGGGCCGAAGCCCGGGCCGAGAATTGTGCGGCCGGCGGCAATCTTCTGGCAAACGAGTTGATCCCCCTCGCCATGGTCGAGACCTTCACCGGAGCACTGGGTCACCTGGGCGAGCGTCTGATGCAGGCGCTGGAAGCGGGCCTCAAGGCGGGCGGCGAGGCAGGCCCGGTCCGCTCCGCAGGCCTCAAGATCGCCGACCGGCTTTCCTGGCCGCTTGTTGACCTGAGGATCGACTGGGCCGACGACCCCATCGCCATGCTCCGCGCAGCCTGGGACGTTTACGCCCCCCAGATGCAGGCCTATGTGCAACGCGCCGACGACCCGACCAAGGCGCCATCCTATGGGGTCCCCGGCGATGAATAGGCGCAGGCGAAATATGAACAGATCTCTAACGTCCCTTTGCAAGCCTTTGATCCATAAGGGGCGGAATTCTTGTGCACTGTGCCCATGGCCTCCTCGTTCCGGACGGCCCTGCCCATGACCGAAAAGGTCCACACCCTCGTCATCGGCGGCGGTCAGGCCGGGATCGCCACCTCTGCCCACCTCCAGAAACAGGGCCTGCCCCACCTCGTCGTCGAACGCGCCCGCATCGCCGAACGCTGGCGAACCGAGCGCTGGGACAGCCTCGTCGCCAACGGCCCCGCCTGGCACGACCGCTTCCCCGAGGCGACCTTCGACGACATTGACCCCGAGGCCTTCCCGACCAAAGACCGCGTCGCCCGCTACTTCGAAGATTTCGCCAGGGACCGCGCCCTCCCCCTCCAAACCGGCGTGAACGTGACCCGCCTTGAACGCCACGGCGAGGGCTTCCGCGCCACCACCTCGCAAGGCGATATCCAGGCCCAGAACGTCGTCGTAGCCACCGGCCCCTTCCAGCGCCCGCTGATCCCGACAGCGGTCACGGACCCGACCATCACCCAACTCCACTCCACCGCCTACCGCAACCCCGCCGCCCTGCCCGAAGGTGCCGTCCTCGTCGTCGGCGCGGGCTCCTCCGGCGCCCAGATCGCCGAGGAACTGGCGCGGGCGGGCCGCAAGGTTTTCCTCTCGCTCGGCCCCCACGACCGCCCGCCCCGCCGCTACCGGGGAAAGGACTTCGTCTGGTGGCTGGGAAAGCTTGGCAAGTGGGACATGAAGGCCCCCACGCCGGGCACCGAGCACATCACCATCGCCGTCTCCGGCGCCTATGGCGGCCACACGATGGACTTCCGCCGCCTCGCCGCCCTCGGCATCACCCTCCTCGGCCGGGCGGGAGACTACCGTGACGGCCAGCTCCACTTCGCCCCCGACCTGCAGACCAACATCGAGAACGGCGACCGGAACTACCTTTCCGTCCTCGACGAAGCCGACGCCTATGCCAAGGCGAACGCCCTCGACCTGCCTGAAGAACCCGAGGCGCGCCGGCTCCTCCCCCTGCCGCCTTGCGTAACCGACCCGATCCTCAGCCTCGATCTTGGCAGGGAGGGCATCACCTCCATCGTCTGGGCCACCGGCTTCAAGCTCGACTTCAGCTGGATCGACCTCGACATCTTCCGCGAGGACGGCCGCCCCCGCCACACTGACGGCATCACCGAAATCCCCGGCCTCTACTTCATCGGCCTTCCCTGGCTCTCCTGCCGCGGCTCTGCCTTCATCTGGGGCGCCTGGAAGGATGCCGAGAGGCTCGCGGCTCGTATCGCTGCGCAGGGCTTGGTCTGACGGCCGCTCGTCGATGACTTCGTCACTCCTCGCTGCGGCGGCTCCGACGAGGAGACGAAGTCGAACGAGGAGGGATTGCTAGCGGTCCTCGGGCTCCCGCCCGACACCCACATGCAACGCGCTTATCTCGCGCAGGATCGCGTCAATCGTCTGGGCGACCTCGGGCCCAAGCCTGGCGCGCAGTTCAAAGTCGAAGGCCAGCGCCCGCTGGCCTAGATCCGCAAAAACCTCGCGGCCGCGAGAGGTCAGCGATAGAACTTCGGCCCGCCCGTCCTCAGAGCTTGGCGCGCGGGCAAGCATCCCTTCGGCCTCCAGCGCTGCTACGGCCCGGCTGACCTTGGTCTTCTCGATATGGCTGATCCGGCAGATGTCGCGTGCCGTCATCGCCCCGAACCGGCCCAGGTTCGCCAGCACCCGCCACTGCGTCCGGGTCATGCCGTAGCTTGTCTTGTAGACCCGCTCGAACCCGCGCGACGTTGCCTCGGCCGCCTGGTTCAGGAGATAGGGCAGGAAGTCCTGCAGGTCGAAGCCCTTGCCCTCCATCCTCACCCCCCCGGCCTGACGCGGTCCGGATGCGCGGCGGCGACCGGTGCAAGTGCCTCCATCCGGGCGGCGATCGCCGCGATCTGGGGGTAGGGCTTCAAGTCCACCCCCCAGCGCCGGGCGTTGTAGACCTGCGGCAGAAGGCAGAGGTCGGCCAGGCCGGGCGCATCGCCATGACAGAATGGCGTCTCTGGCCCTTCTGCCAGCATCGCCTCAAGCCCCTGAAAGCCCAGTGCGATGAAATGGCTCATCCAGCCCTCCATCGTCGCCCGCCCGCCAAGGCTGACGGCATGGCTTGCGACGCGCAGGTTGCAGACGGGCTGGATGTCCATCGCGACTGCATGCGCCAGAGCCCGCGCCCGCACCCGCCCGGCTGCATCTTTCGCCAGGAAGCCTGCTCCCCGAGTCTCGTCGAGGTATTCCAGAATTGCCACGGATTGTGTCAGCTTCAGCCCGTCGATCTCCAACACTGGCACCAAGCCCTGCGGATTGGCCGCCAGATGCGCAGCCGTCTTCTGACCGCCAGAGGCGAGGTCAACCGGGACGCTTTGATAGGCAATCCCCAGAAGGTTCAGCCCGATCCGCACCCGATAGGCCGAGGACGAACGCCAGTAGTCATGCAGGATCACTTTGGTCGACATGCCGGTGCCCTAAGGTGCCGCGAATTGCTTGTCACGTTAAGCTTGACTTGGTTGCACATGCAACTATTAATCAACTTATTCCCGGCACCCCGCCCCGCCCGGCGGCTTCAGGCTTCGAGGAGGTCCCCATGACCCGCCATTCGCTTCCCAAAGGCATGATCCGCGCGGCTGGCGGCACTGGCCTGAACGAAGGCTATATGCCTGGATTCGCGAACGATTTCGAAACCGAGGCCCTGCCGGGCGCCCTGCCCCAAGGCCAGAACAGCCCCCAGAAATGCGCCTACGGGCTTTATGCCGAACAGCTGTCCGGCTCGGCCTTCACGAAACCACATCCCGAGCGGACCTGGTGCTACCGCATCCGCCCTTCCGTCAAGCACACCACCCGGTTTCAGAAAATCGACGT